>JBGVMW010000263.1:0-39497 GCA_045125095.1 Lachnospiraceae bacterium
GAACGAGATTATGTTGTTTGAAGCACTTCCTATGCGGAGGTGCTTTGTTTTTGTTATGGCTAGAATTTATGCGTGTTTGAGAGCTCGTTTTGAGATGAATTATTATTGCAATTTGTTTGACATTGTTCGCCATGAGGTATAGAATAATAATGAGACAGATTATTGTTTCAAAGTATGTATTGTTGTCTGATTTTATAAAGGAAATAAAAGATGGAAGGATATTTAACAATTAAACAAGTAGCTGAAAAATGGAACGTTTCACCAAGACGAGTACAGGTATTATGTTCAAGTGGAAGAATTCAAGGTGCAGTAAAGTTTGGACGAGATTGGGCAATTCCGACATTGGCTGAAAAACCATCTGATGACAGAGTGACAACTGGTCAGTATAGAGATTGGAGAAAGAAGTAGGGAGGTGTACTATGGCTCTGCGCGATAGTGTACTCTTGATAAGAGACTATGAGAATATAAGGCAAATTCTGAGGGATATTTATATTTACGGTTGCTTTTCACGAGACGATTTTATCGAAATGGGAATCAGCGGAAGAAAATACGATAATGAACAGAGAAGAATAAGCGCTTATCTTCCTGATAAGTTCATTCAGAAGCGTCGTGTTGATAAGAAGGTTCTTTTGTATTGTTCGTATCATATAGAAGATAGTGAAAAGAATTATTTGTCAGGAACTTTTCGCAACAAATCTTTTACAGCATTGGATGTAATGGCATTTTTCTTTGTGCAACAGCTGTTGGGTGAGAGAAAAGAAATGACTGCTCCTGAAATATTGGAGGCTTTGCCAAATTATAATACAACGGTTGTTTTTACCAAGGATAACTTACGAGTAAAGTTGGATGAACTTGTTGAAAAAGGGTATATAAAGTTCCGTAAAGAAGGAAGAACGGTTTTTTATAGTTTGACAGAGGATATCTGGGAAAACTTTACCGATGATGAGCTTTACGATTTGAGTTTATACCTAAAGTTTGTAAAGAATGTTTCACCATTGGAAGTTCCATATTACTTTCTGGAGGAAAAACTTCATTTGTATATGAAATGCGGGAGAAATCTTGAAATCGATAATGAAAAGGTTTTTGCCTTTAAGCATAATCATTTTTTTGATTCTTTAGATAATGATGTTTTGTTAGATATTCTGCGAGGATGTAAAAGTGGACATTCATTAAGCATACAGATGCAAGAGCAAGAACCAATCGAAGCTTTTCCGGTAATTGTAATCCATGACAGTACATATGGAAGACAGTATTTGTACTGCTTTGACAATTCAAATAATAAACAGAGAGTAATACGAGTGGATAAAATTACTTCAGTAAAACTTAGAAAAACTATGGATTCAAAAGAGAAAAGCATTGTTGAAAGTATGAAATGTTTTATTAAAGAGTGCTGGTGTACATCTGGAATAAATGAAGAACTGAAGGAATTGATTATAGAATTCAGATTTGATGAAGAGAAGGAAGCATATATATTACGTCGTATTGAGTATGAAGGTCATGGTGGGGAAATAACAAAAAAGATGGATGGAGTATATGAATACAAAATAAAGGTACGAGATCCAGATGAGATGATTCCCTGGATACGTAGTTTTGGGGAAAGAGCAAAAGTGATATCGAGTGAAGGCAGAAATACTCGAGAAACAATAGCAAACGATTGGAAAAAGGCGGTTATGAATTATGAATCTATTTGACGAAACTGAAAATAAGTATTTTGAGTTTATATCATATTTACTCCAAAACAATCGGAAGTATAGTAGGGGGGAAGTAAACTTATTAATTGAACAGCTGTTGACAGGAGAAGCAGATTTCGATGTGACAGATGCTATTTTTTCTACCAAAGAGGGAGAGGATCTTGTCTTTAAATATTCAGATGGACAATATGAATCAGCAATTGCTGCAGATTTTCCAATCAGAATGGGTATTATTGAACAACAAGCAGCTAAGTCTTTGTTAGAGAATGAATACATAACTCATTTCTTATCCGATGAAACTATTGAAAAATTGAGAACAAACACAGAGAGCATTCCGGTGGATTGGTCTACGAAAGATATACAAGTGAAAAATGTATTCTCGGGTGGAGCAACTGAGAATGGAAAAAACTTCGGACCTATCATTTCGATAATTGCAAAAGCAATAAAGGAGCGTAAAGCTATTATTTATGACAATGTTCGAGAGGGAATGTTTGAGTATAGAAATGTTTCTGTATTTCCGGTGAAAATTGAGTTCTCAATTGTGAATGATAGATTTAGGATTTGTGCATTTGAATCTAGTCAAAACAGATTCTTAAAGATGAATCTAGATACAATGGAAAATATAAAGCTTTCAAGTGAAGTATATGAGGAAGATTTGGAAGAAATGTATCAAACCTTTCTTAAGAGTAACACAAGAATTGTAAAGCTAGATATTGAGCCTGTTGACCATGTAATTGAAAGATGCTTTCGTATTTTTTCATACTACGATCGGAAGGCTCGATATGACAAACAAGATAATAAATATAGACTTGAAATTTCATATTTGAAATTTGATGAAACAGAGATTATTAAAGACATTCTTTCATTGGGTGGTTATGCAACAGTTATTGAACCCAAGCACTTGCAGAAAGAGATTTATAGAAGAGTGCTTGCGGCATGCAAATTGTATGAAGATTAAGTTCGCACTGTTTTTTTAATTTGAGATTCGAGGAGAGATAGTATAGTTTCTGTTAGAAAGGGAAGAAAATGGAGTATAGATATTCGACAAAGTGTCCTGCTCATGGGCAAACAATAGAAACTAGAAGAACTCAATCACTTAAGCACAATGGTGTTGAATATGCGGGACCGATTTTTTATTGCAATAGATGTAAACAGTATTATTTGTTCTCGGAGGGTGTAAAACTTAAAAGAAGAGTTCGACTTATTGCACCTAGTGGTTTATCAATAACTGTTACATCTGGGGCTGTAACAAAAAATCCAGTAAAGAAAAAAGGGGCGAAATTAGATCCTGCAATAAGCAAAGAGAAGAAAGATAAACCAGTTGAAACTGTAAAGAAAACAACAAGTAAGAAAAAGGCGAAGCATAAGGCGATTATTGAAAAGAATAATGCAACAAAGAAAAGAATACAAGAAAGTTTAAATCAGATTCGCTGTGAAATGAATTGTCCAATTCATCAAGATAGAATAATGACCACCAAAAATTCAATTGATGTAGAGATATACAGTGGACTACCATTGTTCTATTGCATAGACTGCGAGAAGTACTATATTTCATGTTCTGAATTGGAAGAAAAGAGAATTGGAAGAATCAATCGAAAAGATTTGGTTAATTGTTCTTGCAAAGTGGATGTGACGAATCCGGATAATGGAAAGTTAAAGAATGTTGGTAGGTTTAGCAGTACGGAGGATTTATCCAAAAAGGCGAATACTTCTGATAATGTGAAGCAACTAGAAGAAAATGAATTAGAAAACTTTTTCGAATGGACCGAAGAGAATACAGAAGAAGAATTGTTTAAGGATTTCATTCATGAAGAGTAGAGGAGGAATATACGATGGGATTAAATGATTTTAGTATTACAAAAGAAAGAGCATTACCTATTTTTATTTTGGCAGATACAAGTGGAAGTATGGAGGGCGAGAAAATTCAGGCTCTGAATAAAGCAATCCAGGAAATGATTGTTTCATTAAGAAATGTAAATGATATTAGAGGAGTATTTAAGGTTAGTATTATTACATTTGGAGGAGACAAGGTAACGGTACAGCAGTATCCAACAGATGTTAATGACATTGATTTTGAAGAATTGGAGGCAGCTGGACGGACTCCTATGGGAGAAGCAATTTCTGTTGTTACAGAGTTAATTGAAGATAGAGAAATAATTAAGTCAAAGGATTACTTACCAACAGTTGTACTAATAAGTGATGGATATCCAACAGACTATCCAGATGGTGCGGGACGTTCTGTCAGTGATTATCTTGAATGGGAACCAATCAAAATTATGCAGGAAGGGGAGAGAAGCAAGAAATGTATGCGTGTTGCTTTAAGTGTGGATTCTGCAACAGATTTGAATATGCTTAGTGCATTTTTAAATAATGGAAGTAAGCCAATGGCTGCAAATGATGCGGCTGATATCGCTAAAGCATTTCAATGGATCACAATGTCTTCTATTAGTCGAATGACAAGTACCAATCCGAATGATATACAGAGTTTCCTTAAATGGGAAGATGAAGATGAGGATGAAGTGATTATATGATTGATATGGAGAATGAGAGAAAGGTTATTCAATTTTCATATAGTGAAATAGGGAAACGACATGAAGAACTGAATCTGGGAAATCAAGACACAGTTTTTGTTGGAAAAGTCTGTAATGATACATATTGTTTAGCTGTTGCAGATGGAGTCAGCTCTTGTAAATGGGCAAAAAAAGGTTCCGAGGCTGCTATTGATACAGTAAAGCGATTGGCATTAAAACTATCAGAGTCCGAACTGAGAACAGATGATAGTGATGAAATAAGACGATTTGTTGTTCGCGATTGGAAAAATCATTTTGATGGTTCATGGAATGATTACGGAACAACATTAAATTTCGTTGTTTGGTGTAATGGTGATGTTGTAATAGGACAGATTGGTGATGGATTAATAGCTTCGAGGCTTGGAGATGAACAGATTTTGGTGACAGATATGGATGAGTTCTATACAGTCGAGACATATGCTTTAGCAGAAGTTGTTTTAAAAAGTTCATTCAAGGTAAGAACGGAGAAAAATGTTAAAAATCTTATTGCAATTGCAATGACGGATGGAATTTGCAAAGAACTTGATTTAGAAGCTATTGATGCATTTCAAAGATATCTAGTTACATTAGTAAAAGAAAAAGACGGAAAAGAAAGAGATATAGAGATTGAATTGTGGATGAATCATTTGAGAGAAAAAAATGATGATGACAAAACAATCGGATTATTAGTATTGGAGGGAGAAGCGTGAAAGACCTAGAAGGTATGATTATTACATCGACATCTGGTCAGAATTATCTTCTAACCGAGAAGGTGGATAAGCAAGGCGCCCAAGGCGTTGTGTATGAAGAATCAACAGGAAAGTTTATTATTAAGCTTTATAAAAGAGGAAACGAATTTCAGAATAGAAATAGATTAAACAAGTTGGAGTGGCTTGCAAAACAGAGTTATCCAGATCAGTTTATAAAACCATTGGATATTTTTGTTGAACCATATATCGGTTATGCAATGGAAAAGGTTGTGGATCATGTTTCTCTAAATAAGTTGTTGGTTCCTTCAAGAGAGATGAGCTTGTCAGAGTGGTACAACGAAGAAACAGGAGGATTAAGGAGAAGACTATTCCTTGGATATAAAATTGCAATGCAGTTTGCTCTTCTCCATGAATCAAACAGAGCTTATTGTGATATTTCTGGAAATAACATACTTGTTAATAAGGACCCTGGAGTTGCATCTATTTGTATGATTGATATTGACAATATTTATATTCCGGGGGGAGATTCTGGAAATATCCTTGGAACCTCAAGATATATGGCTCCTGAAATTATGAATAAGCAGATGCAACCAGATATTTTTACAGATGATTATTCTTTAGCGGTAATTCTTTTCGAATTGCTAAGATGTGGACATCCTTATGTTGGTGATATGGTCGAGGATGGAACCCCAGAACAACAAGAACAGGCATATAGAGGATTATATCCTTATGTTGATGAAGAAGATTCTCCCAATATGTCGACACAGATGTTGCCAGCAGAAGTAGTATTTACAACAAAATTAGCAAATCTGTTTCATAAAACATTTGTTAAAGGGAAGGAGAATCGTGTTGCTAGAGCAACAGCAAGAGAATTTGCACTTGCTTGTTTAGAGGCATCAAATAAAGTGATGAAATGTCCAGAATGTGGGCACTGGCATTTTGCAAGTCCTGACAAAAACAGAAAATATTTTTGTCCATGGTGTGATGAGGAAAACCCAAGACCTTTTTTCTTACAGTTTAAGGACAGATATTATGTACTTGATGCAAAGACCAGAAAGCGAGTTGTTATGGAAGAACAGCCAGTTGAGTCATTTGTATTAAGAGAAGAAAAGAACGCGATTACGAATAATTACATTTCAAACCTGTATGTAAAACGTGATAAATTTTCAAGACCGGTAGACCAATATTTTGCTATTAATAAAGCAAAGGATGGAAAGTTCTACTTGGTAAACAGCAAAAATAGCGTTTTGTATTTACTTAAAAATGGACAAAAGACTAGAGTACCTATTACAAAGGATTTAGGAGCAGTTGAAATAGGATACAAAGATCGAATTTTCTTCAGTGATATAGATATTGATATTATGGCTGATCCAAATTCTGAGATAGATGATAAATATAAAGGTTTGGTATTTAGATATGCCATTTTCTTATAGGAGGAGACAATGCAAGCAGAAGATATTATATGGGGCGGAAATAATAAATGCGAAATCAAGCTCCTTAGAGATATAGGTGTTGTAGCAGGTGATGTGATTGACCTTGTATATAATTATATGAGTGATACATACGAAGCAAAAAAAGATTCGGAGACTTCTTCAATTGTAGTGAACCAGGTTAATAGAAGAACTTTGGATAACATTTACTTAAGTGGAAATTCTCCAGCGACAATCGTTAGAGTAATTGATGCAGATGATCAGAATTTGATTGTTGAAGTAAAGGTTTTTCAGGATACGATTAACTTTAATGCTATGCAGGGAATCGAAATTGAGGTAGGAGAAGAAGTAATTGGAAAGATGCGAGTAAAGGATCGTCAGGATCCAATTGAATACCTTAATAACGCTTTTAAGTATAATGATATGCTTTTTGTAAAAGGATATGGACGTAAGGGGGCAAACTTTACAATTGTTTCCAAAGACAGAGCTTTGCATGTATCTCAGGTTGATAATGTGTATGTGGCAACAAATCTTGTTAGATATGATAGAAGTCGAGCAGATTTTGATAACCTATTTATCATGCGAGGTCATGTATCTTTTGTGGATGCAACAAAGGGCGCATCCATTTCAAGAGAAGTGACTGAACGAATGACGAAGATTGTCAGCGGAGGAGCATATTTTGATATTTGGGATGCATATAACGATTTAGAGCGTCTATTTGTATTGAAACAAGCTACTGAAAATGGTGTGATGGAATATACCAGCTATGAGTGCGTGCTGACAGACTGCTTTGAGTATAGATTTCATCTTAAGAGTTCATTCGAGGAACCATTTCCAGATGATGCACAGATAGATTGTACAGATAATGAAGAAATCAAGAATCTAGATCGATTTGATAATTCTGATCAGATTCGAAACATTAAACCTATTCATGTAGGCACGTTTGTAGAAATTGATGATGATATATGCGTTATATACGATAGAACCGGAAGCGAGAGAAAGAAATTGCCAAATCAAGGATTCCTTTACTATTCAATCGCAGGCGATTCCGTTCGTTTGATGAGACGCGAAAATGCAAGAAACACAATTCTTGCAAGAGAATGCCCAATTAGTAATTTAGCGATGATTATTGATAAGGGTGTAAGTGTAGATAAGACAAGCATCCATGAGCAACCTATAACCAATATGTTATTACGAAAGTTCCCTGACAAGGTGTTTAATGACGCTCAAAGAGAAGCCATTGAAGTAGCATTGAATACTCCTGATATTGCGTTGATTTTGGGACCTCCTGGAACAGGAAAAACAACAGTAATTAAGGCTATTATTGCGCGATTTGAAGAATATTTTAAGAAGCATAATGATAATCAGATTCCAAGAATTCTTGTTTCTAGTTTTCAACATGAGGCTGTTGAAAACGTCATAGTTGGGGTAGAAGGAAATGGAATACCTTCTAACCGAAAAGGCGGAAAAAGAGATGAAGCTGATAAACAAACTTTGAATATAAGAGAGTGGAGAAATCATGTTACAACTAAGCTGTCAGAGAAGATTGAAGAACTGACAGATGGCATCGATTATTCAAAAGAATCTTTAAGAGATCGTGTTTATGCATGGGAGAATAAGGGCAAGGATGCAGCAGCTGGAATACAACTTCTAAAAGACGAACTTGAGGATAATAGATTAAAACTTTCGCCAGAATTGATTGCTGACATAACTGAACTATTGAGTAGAACATCATATACAGCTCCGTCCAAACAAGCTACTCAGGAATGGGAAGATGATAAAAACGATGAGAACATCTCGATACTGAATGCGCAAATCCTATCTATGAAGGGATATGTTGAAGATGGCGGAAAGCAGCAGATTATTCGCTTAAAGGTTGCAATATTTAATGGAAATATTGAATGCCCAGATGGAACAGAATTTATTGACGCTGTTTTGAATACAAAAGGAAAAGACGAAACTGCATTTAAAAAGTATGTTGAGGTAGTTGAGGAACTAAGGAATCGATATAAAAAACAAGAAGTAGTAGCTACATCTATTGATAATCTTACTTCCATTGAACAGTGCCTTAAAAGAATGGATGAGGAGCTAAATAAAGAAAGATTACAACGGTTAGAAAATCGAGATGAGGCGACTGCTTACATTATGCAGAAATATCTTGAAATGATTCAGGATGAGCATGAGATACAGACAATTGTTGATCGTTACTCAAATATCACTGCAGCAACATGTCAGCAGGCTATGGAAGTTGGAAGATTTGCCTCTTCGCATATTTACGATTTAGTAATTGTTGACGAGGCGGCACGTGCTAACCCGTTGGATTTGTTAATTCCGATGTCAATGGCAAAGAAAGTTATTTTGGTTGGAGACTTTTTGCAGCTTCCTCATATGCTAGATCCTGATGTAACTAAGCAGTTTGAAAATGATGAGAAATTTGAAAGCTTGGACATTTTAAAGAAGAGTTTGTTCCAAAGAATGTATGAAGCATTTGATGACCCATCATACAAATTAAGAAGAACAGCTCAGCTTACAAAGCAGTTCCGAATGAATTCGGTAATTGGTGAATTTGTAAATAGAGAAATCTATAGCAAGGAAGGTTTTGTTTTGGACTCATCAGATGTCGACGATAGTAAAAAGCAAGCAAATCTTGGCTTATATGAAGACAAGCCATTAGTATGGATAGATGCTGACAAGAATCATTTTGGTTTAGACGAAGGAAAGAGAAGCAAGATAAGACCATTAGAAGCTGACTTAGTAATTGAGCAGATTAAGATTGTGTTAAAAATCAATCCTTCAAAATCAATTGGTGTTATTTCCTTCTATAAAAAGCAATCAGAGTACTTGGAAAAAAAGATTAAAGAAAGATTAACTGATACGCAACAGTTGCAGGTTGAAGTCGGAACTGTAGATGCATTCCAAGGAAAGGAGTTTGATGTGGTGTTCTTGTCATGCGTAAGAGCAAACACAATTGATATTGAGAACCAGAGACAGCGTGTAGGACATTTGCAAGATAAGAGTAGACTATGTGTTTCATTAACACGAGCAAAACAGTTGCTTGTAGTAGTGGGAGACAGAGATACTGTTGAATGTGTACCTATATTAGGAAGTTTAATTCAGGAATGTGAGAAGGGAGAAGGACATTATGAGCAAGCTGAATGATACTAAAATCCTTTCTTTTCGTAGATTTGAAAGAGCTGATGCTGATACAGAAATCACTTATGATATTGCATGGCCAGTAGAAGTTATAGAGTGTTATGCAAACAAGGCAACTGATGGAGAACTAGATGCATTAGCTGAAACGGTTTTAGAATTATTAACCGTTCCGGAGATGTCTTATCGAAAGATAGCAAGTCTTTTAATGGTAAGCGAAGAAGTTGTTAAAATGATTCTTTCGAGTTTGGAGACAAAGGAATACTATTCCGAAAAGAAAGTAACTGACAAGGGAAATGCATATTTACAGGATAAGGAAGTAGGGGAGTTTACTACAGAAAAAGTTTTTGGAAATATGTTCATCAGTTTAATGGATGGAGAAGTAATGCCTTATTTCTATCCGGGAAAATTACCATGGGCTGTCAGAGGAGAAGATACTTATACATTATCATATGATAATGAGATTGAGGGCATCGAAGGAAAAGGAAAGAAGGATCTTGATTTGATTGATAAAGTCAATCGAGCTTATCATAGGTTTGGCAAGATTAACAAAATGTCGCAAGATCAAAGAAGGGATTCTTCAAAGCGTGAAATTGAGTTCTATGAAGAAAGCTTAGTTGAAAGAGACTTTAGTGAGCCTGAAAATTTGGCTGAAGCAGAAGAAATAAAGAATCTTGGTAAAGCTAGGGTAAAAATACTTGATACAGAAAGGCGAAGAGTATATATCAAGACTCGTTTTACTGTTAAGAAGGCTGATCCAGAAAAGTTTATCGTTGAATCTCCTTTTCCAGTTAATTTTACTTCTTGGTATTCAGAGAGCTTTAGAAGAATGAGAGAAAATAATGAGCTCATATATGATACTGAATTTGAAGAACTTGGGTTAGATTATTTCTGTGAGAATATTACAACTAAGTTTTATGCGGATTATCCAGAAATGCAAAGTACTAATTTCGAGCAATATATTAAGGTGAACTTCCCTAATATGAGAAATTCATCGGCTGCAGAGGCTTTGCTTGAAAAGTATAGAGAGGTATTCAACTTAAATATTTTGTGCGAAGAAAAGCATCAGGTTAAAAGACATACCGTTATTACTGAAAGTGCTAAAGCCATTGAACTTATTTTGAATAATTATGTGGCTAATACGGATAAAGCCAATATTGTTAAGCAATATGAAACTGTTATTCGAAGGCAAGAAGATATAGATTCAATGCTTGATGATTTTGGAATTGAAGAATGTGTAGCTAAATTTAAAGAGATGAAAGCGATTGGATTCAAAACAGGAGTTATTGTTCAGAATTTATCGATATTTAATTCCTTCAGAAAGTATGCAGGAAAAACGGTGCTTGAAAAATATTACTATCTTATTGCAGAGGCATATTTTAATGAGCACTCCAAATTCAGAAAACTATTATTAACAGAAGGTACAGACATTATTCAAATGTTGGACTATATTAATGAAAAAAGAAATAAGTATGGTGCTCATAACGATGGAACAAAACCAGTAGAGATTCCACAAGATGAGTACATAATATATCAAGATTACTTTAAGAAAGTGACAGTTATGCTTGTGAATTATATGGATTAGGAGGGAAAGCAAATGGCTAATAGAAAAAGCAAAGGGAAAAATAACGGAAGAAATGCAAGTCCTTCGGCGGTTCCAAAGTCTTCTGCTATATCGATTAGTGAAGAGGATGCAGCTCTTTTAGAAAAAGCAAAGCAAGCGTCGAAAGCTGGAGAACTTGATCTGGCTGAGTATAGAAGACTTTTGGAAGAAGACTTAGAAAAAGAAATTGAAAACAAACGTAAAGAACAAGAGACCCAATTAGAAAAGTCAAAAGAAACATTTGAAAGAGAGTATGCTAAATCGTTAGACGAGAAGTATAAAACACTAAAGAAGGATGTATCGGATCTAGAGAAAACAAAGGGAGAATTGGAAAAAAGCGTTAGCGGACTTGAAGGCGAACTTTCTAAGATTTCAGATAAGATTTCAGATGCTGACAAAAAGGCTGAGGGAATAATTGGAAAAGCTGAAAAAGAGGCAGAAGGCATTATTGAACAGGCGAAAGAAGATGCCCAGGCTGCAAGTCAAGAAGTGTTGGATGAAATTGAACAGAAAAAATCCGATTTAGAAGATCAGTTAGATGACATCGAAACAAAGCAGTTTGAATTAGAAGCACGTGAGGCTCAACTTGCATCAAAAGAAAAACGAGTTGCTAAACAAGCTGAGGTATATGATACAGCAAATCCAGATATGGTGGAATCACTGCAAAGACAGTTGGGCGTTACTCGTGAACAATTGGATGCAGTACGTGATGAGTATGAGCGCGTGCAACTTGAATTGAACAAAATCAAATTAATGCAGATAAAGATGGAAGGCGTTTCGCCGGAAGAACTCCAAGAAGAGAATGAACGCCTTCTTGAAAAAATCGAAGAATTAGAGAATAAATGTAACAGATACTCTGACTATGAACTTCTCGAGATGAAGCGTGCATTAGATGCAGAAAAGGATTATTTAATTCGAATCCAGAATCAAGACCGAGAAATAGCTGAAAGTAAAGCGGAGCTTGGTAGATTACAGAATGGACAGCTTGAGTATGAGCAACTCCGTTCGCAATTGGATTTGCTAAGAACTTTGAACGATCATCTTAGAGCAGAACTTGATAATACAAAGAAGATGCTTGAGAGCAGTGTTGGTGAAATTTGTCCAGCTTTAACAGCAATTGATATTGAGCAAACGGAAACTTCTGGAGAAGAATATAATCGTGTACAAGAGAGAGCAGATGCCAAGGTGGACATGCGCTCGATTAATTTGCCCAAACTTGTTTCTCACGTAAAAACTTATGCAGCTAGTAGAGCTAAGCCATTATTCTATTCAGACAGAGATCTGAGAGCATATTTGGCGGGAATGGCGTCCTCACACCTTACTATTTTACAAGGAATGTCAGGAACCGGAAAAACTAGCTTGCCTAAGATTTTCGCAGAAGCAATTTTGGGAGAAATTAATGTTGTTGCTGTAGAGTCTTCTTGGAGGGATAGGAATGAATTGCTGGGATATTATAACGATTTCAGTAAGAAATTTACTGCTAAAGAATTTACTTGTGACTTGTACAGAGCAGGTAGTGAGCGTTATAAAGACACAATTTATATTATTGTCCTTGATGAGATGAATCTGTCACGTGTGGAATACTATTTTGCAGACTTTTTATCAGTTTTGGAAGATAAGGAAACAAACTGGAAGATTAAATTGGTTGACACAGACTTAAGACAGCTTCCAACAGAAATAACACAGGAAGTGAAGGATGCTTTAGAGAAAGAAAAAGGCAGAGAAACGAGTGAATTAAGAGAAATCATTGAGAAGTTATATCCTGATATGTCTTTAAGTGAAGACGAAGAGACAAAGGTATCTTCAAATGATAAGTTACGTTTGATTTCTTACTTATCTGGAAAGAAATTTAAGAATGCAGCAAATACCAGATATTTAGTAGGTGGACCGCAGAATTTATTAGATGGTAATACAATTAGAATACCATCTAAT
This sequence comes from Lachnospiraceae bacterium, assembly GCA_045125095.1. Classification (GTDB taxonomy): domain Bacteria; phylum Bacillota; class Clostridia; order Lachnospirales; family Lachnospiraceae; genus JBGVMW01. The sequence goes on from JBGVMW010000263.1 coordinate 13,066, forward strand.
GTATGGTTTGTTGGTACAGCTAACAGAGATGAGTCAACTTTTGAAATTACAGATAAGGTATATGATAGAGCACAGGTATTGGAGTTTAATAAGCGTGCAAAAGGAACAAAGCTTGATGAAGTAGAAAAAATATATCTCCCATATGAAGTATTGGAGAAATTGTTTAAAAAGGCAGCAGCAGATTTTGAGTTTGATGCTGAGTCAAATGCTTTATTGGCAGATATAGAACAGATATTACAGGCTAATTTCAAGATTTCATATGGTAACCGAATTTTAGATCAGATTAATACTTTTGTTCCGGTATATGTTGCAGCAGGACAAGGTTTTGGTCTTTCTGATGAACAGCTTATTATCGAAGCACTTGATTACCAGCTTACATATAAAGTTTTAAGAAAACTGGAGTACGTCGAAATGAATCGAGATGCAAACAAGGATGCAGGAGATAAGTTACGTAAGAAGTTTGAACAAAATGGAATGAAACTTGCAAAAGAATTTATGGATTGGAAACTCCGTGGGGAGGAATAATTTGTGATTGTAACATATGTAAATGATAGGGATCAAAAACAGAAAATTTCTGATGATGCTACTGCATATGTACTTCCTTTTTCTGGAACCATAATGATATTAGATATTGCATCACCATTCGCTTATGTGAATGGTGACGCAGTGAAGGTTGAGAATGGGAAGGTAAGTGTCGAAATTCAGGAAAAGTCATTAGCGATAGAGGCAGATGAAACAAAATACAATATTTGTGTGTTGTGTTCTGCATGGTCACCGACATTACTTTTAGACTATAATTCTTTTGGCAGAACTGTGGAGAATAATTCTATTGATGATGGCATGGACCAGGAAATACTGTTTTCTGCAATTGAAGATGAAAATTCAGAAGAACTGCATATTTCGTTATGTACATTTAGCCGATCTTACGAGAAAATAACAAGTCGTGAGTTTGATATTGATAAAGCTTTGGATTATACACAAAGATTGCCACATGTGTTCTACAAGCCAAAACAGCATTTAAAGCAAGTGAATGAAATAAGACCGGCAGCAGTTGCTTCAAGAATAGGTCAGGAGTCAATTAGATATCTTGCATCACATAGTGAACATTGGAAAGGGATTAAAGCGAACGGATTAATTCCAGAAAGATTATTGGCAAGAGTCTTAGAGGAGGACCTTGCAATTTATGAGAATAAGGCAGCCAAGACTTTGGTTGATGAATTCATGAGAACTGTAACACGATTGCGCCTTGAAACAATGGATTGTCAGTTGCAGATAAATATGGATGACTCTCATTCTGTAAGCTCTGAACAGAAGAGCTATTTCAAGGCGAAGGATGCTTTATTAAAAGGTTTAGATGATGAGGATCTTTATATTCAACAGGAAATCTTAGCAGAGCAAACTGAGAAATTGAGCGAGATTTTAGATTTGCTTAGTGAATGCAAATCAACGCAGTTATATAGAGCCTTGAGGCGAAGTGCACCGATACGAGGAAAGTTAAAGCAAACCAACATATTTATGAAGGATAAATATTATAAGTATGTATATAAGCTTTGGAATCTATTGGATGGTGCAAACAAAGTTGGTATTGAGGAAATCGCGAAACCAATTGAAGATGAATATGATATTTTTTGCAGAGTTCTTTTACTCTTTGCGTTGAGATATTACAATTTCCAAACAGAAGACGAGCAACAGGATGTTATGTATAAAGGAAAGTTGGCAGATTCAGTCTATAGATACGGCAATTGGAAAGCAAAGGTCTATGAAGAAGATGCCGGATTTGTGCTTGAAATGTCTAAGTATAACGAGATTCAAGTGGATTTACAGCAGTTTGAAATTGCAGATAATTTGCTAAATAATGTACTTCCTGGAGTATGGTATAAGAATGGTATATTGTTGGTAGATCATGCTTTGAATGATAAAGAGCAAGAGACATTAGTATCTGCAGCAAGAGTTTGCTGGCCGAAGAATAAACAGAAGACGTATGCAAGTGAAATGAAGCAAAGAATGTATGCGGAGTTTTTTAATTATTCAACAACCAGTCATAAGATTTTGTTTGTTCCTTGGAAATATTGTCTTCCAGATAATGTCGAGCAGATAAAGGAAACATTGAAAATAGTTCAAAGTGAAATACCGATGGATTGTTATGATGAATGCTTTATTTTGACGATTTCACGACCAAACGAGGTGACAGGTATTGATGATGCAAGCGTATTACAACAGTTATTGAATTATGGAGATGCGAACGAAGACAAAGGTTTGAAACAGAGTAAAATTGGAGTCATTCCAATTAGTCTTAGTGACATCAATTCTTATAGACGATATACCAAAATATTTTTACGCCATATGGTTTCACTTGATGATGCTAGAGATATTTGTCCAATTTGCGGTCAAAAATTATATCAAAATGGAAACGCATATGAATGTAGAAATACATATTGCCAGTTCGAACTGATAGAGACCAAGTGTCCTAAATGTAAGGAGAAATATGTGTTTTCAAGGTATCCATTATCGAAGTTAGCTGTAACGAAGCGTGTTGATTCAATTGGATTCAAAATGTTGTATGAGGAAAATAGACTGGCATTTAAGAATATAACAGAAGCCGTTATTGATGAGAAAGCTGAAAAACTGATTCCGATATGCCCACATTGTGGTCATAACACGCAAAATGAATAAACAATACCACAGTTATTATCAAAAACTATGCGAAGTTGTTTCAACTTCGCATGGTTTTTTTAATTTGCAAAATGTTAAAGGAGAGTATTATAAAATAGAGCGGAGGTAAGTGACATGGATATGGTAACTGTTAAAAGAAATGGAGTATTTATAAGTTTTCCGGAGTTTGAATGCAAGAACGGAGATGTGAGGAATGATATTATCTCCGGGGCACGAGTTAGTAGATCAATGAGAACAAGTAAACGAAGTGTACCAAACAAAAGAAAGTTGCTTATATTAATGTCAATGTAGGACGCGTGCCTCAAAGACCCAAAAGTGTTATTAAGATAAATACAGGAAAGCGATGTATGAGATGTGGAGAAGCATGTTGGCGTTCTGATGTCAATTACTGTTGGGACTGCTATAAATATGAGAAGTTTGAATCAAGGAGGAAGCAAATGAAAAGAGTAAGAGTTGCAGATGATGTTAGACTTATCGGAGTAAAGAATTTTTCGGGAAGAGTTAAATTAGTTGATTACTATTTGCAAGTACCTAATCAATCCAACATTTATGCCTTCAGTAAAACATATACAAACAATTCATATGATTTATGTAAGGCAGGGATTAGAGTGAATGATTTGATTTCTAGAAGAACACGAGATACTGGTGTCATGCGTGTTGTAAAATATACAAATTTGCTTTTGACATATTTTGTAGAGGAGTATGCGTTACCATTAGCTCAATAGAAAAATCTTGGATTCTATGAAAAGGCATTTCAATATTTGGGTTTTTATTTGCGACATTTAATGGTATAATAAAGATGAGATGGGGAGCGCGTATTCCGATAACCTGTCCCGTCGATATATGCGGAATACAAGGCATCATTCGTATGGCCAAATGCTGAAAACAATGCGACTACTATGGAGATGGAAAGGGACTTGTTTACCTAGTCAATGAGCAAGCCCAAGTGGTTCGACTGAACGCGGGTAAGTGGTGACATTTACTTTGCGGTAATATCTGTCTGGTGATTCAGTTGAAGCTGGACGAACCTCTGTAAGGTGATAATATGTGTGGATATTACAGATTTGTCTGTACAGGAGATTAAGGGCGAACTACGCATTAAGTAGTGAATGTGTGGAGAGTCCTTGCAAGATTAGGAGGATTGTAGGATTGCAGGAAACCTACATATTAAGAAAATTATTTATGAAATATGCTCACATTGCGTGAGTATAAAAAGGAGGAAAAGGATCAGGTGGAGATGGCAACTTATTGTTTTAGTTGATATTTTTACTTGGAGGTGAGGCGAATGTTTCATTTGTGTAGCGAGCTCACAGGGATTGAGATTCAAATCCCATATACAACAAATGTAACTTATTGTTTAGATTATCGTCTCCATCCTATCCTGAATTAATTAGGACGGACTAATTGTTAACTTTCCAACAGATTGAAATGTATGGAAAGTTGCAACCGCTGATCAAAAAATATAAGGACCATATAGGAGAGTCAAGTGTATTAACCGATGGTCAATTGTATTTTAATTATTTGCTACAGAAATATTTAAGTGATGAACGATTCGAAAGAGCCGCCTTTGAACGAAGGACAGGTGTTGGGAAGAATGTTTACTACAAATTATCTGGTATAAGCAAAGAAACGAAGGATAAGCCAGTCAAAGCAGAAACATTATTTGATGTGGCAATAGGATTAAGATTAACATACGAAGAAGCGTTAGTATTGTTTACGCTTTGGGGTAAGAATCTGTTGTGTGATGATTCGGTTTTGCAAAAAATAAATGAAGAATTATTAGAACTAGATTCATGAAAACAGACGAAAACTGATATTACAAAGGTTTTTGAAAAAAAGAGTTTTAATTAATTACAGAGGGAACAAGGTATCCGCAGATTACTGCTGGATACCTTGTTTTGTTGTACTTTGTTAGAGTCCAAGAATTTCAAAAAAACGTGTTATTGTGTATTATGACATTCATCCTTCGAAATAGTGGTAATCAAAATCCGGACGAGTTTAAAGAGTTCCAAAATAATCATGTGTTTTTGCACATGAGAATAAATTTAGAAAAATATTCTTTAAAGACAATGGTAAGGGATGGAGAAAGGCAGGGGAAATGAATAAAATTAAAAAAATATTCAAAAGCAGTTGACTCTTAAGTTGATAGGTGCTATTTTATAGTAAAGGAATAAATAGTGTGATTTATTCTTGTGACAAATAAAAAAAGGAGGATTGATTGGAAAATGACGGAATATAAACTTAATATGATTCTTGATGGCGGAAGTTACAAACTGTCTTATAGCAAGGGTGGTAAGCAGAACAAGGTTACAATTGGGAATGAGAAGAATATCACTGTAATGGCTGCAAGAAAGATAAGCTCGGAAGTAGAAGCTTTGTTGAATTCGGATTTGAAGCTTGATCACTTGGAGAAAATGCATGCAATTAATGCGGATGCGATTAAATGTCGTTATCCAGAGGGTATTTTGAAATTCCAAAATGTTTCCATTGAATTGACAGTGCGAATCAAGTTTCCAGATGATTACGAAGAATTCATGAACAGCGATAAATATTGCAGAATTAAAATGGATGAAAAGCCATTGGAGATTCTGAATATTGGATGCACAGGTTCAGGAAAAACACGATTTATTTTGGGTGCGGTGCTTCCAAAGGATGCGTTGAAAAACTTTGTGCCAGCCCTGACAAGTTTACGAGAGACTACAGCTTGTTCCATTATATACCATATTAATAGTGCATCCGTAAAGTTAGGAGCAGATTTTGATTTTAAGGTTGTGATACAGCTGAAAACAGAAGAAGAGATTCTGGGAAGTATCAGAGGATTGATACAGGAGGCAGTGGAAGAATATATCGTAACGATAAAGGGAAACTGCAAAACTATTTTGGATTTGACAGAATTGTGCGAGAAATGCAGGGGAGCGGTAGAAAAACGCTTGGAGATGAATTACGACAAGACATTTGGTTTAGGAATTCGGAGCGTGAACAAGAACTTAGCGGATTTAATAGAAGAATTAACCAAAATTGTGTTGATGGATTTTTATGGTAATAGCAAATCCATTGATAAGATGGCAAAAGAGGATGATTACTTTATCATTAGGCAGCTTATTCGAGACTATGAAGATGATCAGTTTGATATAGAAAGCGATGTTATAAATCAGATGGTTGCTAAGTTTGATACCTCTGATATTGTAAGGGAAGTATATGGTAAACTGATGCAGGATTTAGGAGCATATAATGATGAGTTTTTGCAAAATGCAGTTGTTGGTGGAACCATAAGTTATTGTGGCAAAACAAAAGAAGCTGAAACTTTGTTGTATCTTAGCCATGTGTTTGGCAATAAGACGAAACAGCGTAGGGGTGATTTCTATACTATCGAACCTATCGTGAAGAATGCAGAGTTCTATTTTGAATCAAATCAGATTTCATTTGAAAGAGAAATCATTTTGTCAGATAGTGTGGGAATCAACCAAGGACAGAAGGATGCTGCTAGAATTAATGAAGTTGTTTTCTACAGAGTGCAGGAGTCTGTGCAAAGCAGAAAACCGGACATAATTTTATATCACACGAAGCTGAATAACAAAGATGACTATATGCTTGATATCATAAAGAAGCTGAATGCACAAGGATATGGTAAATCAATGTATATTGTATCTGGACGGTTGGATGAGGTATGGGAAACATATCTTGAGGAAAATGGTTTAGATATTGAATTTGTAGGAAAGGAAGAATTTGAGGAGTTCATTGATGTGACAAAACAGATTTATGTAGATTCTGATAGTGTGACCTTAAACTCTATTATCGGAAATAACTACTATATTTGCGATAAGGCCAATAATCTATATAATAAGTATTCCTTAGCAAAGGAATATACTTGTTCAGCAGTTTTGGAACAGATAGTAGATAAGAGAATGCAGAATACAACGGTTAATTATCTGTTTGATGATGTTGATTTTATGGAAATCATTAAAAAATACAGTGTACCAGCGAATGTGTATCAGCAATTCCTCAATAGTATACCGAGAATGATTCCGTTAGAATACAAGGATATGCGATGGAACACCTTGCAGAAAGCAATTGAGGAACTCCGATGGAATGGTTTTGGCTTTGATGTGTTATATCCAGCATTTAATATTAAAAATGCCATTGCCAATGAACTGAATCGAGATGAAATAAAATTAGAATTCGAAAAGAAGTTTGCTGAAAAAGCAGAGGAAATGAAGAAACGGTATTTACTTGAAGTGGCTGAGGTTGCTCAGACTGTATTGGTAACAGAGTATCGCGAATTTATGAAGATCCTTCTGGACATGCGATATGATTCAACGTTAAGAACCAATTTGAGTTTGACCATGACTGATGACCGTAAGCAGAATCTTCATCTACTTTACCAGAGCTGTATGAAGCAAAATGGAATACAAGGAGAATATGCAATGCAGATGGTATTTCACATTGCTTGGATTAGAACATTGGATTTTTTCAGCAGACAGGCACTTTAAAGGGATAGGAGGTACGGATGGATTTTGTTTTTGACTTAAATACTCTAAAAACTACTGGAATAATAGCGTGTCCGTATTGTGGTCGTAGTAAAGCGTATGTTTACAATAATGCCACAGGAAAGCTTTCAAGCGTGTGCAACGTTTGTGGCAAGATTGTCTTGTGGGACTTCGATAACAAGACGGCATATAAAGCCAGAGCGAAGAGGTATGTTCAATAATATTATATAGGAAGCTACACGAGCACTTAGGGCTGTTTAATGCAGCTACTACTTAGCCGGGGCGTATCATCGTACAACATGAGTATTTGTTGTACGTGGTGTGTCTCGGCCTTTTTTGTAACGAAAAATGTTTGGGAAACTGCTTGCTTTTTGCTAAAGGCTGGTATATATTATTGATAGAACAGATGTTCGATTTCGAATATCTGTGATCAGCAAAGAGTTGTGCAGTAGGGGGATACTTTAACTCGGTATCTGTCGGAAAACCCTGCTTCATTGATAGGGGCGATCACCCTATCATGGTACCGTTGCGGAGATTTTGACAATTTTCCCTTGGTCTCTCAGACAAGATGATTGCTATTATCTTTTTTGGAGGTGAATCTTATGCAAACGATCGCTTTTCACTGCAAAGAATGCAGAAAAGGACTAAGAATGGAGTATGTACCATGTGGATGTAAAGAGGATGCTGTGTTAAAAGGTATCATTCTTAAGTGTAAAACCTGTACTAGGGTAATAACTCCAAAGAAAATGACAGAAGGTCAGATTCTAAAGGGTGTGAAGGATGGAAAGTATTTTATTTAGATTGCATAGTTAAAATTATATGATTGCCATCACGACAGTGGAGGTCTCAATATGAGACGAACCTAGGGGCGTGAAACTGAACCGGAACGTAAGGATTCTGGGCTAGTTTCATAGCCTCTTATTTTTTGCTCCTTGTTCTGGGAATTACCAGAGCAAGGAGTTTTTCGTTTTTAGGAGCTTTTTTCATCCTAATTATATATAGATTTAAAAGATTTGTTTTACCAGAGGAGTAGGTTATTAGTTTGCGTTTTTTATTTCCATATTTAATACATCCGGCAACTGAATTTTGAAATGAAATTTTCAACCAAAATAGAAATGCCGAACATAGTTTTCTTTTCACCAGAGGATATGAGTATCGTGTCTTCTTGTGAGCAGAAAAGCTCAAACGGTAAAGCCTACCGAGGACAGGCTATCTAAACAAATATTCTCAAAGCTTTTTGAGTGCGCATTAGAAAAGCGGCGGGACGCATATGGAACAAAGACAAAAGTGATAGGAAATTTGTCAGTTCATATGCTCCGACCGCTACTTGTGTTGCTCAAATATAAGTAGATGGAGCTGTCAGTTCATATGCGTCCCGCGGAGATGAAATTTCAACGCAAAGGAGACGTTATATGAACGAACAGAACATTATCCAGGAAAGTGAAAAGGAATTTTTTACTAAGAAGGCAGCAGAAATTGCTAGTTTGAAGAAAGCAGGAAAGGAAGAGGAAGCAAAAGCATGCTTTAGAGAAACTGGCAGTAGATTAGTTCCAATTGTTGAGCAGTTTATTGATTGCGAGAGTGCTCAATATAAGCTTGATGAGAATACTAAGTTTATGTATTCAGAGAAAGTGTATGATGTTGTGGAGCGCGATTTTTATAAATTCAATAATCCTGAGTTTATGAAACCAGAAGAAGTAGGAATTCAGTATGAGTTAAAGACTTTTCTGAAGAGTCGGACAAAAGACTGTGTGAGAGATGCAATTGCACGTTCTCTTGGAATCAGTCAATATAAATGCAGGATTCTTCTTAAAATTAGATCTACAAGATTTACACTTTCTAAAGAACTGCAGGTGGTAGAAGATAAGGTGCCAGTGGAGCTCATCAAAGAAAGAATGGGTAATGATGTAGATATTTACACGATTGCAGAACTCATTACAATTGAAAAAGGATATGTCTCATTGGACGCTTTGAAAGAGAAGGGGGACCAGGCAGGGGCATACGAAGAGATGGATGTAGTTTCACAAGGAGATGAAATTGAAACAGAATGTAAATCACAACTTGATGCTCTTTTCGGGAAGTTAAGTCAACTGGATATACTGATAATGATGAAAAAATATGGATTCCTTGGAGAGGAGTTTAGTAAGATGGAAACTTGCGAATTTGTAATTACACCTATCTTTCAGCGATTGTTCAAGGAAGACGCTTCTATCAGATCAAGAGAGAACCCGGTTAAGACTGTATATGCAAAAACTGTTAAAGTGGATAAGATTTTGGCTGAAATCAATGGCAAGGTAAATATGTCTGATGTAGAAGGAAAAGGCTGCTTGTTCAGATACTTGGTAGAACGATTGAAAAAAGAAAACAGCAAGTAGGAGTTATAGGTAAGGAGTTATAGAGATATAGCTCCTTACTATTTGTTACAATAATTAGTATTTAGTATTGACAAAATACTAAAAAGAGCGTAGTATAGTATCAGAAGCAAAGGAGGTTCCAGGAGTGCAGAAGGAAATTAGTTTTACGATCGATTCTGATGTATACGAAAAGCTTACGATGGCTTTGCAGTTATCAGGCGAAGATCAAGAAGCTGTTCTTGAGAATTGCGTGAAATCATATATTGCAAAAACTTTTGGTGCTATATCCGAAGAGTATAGTCCTGATAAGAAAAAGTCAGTTGCTGATAGAGATTATACAGGAAAGGCTATTCAGAGAATTCCAGCGTGGTCGACAAAGCCAAATCAGAACAATCACAAAATAATTAGAGCGTTTTTTACAGCTGAGGAGTCTTTTGGAAGCGTTACTCTTGATACAATGGAAATGCTTTGCGGAGATAAGTCGAAATCCGATTTATATGTTTCTAATTTTAAAAACAATTATGCACAGATGAAACTTGATGGTCCTAAAACATATGGAAAAGTGTTTGAGGACGATGGCGAGAATGTTTGGATTTGGAAAGAGGTTGAACAGGTGCTTCGTAAGTACAAGGATTCTTTCTTAGAATAGGAGGGGCTTATGAGCTATAGACCGGATACTTCATATAGAAGATATGCAAACTATCGAGCTAACAAACATCAGTATAAGATGAATCAGATTGCAACAACAATAGCAATGATGCTGATTATTGGAGTTGTGAGTAAATATTGGTGGATTATATTAGGTGTTGGAGTAGTAATTTTTGCTTCTATATTATATAAAAGAAACAGAAATGAAAGTACAGAGAATAGTAGTGAGTGCATTTTAGCAGAAACTATCGAAAATCATCCAACAGAGAGGAGCGTTCAGATGGAACTTAAATCTACAGAGGCTGGGTATGTTAATAAGAAGAATCAAAAAAATCTTGGTAAGACATCAAAGCCAGGGACAGATAATAACCAGTGGTTTTATCAGATGGAATGCTTAGATTGCGGTCATCAGTATTTTGCAAATGGTTCTGATATCTGGCAGAGAAAATGTCCAAATTGTCAAGGTGGTCAGCCGTAGAGAAATAAAATTTCTGGTGGCTTACAAGTTAATTTTATGATATATTATTTTTAGAGAGTTTCATCGTGTATCACGAAAATTGTTCCGTGATACACATATGATACACTTTACTTCTGGAACAGATGGAAAAATGCCATATCTCATGGAAAAATGAATTGAGAAGAGTGTGTTTTTACTGAGTTTTAGACTGAGTGGAACTATGAAATCCCAGAGTTTGAGTAAAAAAATGGGTTCGAAAAAGCTAGTATTTATGCGGTTTCCAAACAAATTTGTTTAAGTTTTGGCAACGATTTGGCAACATTTTACTCTACTCAAAGAATAAAATTACTTTAAGAGCATAAGAAAACCTTACTGATTTTCAGATATGACAACTGAAAATTGGTAAGGTTTTTTCATGCTTATTTTTTCTTTTTGCGTTTCGTTTCTTTCTTTTTTTCTTCTTCCATTTCTTTTAGTTCAGCGAGAAGCATATCGCTGATTTCCTGTGAAGGAACCTTTGCCCAACGTTGGTGAGTATCAAACTCCGGATATTTGTATCGCCATTCATCATATTCCTCTTTGGTAATTTCGCCATTTTCCAGCCTGGCTGCTTCTGCCTGCCATGCACGAAGCATTTTCTCCATAGAAGAATAGGTAGAATAATCGGATTTATCCAGATGAAGGCATACTTCTCCATCTACCTCACTGATTTTCAGTCCGTACATATCTTCCAAAGCAAAAAAGGTGTGCATAAGTCCAATATAACTATCTATATTTGGTACTGATAGAGCGTGGGTACTGACATCAAGAAATTGAGCCATCTCTTTTACAAGATCATGCTTTGGTATTCTTGCTTCAGACTCATATTGAGCCATGCGGACATCTGAGGTTTTCCCTAAAAAACCTAAGTTTTCGCCGAGCTGTTTTTGTGTCATTCCTTTTCGGTTACGGAAAAATTTAATACGTTGGCCGATTGCCATAATCAATCCTCCTAACTAGATTTGTTTAGAACAAGTATAACATGAGTAAATGAGGATAGCAAGAAGAACTTAAATAAAAAAGTTTAAGATTTTTTGAAAACCACTTGACTTAACTCAAAATGTTTAGTAATATATGCAATACAAACACTAAACAAATAAATTTAAGTTTTGAGAGAAAGGAGAAAAAGTTATGGAAAATAAGAACTTTATGACAGTGGATGAAGTGGCACAGGAATTGAATGTTTCAAAATCTTATGCCTATAAGGTAGTCAGAGAGTTAAATGCAGAAATGCAGCAGTTAGGCTATCTGACAGTAACCGGAAGAGTAAACACGAACTTTTTCCGTAAGAAATTATGTTACAGCGAGTAAAAGAGATACAGTGGGAAAGGAGCTGATGTTATGGCTGTATATAAAGACGGAGATAAATGGCGTGTCATTTACCGCTACACCAACTACAAGGGTGAGCGGAAGCAGACACAGAAACGAGGTTTTGCAACCAAGCGAGAAGCGGTTGCATGGGAGCGGGAGGTCATGTTAAAGAGTGCATCAAAGCTGGATATGACCTTTGCCAGCTTCTTTGAAATCTATGAGGAAGATAAGAAAAAACGAGTAAAGGAAAATACATGGGAGTCTAAAAGCCATGTAATCCGTACCAAGATACTTCCTTATTTCGGAGAGCGTAAGATTGCGGAGATTGAGCCGAAGGATGTGATTGCGTGGCAGAATGAACTTCTTGCCTACAAGGGAGAGAACGAGAAAGTCTATTCCCCGACTTACCTGAAAACGATACACAGCCAGTTAAGTGCTATTTTCAATCATGCAGTCAGGTATTACCATTTGTCAAGCAATCCGGCACAGAAAGCCGGTTCCATGGGAAGTGAGGAACACAAGGAAATGCTGTTCTGGACAAAGGAAGAATATCTGAAATTTGCAGAAGTCATGATGGATAAGCCTGTTTCTTATTATGCGTTTGAAATGCTTTACTGGTGCGGCATTCGTATGGGAGAGCTGCTTGCCTTGACACCAAAGGATTTAGATTTTGAAAAGCAGACACTTACCATTAACAAATCTTATCAGAGGCTAAAGGGAAAGGATGTGATTACTTCCCCGAAAACACCAAAAAGTAACAGAACCATTAAGATGCCAAAATTTCTATGTGAGGAAATGCAGGAGTATATCGGTATGTTGTATGAGATTGGAGAGGATGAAAGGCTGTTTCAGATTACCAAGTCTTATTTGCACCATGAGATGGACAGAGGAGCAAAAGCAGCCGGAGTAAAGCGTATTCGTGTTCACGATTTAAGGCATAGTGCAATCTCGCTTTTAATAGAAATGGGATTTTCGGCTTTGGCAATTGCAGAAAGAGTTGGGCATGAAAGTATTGATATTACTTATCGGTATGCACATTTATTTCCGACCAAGCAGACAGAGATGGCAAATAAATTGGATGTGGAAAGAATGGGAAAGGAGATGTGATGGATGGATAAGAATTTAGACTGTAAAGGACGTTGGAGAAATAAGACAGTAGCGTTTCGTGTATCAGAGGAAGAAGGAAAGCTGATTGATAATTGCGTAGCGTTATCCGGTCTTACGAAACAGGAATATATCGTCAGACGGTTGCAATGCCGGGATGTGGTGGTGCAGGGGAATCCAAGAGTTTACAAAGCACTTCGCAATCAAATGGCTGATATTTATGAGGAATTGAAACAGTTGGAGAAATGCAGTGCAGAAAATGAAGAACTGCTCTACACAATACAAATGATTACAGAAATAATGAATGGACTAAAGGAGGAAGATTGATGGCGGAAAATAAAAAAGCGACTGCTCCGGTTCCAGCCGCTCTGCATACGGAGTTACTAAGCTCGCCTGGTCCGCTTGCTAAGGAACTCCAGCATGTTGGCGCAGATGGGAAGCAGTCACTATGTAATAAACACAAGGAAATTATAGCAGATTTGCCCTTGCAGGGCAATCTGCAAGCCACAAATAATCTAGGTTTTTGTGTAGAAATTCAGACAAATAAACAGGATAGGATGGATAGATTGAAAACAGTTTCCATGACAGAACTTTATGATACTGTTTATCCGCCCAAAATCCCAATTGTAGATGGTCTGATATACGCAGGTACTTATCTTTTTGTAGGTGCGCCTAAAGTAGGAAAGTCTTTCTTTATGGCACAGCTTGGCTACCATGTGAGCATGGGGCTGGATTTGTGGGATTATCCGGTGCGAAAGGGTACGGTTTTGTATCTGGCACTGGAGGATGATTATGCGAGATTACAGAAGCGTTTATCAAGAATGTTTGGCATGGAAAGCAGTGAAAACTTTCATTTTACCACACAGTCCAAAAACTTGAATGAGGGATTGGAAGAACAGCTAAACCAGTTTGTCAAAGAGCATACAGACGCAAGACTGATTATCATTGATACGTTACAGAAAGTAAGGGAAGTTAGCGGAGATAAATTCAGTTATGCAAGTGACTATGAGATTGTGACAAAGCTGAAAGAATTTAGTGATGTTCATGGTATTTGTCTTTTGGTAGTACACCATACAAGAAAGATGGAGTCTTCAGACAGTTTTGATATGATTTCCGGTACAAACGGATTGTTAGGAGCTGCAGACGGAGCATTTGTTATGCAGAAAGAAAAGAGAACAGATAACAAGGCAGTTTTAGAGGTTGCAGGACGTGACCAGCAAGACCAAAGGTTATTGCTCAATTTTGACAGAGAGCAATGTGTTTGGAAGTTGACTAAAGCAGAAACGGAACTTTGGAAAGAACCGGCTGATCCGGTGCTGGAAGCTGTTGCAAAGGTGGTATCAGAAGAACAGCCACAGTGGAGTGGAACCGCTTCGGAATTGTTACAGCTTTTGCCGGAGATGGATATACAGCCAAATGTGTTGACAAGGAAGCTGAACATAGGAGCAGAGAAACTGTTTATAGATTATGGTATTTGTTATGAAAGCAGCAGAGGTCATAGAGGACGCATGGTAAAACTGGAGCTTGTGAAAGTGTAAGCGTGACGATATGTGACGGTTGTGACGGTATTTTATATAACGGTGTCGGTATAGAAAATATCGTCACTATCGTCACGACCGTCACGTGGATTGACGGAAAGGATTGATAAAATGAAAAATATACAGATTTCAGAGCAGTTATTTTTTGCACTTTTGAAATATCATTTGTTGGAAGCAGACGAAGTGTTACCGGAGATAAAGAAAGGTTTGGAAGAAAAACTGGAAGCAATGGTAAGACGGGAACTTTATACAAAATATAAGACTGCACCAACAGAAGAAGAACGGGAAAAAGCAAGGCAGGAATATCTGGAAAAGGTGGGAATGCATCGGGACTTTCGATGGTAAATTTTTTTCTTCGTTGTGTATAACGAGAGCGTGGCACGCTCTTGTAAATATGGTCAAGGAGAAATGTGGTGCGATGATACAGTGTGCGATTACAGATATTTAAACAAAGAGTTTTGTTATTTTGAAAAACGAGAAAGAAGGTGCGTTTTATGACAGAAGGAAGATTAGGATACAATCCGGCGAATGACAGATATGGATTGTTGGTATCGGATTTATGGGTGGATAACGGATTTCATTGTGGTGAATGTTTAGAAGTTTTTGTAGATGGAAAGTGGATAAGTACCAGAATGGAAATGTCAGCAGAAAGAAAATGGTATTTGCTGGATACACCTTACTATGGAAATCTGGAATACGTGAAAGCACGTATCTGATTTGAAGTGATATATAAAAGTTATATCACTTTTGGAAAATGCTATAACATTTGT
This sequence comes from Lachnospiraceae bacterium, assembly GCA_045125095.1. Classification (GTDB taxonomy): domain Bacteria; phylum Bacillota; class Clostridia; order Lachnospirales; family Lachnospiraceae; genus JBGVMW01. The sequence goes on from JBGVMW010000263.1 coordinate 28,447, forward strand.
ATATCACTTTTAAAAAGTGATAGCACTTTTATATATCACCAATTCGTTAAGAAAAAAATAAGTGATATCTTTTGTGATATCAAATTTGAAAAGTGATATATATAAAATATATCTTTTCGGGAAAGTGATAGCACCGAATATATCACTTTTGTAATAACATGGCTGCTGACGGGGAAAGAATGTGGAGATTGTTTTGGAAAAAGATACAAAAACAGCCCGGATACGGGCAATTAAAGAGGGCGGATACGCCCAAAATGAAATTGCAAAAGCTGATGTAAAAGCTGGAGCATAATTTCTCTAACAAGCCCTCGGCGTTTGAGAGCGAAATACACCCAATGCACAAAACTACGTTTTATGCATTGGGGATTTCGCGATTGCATCGAGCCAAGCGCGGCTGCTTGCAGACAGATTTGGCGAGAGCCGCGTTAATGAAGAAATTGCAAAACAATTTCTGAATGCGCCCTTGCAGGGGGGAAAGGCAGCATAGTTGCCCTTACAAATGCTATTGCATTTATGATTATGCCGGAGGCGGTGATGAGTTCGTAAACGGACACCTAAGTGTCCACTCACAATAAAAAAATCCATTTTTTAAAGAAAGGGGGCAATGCCTATTGTAAGAAATTCATTTATACAGATGTCAAAACTGACAAATCTAAAAGGTAGAATTAACTATATATCAAACCATGCAAGGCAGGAAAATTTGTATGCAGTTTATGAAACAACTGACCGTAAATTTTGGACAGAACTTGCAAAGTGTAATCAACAGGAATTTGCTAAAAGTGGAACAACCGGAAAGTGTATTGAAGCAAGGGAACTGATTATTGCACTGCCGGAAAGTTTTGTGGATTATGATCCGGACAAATTGCTGAAACTTTTTACAGAATATTTTAAACAGAGTTATGAAACAGAATGTATTGCAGCACTGCACCATAATAAACGCAAGACTAATTATCATATCCATCTTATCTTTTCTGAGCGAAAACTGCTTGAGGAGCCTGTGGAAAAGATTGCCACAAGGAATATGTTTTATGATGAAACCGGAAAGCATGTACGCACGAAAAAAGAGATACTGGATGAAACCGGACAGCTTCGGAAAGGTTGCAAAATTGTTTCCAAAGGTGAGGTGTATGAGCGTAACATTTTTACAATAAAAGATAGTCGCTTTAAAAGTGAAAAGTTCTTGGAGGAAGTGAAGCAATCATTTACAAATCTTATCAATATTTATGTGACGGATGATAAGGAGAAATTAAAGGTTTTTGATAAGAATGGAGTGTATCTGCCTATGAAAAAGGTTGGCAAGAATAATCCAAAGAAAGTCCAGATAGAAGCGGATAATAAGTATCGGTCTATGTGGAACCAGACGGTGGACAGAGCATTGGTAAGTGGTGTGCCGGAAGAACAAATTTTAGAAGTGAAACACAAGGAAATAGGGCAGAAAGCAAAAGCTTCCATCCATCAGTCAGGAAAAAATTCGGCATTGTTTAAAACTCTGATTATGACAGCGATTTGTGCATTGGAAGTGTTGATTAGTAAGATATTTAAAATGACTTTGGAACAGGTGGATAAGGTCTTAGAAACAGTTGTCAAGGCAAAGCCGGAGCAGACAGTGATAAAGGAAGTAAACGAGCCTGTAACAGCAGAAAATGAGCCGATACCGGAAAAGCCTGTGAAGTCCGCACTTGCCTCAAAGTATGTAAGACTTGCAGATATTTATGATAAGTTGGAGAAACAAAACAGTGTTATTTATCAGAGAGAACAACAGCTTGCAGAACTGGAGAAAAAGATTGCCGGACTAAAGGGTATTTTCAAAGGAAAACAGCGTAAGCAGTTGCAGGAACAGGCGGAGCAGTTAAGGTTGCAGATAGCCAATATGAAACGGCATCTTCCAAATATCGTGCAGGATTATGGTTATAAGAATGTAAAAGATTTCTTGATGGAATACAGAGCTTTCAAAGCGGAATACAGCGCTTATCAGTCCGCAGTTGCAGAGTGGGAAAAGCAGACCGGAAACAAGGTAGAGCCAGACAGCTTCAGGGCAAGACTGCAACAGAAACAACAGGAAGTAAGAGAACGAGAAAACAACAGACAGGGCTACCATTACAGGAATGACAGAGGTGGCAGATAGGAGCAGGTTATGGAGAAACACATTATTGGAGAAAATGGAATAGGTTACACATTGGGAGCAGACGGATTGTATTATCCGGATTTGAAATTGCCGGAAGGTACAGATTATGTGATTGGTAAATATGGATTAATGCGGTGTGAGTATTTGAAAAAACATCGTAGAGGGGAGTATATCAGACTGCTTGTGAATGGGAAACTGAATGAACATTTGCATGAGGTTGACGAGGAATGTCATGAGAGAATGGAGCTGCTTGTGGAGCAGATGAAAGTTGGGACAGGGATTACGGAAGAATTGAAGGCGACTGACCAAATGAAGTGGGTGGGGATGATGAATAATGTGAGGAGTGCTGCGGAGGAGATTGTGGTAAGGGAGTTAATATATGTGTGATGTGGGTGCGGAGCGTAGTGCTCCGTATTTTTGAAATATCAGTGCAGGATAGCTCATGTTATGATATAATTAAAACGTAAGTTGAAAAGTTGATTCTAAAGAGTTTTATTGTTACAGATGGAAAGATTTTTTGAAATAATATAATGTGAATATGAACAAAAAGAATTAAACAGGAGGTATATGACTTGTTAAAAAAATTATGCGATTTAATTGGTGTATCTGGTTATGAATCAAATGTGATTCAGTATCTTTTTGAAGAATTAAATGATGAGAAATTCGGAAAAACGTATATCGATAATGTAGGTAATTTAATTGTTTATAAAAAGGGAAAAAATAGTAAAAAGAAGGTATTGGTTCAGGCACATATTGATGAGGTTGGTTTTCAGATAATTTCGGAAATGAAACCTGGACAATATAAATTTAAAAGTTTAGGTAACATTAAAACATGGAACGCGTATCAACAAAGAATTGTGTCTAACACAGGAGTAAAAGCTGTTATATATGCGGATAGTGCAGAAAATTTGAAACCATATAATTATGAGAATCTTTATATAAAAGTAATGGATGATGGTTCAAGGGTTGAAACGGGAGAAGTATTTACATTCTCATCAGAATTAGTCGAAGATGAAAATATTATAATGGGTAAGGCTTTAGATAACCGAGTTTCATGCTATTGTTTATGGCATGTAATTAGAGAGTGTCAGGAATTGGAAAACGATACATATTTTTGTTTTACTGTTCAGGAAGAAATTGGAATGAGAGGAGCTAGGGTAGTAAAAACAACTATTAGACCAGATATTTGTATTAATATAGATGTTTCTTGTGTTTGTGAAAGAAATAGTATCAAATTGGCAAAAGGTGTTGGAATAAAAGTATCAGATAGTATGTCTGTATCATCAGAAAAATTAGTAAAATTAGCTCAAAATATCGCAAAAAGTAATAAAATATCATTTCAGTTGGAAGTTAGCGATTGCGGGACTAGTGAACTGATATTAACAAATGAATTGGATAGTGGTTGTAATGAAATAGGGATATCTATTCCTTGTGAATATATGCATAGTGCAAATACAATGGTTTCTAAATCGGATATTGACGAATGTATAAAACTATTATTACTTTATTTAAAAGCGTTGTAGGTGTAATGATTTAAAAAAAAGAGCATAAATTATTATGAGTGTTAATTTACGAGCAGGAGAGAAATGGCGGTTAAACTTGACAGATTAAGTGCAGTTGTATATAATATTTTTGTATATACATATTTTGTAATGGAGGTACCGCATATGAAGAAAGTAAAAATTTCTTGGAAAGTTAAGAAGGTAAGTAATACTGCAAGAGTAAATACTATGTATTGCTTCAAGTCATGTGAGAAGAATCAGAATTAATTAAAAATTTTATTACATGATTTGGAGTATGGGCGTGACAAGGTCACGCCTTTTTATTTTGTTATGTTAAGGGAGAATGTTAAAATGGATGAAATAATGGCTACAACAGAGTGTGAAGAATATGATTTGGTTGAAACTGAAATTGATTTAAGAAAGACATATGATTTTCCAAACGAGATAGTTATAAATAAACATAATGATGTTTTTCTTGTAATATATACTGAAGGAATTATGTGGCTAGTACTAGAAAATGAAAATGAAGTTGCTATCTTCAATTTATTAAAGCAGGGATTTAGTATAGAAGATGTTTTAGAAAGATACGATGAGGAGCTGGTAATTAAGGTGGTAACACAGATTGAAGCTAAAAGATTTTATGCCCCTATTAAAAATGAAAATAATGAAAAAAATATATACATTTATTTAACTAATAATTGTAATCAACGATGTAAGCATTGCTATATGTATGCTGGTGAAATTGAAATTGAAGAGTTGAAACCAGAGGAATGGTTGAAAGTATTGAAAGATTTTAAAGATAATGGGGGGAATGGCGTTACTTTCACAGGTGGTGAGCTGACAGTGTATAAGGAATTTGATAAGATTATCAAATATGCGCATGATATTGGTTTAGCTGTTACTGTATTAAGTAATGGAATTCTGTGGACAAAAGAGAAAATTGATAATTTGCATGAGTATATTGATGAAATTCAGATAAGTATTGATGGATATGATAAAGATTCATATTTTTCTGTGAGACAATATGATGGGTTTGATAAAGCAGTTGAATGTATTAAAAACTTTTATGATGTAGGAACAAAAGTTTCAATGGCAGTGACACCGCTTTATGATGACATTGAAGTATTTATTGAAAAGTTTGAAAGTTTTGCAAAGACATTTATGGATGAATATCCCCAAATTTTCATAAAATTAAATCTTGAATTAATTGAAGGAAGAGAAGTAAAAACTACAAAAGAAGAGAACAGAGCATATAAACAAAAATTAAAACAACTTGTAGAACGTTTATATCCTGAGTATTATACGGAGACTTTTGTTTTAAATTATGAGAATCATATTATGAGAAGAAATTGTGGCTTTGGAGAAATAAGTATAGCTCCTAACGGAGATGTATTTTGGTGTAACAGAATTCATGAATTGAAAAGAGCTACAAATATTTTAGAAGTAGGCTTCAAAAGACTAATGGAAATATCTGAGGAGATAAAAAAAGATACCTCTGTTGATAATACAGCTGGATGTAAAGAGTGTGATATTAAATATATATGTGGTGGTGGATGTAGAATGAAATATAGTGGTATAAAAGAGGTGGATTCTCATGTTGGAGAATGGATTTATATGTGCGAGGATAAGAAGAGCATATATGATAAGATGATCCTTAGTAACGAATACTTCTATGAATAATATAATGAAGAGGAGTGTATGTGCTGATGTCTGATTTAATACTAAATATTAATTTTGATGAGAGTAGAAAAAAAGGTAAGATAGTTCTTGAAACATATGAAGGAACTATCCCAAAATTAAAAAGTAAGCAATATTCTGGGCAGTTACGAAATGTAAATGTCAATGGACTTTCTGTTGTTAATAATCTTTCTGGTGTTGAGCTAGAAATGATAAAAAATTTTTTGAATAAAGATTTTAATATTCAAATAAGTAAGTATCAGTACATGCTTTCTAATTCTTGTATTTATGAGTTAGAGATGTTGGTAAATATGGAATGTCTTTTTCAAAAAGAAAAAAAGAGTCCAATGTTTCAAGTGGAATATATTGAATATGGCTCTGAGAAAGAAAAAAAATATTATCTTTTAGATGGATTGAAAATATGCGGAGAAAAGACAGGTTTATTTGTCGTTGTTGATTGTGATAAAATTAATGATAGAGTGCAGCAAATAGTACCTAAGGCTTATATTGATATAAAAAAGGAAAAATGTCCTCTTATATTGATATTTGATTATGATAATTACTTGATTAATTATGAAGATAAGGAGAGGATAATTGAGGGTGATAACAAGTATCGTAATTATGGTTTTGAAGAGCAGATATTAAATATTGTCAAATCATGTGGTTGGGAGTATCACAAGGCGGAAGGTTTCGTTTATTCGGGAAAAGTTCTGCAGAATGATGTTGAAGAGCTTATTCTAAATGGAATCACAGTATTTACCAATAATGATAAAGAAATATTATCTGCAGATTTTTCAGATGTACACGTATCTTATAACATAGATTGGTTTGAAATAAAGGGAAGTGTAAAGATAGATGGTCAAAGTATTGATATTTCTGAATTAATTGATTTTAGAAAGAAAAAAGAAAATTGGGTTGAAATAAATGGAAAAGTGATATTTATACCTAAAGTATTTGATAGGAAGTTAATTAAAAAAGATAAGAAAAGTGAAATACTTAAGATTGAAAAAAAATATTTGGCTAGTGCTATAGAAATAGCATACGGATTGGGGAAAAGTTCTGTTAGTGGATTGGAGAATTTTGTTGGATATGAAAACATTCATTTGAATCTAGATAGTCATATTAATGTACTATTAAGACCATATCAAATCATAGGTGTTAAATGGTTGTTATCATTGAGGAGAAATGGATTTGGTGGATGTTTAGCAGATGATATGGGATTAGGAAAAACGCTTCAAATAATTGCGTACTTGTCGGATGCTAGTATGAATAATACTGTTAATTTGATTATTGTTCCTAAAACATTATTGTTGAACTGGAAATATGAATTTGATAAATTTTTACCAGAAACCTCCTTATATATTTATCATGGTGTTAATAGAGAATTTGAGTGTATAAAAAGTAAGAAAGTTATTCTAACAACATTTGGAACAATAATGAATGATATAGAGTTATTTAATGATTTGAAGTTTGATAATTTGATAATTGATGAAGCTCAATATATTAAAAATTCTAAAACGAAGGTATATTGTGCAATTAAAAGGCTCGATGCTGAGACGAAATTAATAATGACAGGAACGCCAGTTGAGAATAATATAAAGGAATACTGGGGATTGATGAGATTGATAAATCCAGATGTATTAGATAATTTTACAGTCTTAAGTAAGGATTTGACTCCTGAAGAAATTGTTAATAAAATTAGAAGAATGACAGCTCCATTTTTATTAAGAAGAATGAAAGCGGATGTATTGAAGGATTTGCCAATTAAGCAAGAACAGATTTTATATTGTAAAATGGAAACAGAACAACAGGATTTATATAATAAAATGCTAGAAAGTATAAGATATGAGATAACAAGAAAAAATGATAGATTTGAAATGAAATCTAATAGCATTATGTTAAATGGATTGCTTTATTTACAAGAAATTTGTTGTCATCCAACATTGCTTAATAAAGAATATAATTTTAATAAGTGTGCTAGTTCAGTAAAATTGGAATTATTGATGAATTTATTGGAGAGCCTTTATGAAGCGGGACATAAGGTGGTTGTATTTAGCCGTTTTACTAAGATGTTAAAGATAATTGAGAAAAGAGTAATTAGTGATCACTTTAATTGTTTTTATCTTGATGGAAAAACCAATAATAGAATAGATGTGGTAGAACAATTTGAAAGTAGTCAAAATGGTATATTTCTAATTAGTCTTAAAGCTGGTGGAACAGGAATTAATTTAGTGTCTGCAGATACAGCCATTATTTATGATCCGTGGTGGAATCCTGCAATAGAAAAACAAGCTGAAGATAGAATTTATAGAATAGGACAAAAAAATAATGTCATGATATATAGGCTGATTACAAAGGATACTATAGAAGAAAAAATTCAAAAACTGCAAGGTGAAAAGAAGGATTTGTATTCTAAGGTTTTAGATGGTCATGAAATGCCGGTATCTATAACAGCAGAAGTCATGGAAAAACTAATTTTGGATTAGGTATAGGAGGATGAAAGTAAAGAAAAAACAGTTTTGTGGAGAGTTGGCATTTGCTCTATAAAAGCAAAAATAGAAAAGAAGGAACGAATATCACATTAAAAAAAGCTTGAAAAGAAAAGTATATAAAGGTTATAACCTAGACAATACAGAATTGATAATTATAAAAGTGGCACCATGAAGTCGCTTTTAGAAAGGAACAACATATGCTGCCAGATAATAATGATTATAAAGATTTGATAGAAGAAATAAAAAGTAAGGTTCGGGAAGCTCAGTATAGAGCTATGGTTAAAGCAAATGGCGAAATGATTCAGTTATATTGGAGCATCGGAAAAGAATTGAATGAGCAAGTGAAATATGGCAATGCATTTATTGATACACTTGCTAAGGAAATTAAGCTGGATTCGCCAAATGTAAAAGGATTTTCAGCAAGAAATCTTCGATATATGAAGAAATTTGCAAAAGAAATAACGGATATAAACTTTTTGCAGACGGTGTCTGCAAAATTGACGTGGTCTCATAATCTTGTTCTTTTGGAAAAATTGCACAATATGGACGAGAGATATTGGTATGGTTGGAAAACTATTGAAAATGCATGGTCTGTTGATGTGCTTGAATTGCAAATTGCAGGAAAGCTTATGGATAGGCAGAATAATCTCAATAAAGTGCAAAATTTTGAGCAAAGACTACCGAAGGCACAGAGTGAGCTGGCAATTCAGACAATGAAAGATCCATATATTTTTGATTTTGTCGAAGTACGAGAAGGAATGATTGAGCGAGATGTAGAAAATGAATTGATAAATCACATTACGAACTTTTTGTTGGAGATGGGTTCTGGATTTGCTTATATGGGGCATCAGAAATTGCTTAAAGTGGAAGATGAAGAGTTTTTTCCTGACCTTTTGTTTTATAATACAATCCTTCATTGTTATGTAGTAATTGAATTGAAAATGAAAAAATTTAAGCCAGAATATGCAAAAATATGGTTATATAGGAATATTAAAAGTAATGCATATAGATTAGACTATGAGAATATTTGAGTGATGATTTGATATAATATGTATGTGATGGATTAAAATTTAAGATTTAGTGAGGTAATAATATGCAGGTTAAGAAAGTAGCTGAGCAATATATAGAAATGCAAATGGAAATGATTAAAATATATACATTTCCAATGCGAGTAGAAGATTTAGTAAAAATAAGTTATGTTGCTGTAAGAGGAAGAGATGAGGAAGAAGGTGCGGTTCAGAGAGTACTTAACAGAAAAAGAATAGCTTCTATCAAACAGTATATTTTAGATGGAAATATGTTTGTAAATACATTTATAATAAATTGGAATGACGCTAATTACAAACCAGAATTTCTTGATGGAAAAATAGAAGTTCCATTGGTAGATAGTGTAGCCCAATTACTTGATGGACAACATCGTTTAGAAGGTTTGAAAGAGGCGATGAAAGCAAATCAAAGTATAGGCAAAAAAAAGATTTTAGTTTCAATGGTTATAGGTTTAGGAACCAAAGAAGCAGCCAAAATATTTATTAATATCAATTCAGAACAAAAACCTGTGCCAAAAAGTTTGATATTTGATTTATATGGTGTAACTGATGATGATAAGAATTTCGCAATTACACGTTCTGATGATATAGCAAAAGAATTGAATGAAAATGTTGATTCACCATATTACAACTTAATCAAATATCCAGGGAATCCAAGGGGAAAAGGGAAAATTGATTTATCGACCGTTGTTTCAACTTTAAAGAAATATGTGGATTTTGATGGAAAATTCGCAGATAAAAATATTAAGGATCTTAGTTTTCAATCTCAAATAGTCATTAATTATTTTAGTGCGCTTAAGTGGCATTGGGATAAAGAGGAACTTTGGGGAAATTCTACCCAAAATGTATTTTTTAAAGCTGCAGGATTTGTAGCAGCATTAGAATTCTTCTTCGAATATATTTTTCCTAAGTGTATTGAAAAGAAGAGTTTTAAATTGGAATATTTAATATCATTGTTTGATTTTTCAGAAGTGACCTTAATAACTAATAATGAAATAAAAGGAACCGATGGAAAATCTGCAAGAAAAATGATAATGGATAATTTAAAGGAAGGATTAAAAACAGAAGCACCAAAAGAAGACGAATATGAGTATTAATAAAAGCGGAAGTCAGTTATATTTTGAAGGAATGTTTACGGGGAGCAGCGGTGTTCCGTTTCGTCAAATTCCAAAAACACAGTATGTGCAAACATCGCTTACCAAGCAACAAGCTGATGATATTAAACGATTGCTGGAAGAGGAAATAGCATCCTATTATTATAAAGCTTTATTAAGCTATATGGAAAGTATTCCGGCATTGAACAATAAACTATTCTCTTGGGCAACAGTCCGATTGTACTATTCAGTATTTTACTCTATTAAGGCTTATTTGGCATGTAATAACGTAGCTATTTTGCGTGCGGAAAGAAAGTTGTTTTATGTCAAAGCAAAGGAAAATGAATTTATTAAAAGATGTGATGATACGACAGATCATAAAGGAACGATTTTAACACTGTGCAAACTGTTTAAAAATAGTGATATGTTATTGTCAAATAATATTGATGGTATAGATGTTTATCAATGGATGATGAAGAGAAGAGAGGATGTGAATTATAAAGATATAGATTTTCATGATCCAAATGCACCTGATTTTTGGAGTAATTTAAATAATGAAATTGAACAACACGGAATTAGGGCGGTAGTAGATAAAATGGTAAATGATAATTGGTTATATTGTTTTCAAAGTGAATATGCCGTATTAGGAGTGCCAACAAAACGTCTTGCATTAACTGTGGACGAAATACATAAACTTGGAAAAATAGTTAATATTCCTAGTGAGAAGAAAGAGTTAATTGATAGTATGTCAAGTATATTATCAGAAAATAGCATTCAAGCATTAGAGCTATGGAAACATAGTTGAAATAAATATAGAAATATGGTAGATTATCTATGGCAACACTTTGGCAACAGAAAATCAGTGAGCCAAAATAAATTATGCAAATGAAGTAAAATCTCGGCAGTTTTTAGATGAAACCTAAACGAAAAAGCTTAAGTTTAGGCGGCAACTTACCGAGTTCGAATAAATGGATATATCTTCGGGTAACCACCCATATCGTGAAAAGGCAATGAGTGGAAGCACGAAAAATTAAATAAAAAAGATTTAGCAAGAGACCTTGTAGAAGTGTAAAAGCACTTTCTATGGGGTCTTTTTTAATGTAAAAGACTTGAAA
>JBGVMW010000264.1:0-3801 GCA_045125095.1 Lachnospiraceae bacterium
ATCAACATCAACAGGCTACTCAAAGCAATAATTGATCAAGTTCATTTTATGAAATTTTCAAAGTTCATAATAAATTTAAACTATATTTTTTCTGTGTTGATAATATATGTTTTTTTATCAGCACTTTTGACACCCTAACCATTACTCAAACTTCGCACTTGGATAAGTGTCTATGCACCTTGAAAAATCAATAAAAACTGGCAAAAAAATAGCACGATACCATCTGGTTTGGTATAATTGAGTTGCCGAAAACAATTAAAACCGGAGGCTCCTGCTATGAATAAAAGTATAACACAAGACAACCAAAATGATAACCATATTTCTAAATCTATTCGAAATTTTTTTACTAGATTTAGACTTTCATCTGCGCTAAAAGCTGCAAACGCCTACAAGAAAAAAGGATTTCCTGCATCTGTGATTTTTCAGTATCTCTTTATGCTGATTTTTTCCAACAGAAGCATGTATATGAATCTGTTGACAGGTCGGAATACTCCCAACTTTGCAAAAGATACGGTATATCGCTTCATGAAGATGACACAAATCAATTGGATGCATTTCACCACACTCTTTGCAAGCAGGATTATGAAAGAAGCTATTGTACCGCTTAATTCACAAGAACGGGCAAATGTGCTTATCATTGACGATTCTATGTATGAGAGAAATCGTTCCAAACAAGTTGAACTTCTTGCAAGGGTATATGACCATGCGAAACACAGCTTTAAATATGGATTCCGTATGCTTACTCTTGGATGGTCTGATGGAACAACTTTTCTTCCGGTCAATAGCATCTTACTTTCAACAGAAAATAAGAAGAACCGTATAAACGACGCAAAACCTTTAGATAAGAGAACAGTTGGCTATAAACGACGTAACCTTTCTATACAAAAAGGAACGATTGCTATGCTTGAACTTCTAAAACAAGCCCCAAAAGCAGATTTGCCAACCCGATATGTTCTTTTTGACAGTTGGTTATCTTCACCAAGTTCTATTGATGCGGTGACTGAATTAGGTTATGATGTGATTGCAATGGTAAAAAAATCTCCTAAAATGTTCTTTCGCTATCAGGGGAACGACATATCACTTCTAAGTGTTTTTAAGTGCAACAAGAAACGTCGTGGTCGTTCCAGATATTTGCTTTCTGCACTAGTTGATGTAGTAAAAGACGGAAAGTCCATACCTGCAAAAGTAGTTTTCGTAAGAAACAGAAACAAACGCAACGATTACCTATGTCTCATTTCTACTGACACAACTCTTGACGAAGACGAAATCATCAGAATTTATGGGAAACGCTGGGATATTGAGGTCTTCTTTAAGGTGTGCAAAAGTTATCTGCATCTGAGTAAAGAGTGTAGAGCTATTTCTTATGATGCAATGACTGCCCATACCGCAGTTGTTTTTACAAGATATATGATGTTATCACTTGAAAGCCGTGAATCTAATGATGAACGGTCTCTTGGTGAACTCTTTTTGTACTTTACCGATGAAATGTCTGATATCACATGGATACAAGCTTTTAAATTGTTACTTGAAATGTTCAGGACAACTATAGCCAAAGAATTTGAAATGACATCTGATAAAATCGATGAAATGGTGGATACATTTATGAATACAAATCCAGTACTCTTAAAATCAAAACTTCAAGCGGCATAATTGCTGAACATTGACAACTGAATAATTGCCAGGTATTGATTTTTCAAGGTTCAAAGCAAAAATTTATGTGCGAAGTTTGAGTAATTTAAATGAATAATTGCAAATTATTAGAAAGGTGGTATATTATGAAGGCGTTTTCATTAAAGATTAAAATTGCATTGTCGTCAGCACTTATAATTTTAGTAGGATTTGTGCTTGTATTGCTTGTAACTTTTAATGTTGCAAAAAAAAATATTTCAGAGGCTATGATAGAGCAGCTCATAAATGAGAACTCACAGATAGCGGCACAGACTGAAATTTTATTAGAAAAGGGTGCAACAGTTGAGGAACTTCAAGCATTTGTAGAGAGTATAACTGCTAAAAATGAATATATTGCTTATGCAGTAGTTATAGATAAAACAGTTACAGCAATTGCACACAGTGATACGCAGAAAATAGGTAAAAACTATTCTGATGATACAGGATATTCAGTACCGGCAGCAACAAAGGGCGAAGTTATGACAAGCTCTTTTTGGGCTGATGTCCAACAGGCATGGACATATGACATAATGTATCCTATTTATGTAAATGGTGAACTTTATGGTTCTATGGATGTTGGTATATACAATACGAAGATAGACGTTGTAGTAGATAGTATGAGAGCTGCGTCTATTCCAATGGTGGCAGCTATTTGTATTATTTCATGCGTTATATTGGTTATTTTGATAAATATATTGTTTAGAGTATTTGCAGAATTAATCGCATTTTGTAATGAAGTGGGTTCAGGTAATCTTACGGTTCGTGTAAGAGAAAGCTTATTAAAGCGAACAGATGAGATTGGTAAGATTGCCAATTCTATGGAAAATATGAAGAAAAATATTCATGATTTGGTACTTGAAACAAATAATAATTCACAAGAGATTACAAAGATTACATATTCATTAAATGATAAAGCTGAAGGAACCAAAGACAAAGCTGTGTATATAGTTGAAAAAGCGGGCAGAGCAGTTCAAGGTACTCAAAGTCAGAGTGAATTAACACATACAAATGCTAGCATGATAGAAGAAATCACTCAGGGAATGGAAGAAATTGCCGGAAATATTATGAATGTAAAAGAAGTTGCTTCTGAGACGGCGGATGAAGCTATTAAAGGTGATGAAAAGCTTACTATAGTTGTAAACCAAATGGACGTAATTGAAAGTAATGTTTCAGCTACCTATCAAAAGATTAAGGAACTGGAAGGAATGTCAAGCAATATCGGTGATGTAATTAATTTAATAGCAGATATTGCATCTCAGACTAATTTACTATCATTAAATGCGGCTATAGAGGCAGCAAGAGCAGGTGAGCAAGGTAAAGGTTTTGCTGTCGTAGCAGATGAAGTTGGTAAACTTGCAGATCAGTCTAAAGATGCAGCAGAAGAAATAGAAAAAATTATTGATGATATATCACAGAGTATAGTAGAATCTGTTCAGTTAATGGATAGAGGTAATGACTCTGTAAAAGAAGGAATGGAGCTTGCTCATCAGGCAAAAGAAAGCTTTGTTGATATTAAAAAGAAAATCGAAAAGGTATCTGATGAGATGACAAATGTTGCAGCAATTACGCAGGAAGTAGCCAGTGGTACAGTATCATTACAAGACGCACTTGAAAAAATATCAAACATCGCAGATGAAGTAAATAATAATACACAGGAAGTATCAGAAGAGGCAATGGCACAAAATGGTATGATGGGAGATGTAATGGATAGTGTAGAAGTGTTGAATAATGTTGCAGGTGAATTAAGTAAGATATTGAGTAGCTTCAGTATTGAGGAATAGTATAATGAGGACTATCACTTTTGCGTGATAGTCCTTTTTGTGTTTGCGCGCCATGGGCGCGCTCTAACGGGTGCAAGTCCCGAACATGCCCGGATAGTGGGAAATGTATAGCCGAACAGCAAGGGTGTTCATCGTGAGGTGAAATCTGAAGGAAGCTGTAAGCAAACCTCTGGTCCGACGGACATAAATCACATATAAGGCTAGGCTACGAGATGTCAGACGGCACATTGTGGGAGGTGCTAACCGCATTTTGATTTCGGTGTTATTGCCTCCCCGATTGTGCAGTACCGGAACTTGCCGCAGGCTCTCGGCGGAATGACCGCGGATTGTCGTAGCCTTGTTTGAAAAGTAG
>JBGVMW010000265.1:0-2124 GCA_045125095.1 Lachnospiraceae bacterium
CTGTAACACATCATTCACCTCCTGCCACCTATTATTATATCATCAATATGTTCTATTGTCCACCTCAATTACTTGCGTAAATTCGGTGGACGTGGCATTCATCTCCCGCCTATAGAGGCAGGGAGTCTTCTGCCACATTAAAATAAAATGCTTGAGTTTGTTGCCGAGATATCCGAAAAGGTTGGCAGAATAAACAGTCACACGGCATTCAAATAGCAGAAATCAAAGGTATGTTAAAATGTAGCTTTGATGAAAATTTCATTGTATAAGTATAGTATAAGTATAAGTATTAGTGTTTTTTAGAATGGGAGGAATAACTATGTTAGAAGTAGGAACCAAGGCACCTGATTTTGAGCTGCCTGACCAGAATGGCCAGCTGCATAAGCTGAGTGATTATTTGGGCAGGAAGGTTATTTTGTATTTTTATCCGCGGGATAATACGCCGGGATGTTCCAGGCAGGCAAGCGGCTACTCTGAGCTGTATGACCAGTTTGTGGAGCAGGGAGCTGTCATTTTGGGCGTAAGCAAGGATTCGGTGGCTTCTCACAAAAAGTTCGAGGAAAAATATGGCCTCAAATTTACTTTGCTTTCAGATACGGAACGCAAAGTTATTGAAGCCTATGATGTGTGGAAGGAAAAGAAAAACTACGGCAAGGTATCCATGGGCGTGGTGCGGACCACTTATCTTATTGATGAGCAGGGCATAATAGTTATGGCCAATGGCAAGGTAAAGACGGCAGATGATGCAGAAAAGATGCTGCAGGTGATTGGCTGATGAAGATTATCCTGTCACCTGCCAAGAAAATGAATGTGGATACGGATAGCCTGCTGCCCCTTAGCGTGCCGGTCTTTTGGGAGAGCACAAAGGAAATTGCTGCCTGGCTGAAGGGGAAGTCATATCCTGAGCTGAAGAAGCTTTGGTGCTGCAATGACAAAATAGCCGGGCAGAATTTCCAGCGGCTTGAGAAGCTGGATTTGACAAGAAATCTGACACCGGCAGTCCTGGCTTATGAGGGGCTGGCATATCAGTATATGGCACCGGCGGTGTTTGAGGATGGCCATTTTGAATATGTGCAGGAGCACTTGCGGATTTTGTCGGCTTTTTATGGTGTTCTGAGGGCGATGGACGGGGTGGTTCCCTACCGCTTGGAAATGCAGGCGAAGGCTGCCATAGGAACCGCCATGGATATGTATGCCTATTGGGGGAGCAGGCTGTATGAAGCAGTGCGGGATGAGAGCGGCATCATCATCAATCTTGCTTCCAAGGAATATGCCAGATGCATTGAGAAATATCTGACGGCAGATGATACTTATATCACTATAGTATTCTGCGAAAAGGCAGGGGATAAGCTGGTGACCAAGGGAACCTATGCCAAGATGGCTCGCGGGGAAATGGTCAGGTATATGGCTGAGAATTGTATTGAAAATCCCATGGAAATAAAGCATTTTAATCGCCTGGGATATATTTTCCGGGATGATTTGTCTTCTGATACTGATTATGTGTTTGAGAGAATACAATGAAGCTGACAACCGGGTATCTGAAATGTACAAATATCCAATCGGGTGCATTGGGGAAGACCCTGGATTTGCAGATACCAAATCTGGAAATTATGCAGCTGTTTACTCGCGAGATTGCCCAAAATCTCACTGGGTATGGTGGTGTCAGTGATGTTATTAACATTATGGAGGAAATTTAGAGAGGGAATATTGTGTAATTCGCCAAAATTGTTTATACAATTGTTCCTAGGGTTAAGATGTAAGAAGTTTGTATTCTATGAATATGCATTGAATAATAGTTCCAAGGCTTTTGAAATTTGTGCAACATCTTCTGATTTATGATATAATCCCATCTTTGACAGTTGTTAAACTAAAAAAGGTCTATCAAGACAGTATTTATGCGGCTTGATAGACCTTTTTGCTTCGTAACGATATATAGTATTTTTTATCTTCCCTTACTTTTTTTCTGGATATTCCTCATTTCTTGCTTTGTAATAAACTGAAAATCGGTACTAAATCCAAAAATATGATGAAGTTCATCTGTTATAGCAGTTCTCTTGTATAGTGGAATATACCCCTGCTCTTGAACTGTTGCAAAATTCATATTTCGTATAGTTCCAAGGATTT
>JBGVMW010000266.1:0-18500 GCA_045125095.1 Lachnospiraceae bacterium
TGTAGTTCCGTTCAAGCTGGTTCAACCTTCAGTTTTCAGAAAATAGCAGACTAGTGTGGATAGGAGAAGAAATGAGGAAGATAAGGGTTTTGATAGTAGAGGATTCTCTTGTTTTCAGAGAATTACTTGTAAAAAATCTTAATAAGGATCCTATGTTAGAAGTGGTTGCAGTTGCCAGTAATCCTTATGAGGCAAGGGATAAGATAATCGAGGTAAAGCCAGATGTAATGACTCTTGATATTGAGATGCCGAGAATGGATGGAATAGAATTTCTGCGAAAACTGATGCCGCAGTACCCGATGCCGGTGGTAATGATCAGTTCATTAAGTGACAAGGTGTTTGATGCACTTCAGGCTGGAGCGGTGGATTTTGTAGCAAAGCCGAGGGTTACGGATCGTTTGCAACTAGAGACTTTTCTTACCAAGGAGCTTCCGGTTAAGATTAAGGTTGCTTCTACTGCAAGCATTAGCAATATAAAGAAATCAATAAAGACTCCTGCAAGTCTGTCCACGCATCTTAGAAGTCAGAAGAAAATAGTGGCCATAGGTGCTTCTACAGGCGGAACGGAAGCAATTGCCAGGGTGATTAAAGAATTTAATGTTGATATTTCCGGAACTGTAATTGTACAGCACATGCCACCAGGCTTTACAGAGATGTATGCAAAGCGTCTAAATGAACAATGTAAGGTGATTGTCAGGGAAGCGAAAAATGGAGATAAGGTAGTTCAGGGACAGGTGCTTATTGCTCCAGGAGGAGACCAGCAGATGAGGGTGGTTAAAGTAGGAGACGAGTATCAGGTTTCATTAAAAAAAGGTGACAAGGTAAATGGTCATTGTCCTTCTGTAGATGTACTCTTTAATTCAGTGGCAGAAACAGCCGGAAGGGACGCCCTTGGAATAATTCTTACGGGAATGGGGGCTGACGGAGCCAAAGGACTTAAGGCAATGAGAGATGTGGGGGCACTCACTATTGGTCAGGATGAATCTACCTGTGTTGTATATGGAATGCCAAAGGTTGCATTTGACATAGGTGCAGTAATGCATCAGGAAAAATTGGAAAATATAGCAAGAAAAACATATTCATTATTGAATCAAAAATAAGGGAGAAGTGCACATGAAGATATTATTAGCAGAAGATGATTTTGTAACACGTAAATTTATGGCGAACTTTTTATCAAGATATGGGGATTGTGATGTGACAGTTGATGGTATGGAAGCAGTTGATGCTTTTATGCTTGCCCTTGAAGAAGATGAACCTTATGATTTGGTCTGTCTTGATATTATGATGCCGGTTATGGATGGGTATCAGGCACTTATGGGAATTCGAAATTTAGAAAAGGAACGCAATATTCCACCGGAAAAGGCAGCGAAAGTCATAATGACAACCGCATTGAATGAGGAAAAAAATGTCAAAATGGCATTTGAATTAGGTTGTACCATATATTCAGGAAAGCCGATTGATCAGGAAAGATTTGACCAGGCATTAAAAAAACTTGGTCTGATATAGAAAGGAGTACCAAATGGCCGAAGAGTTTAACACTGAAGGCATGCTGGACATGTATCTGTTCGAAAATGGGCAATTGCTCGAACGGCTGCAGGAAATAGTACTCGAACAGAAGGATGAGGAATGTTTTGACGAAGATAGTATCAATGAAATATTTCGAACGATGCATACGATAAAAGGTTCCTCAGGAATAATGATGTTTGATGACATTACAGCAGTGTCTCATAAGTTAGAGGATGTGTTCTTTTATTTGAGAGAATCCCATCCGGAACATGTTCCCCACTTAGAATTAGTGGAACATGTTTTAGCAGTTGCGGATTTTATTACGAATGAGTTAGATAAAATCCAGAATGGAGAGGCAGCAGATGGTGATGCCAGCGAGATTATTGCCTCCATTGATAAGTTTCTTGCTTCCATTAAGGGAGAAAAGCAGGAAAAAGAGAAGGTAATAAAAGAAAATGTGCATGAGGAGCCAAAGCAGTTTTATATTGCACCAATGGCGACCAGTTCCAGCCATTTTTATAAGATTTACCTGACTTATAGTCCGGGAATACCACTTGCCAATATACATGCCTATAAGATCGTGTATGCATTAAAGGAAATCGCAGAAGATTTGCTGTATTCACCGGAAGATATTGTTACAGATGAGAGCAGTGCAGATGAAATATTAGAGAATGGATTTAAGATGCTGCTACAGACCAAGAGCAGCGAGGAAGAACTCCGGGAAATTATGCAGACCGGATATGAACTCCAGAAAGTAGATATTTATGAATGCAAAGCAGACGAATTTCTGCAAGGATTTGACAGTATTGGGTCAGAAATCCGCATTGATTTGGATTCCAGTGTGGAAGAAATCGAAGCAAAAGCCCAAAGTGGTGGACAATCAGAGGAAGCACTTAAGAAAGATAAACCGATTGCACCGGGTGATTTCGTCATTGAGGCAAAGGAACCTGGTAAAGCAAAGAAGTTGGCAAAGGACAAGCAAAAGAAGGTAGAAAAAACAGCATTTATCAGTGTAGATGTGAAAAAGATGGATATGCTGATGGATCTGATTGGAGAGCTGGTTATTTCAGAATCCGTGGTATTGCAAAATCCGGATTTGAAAGTGCCGGGACTTAAGTTGGATAATTTTCATAAAGCAGCAACGCAGATGTCAAAGATATCAACAGACCTGCAAAATGTAATTATGAGCATGCGAATGGTTCCGTTGACCAATACGTTCCAGAAAATGAACCGAATTGTGTTTGATGTGTCGAGAAAGTTAGGAAAAGAAATTGAGTTTGAAATGGTGGGAGAAAACACGGAAGTGGATAAAAACATCATTGAACATATTTCGGATCCATTGATGCATTTGGTGCGAAATGCAGTTGACCACGGAATTGAAACCATGGAGGAACGTGCAGCAAGCGGTAAGACGGAAAAAGGTCGGGTAACGCTTTCTGCTAAGACAGAATCAGGCAAGGTGTGGATTGGTGTTCAGGATAACGGCAAGGGATTAGACAGAGACAAAATTCTTGCAAAAGCAAGAAAGCAGGGAATTCTCGATTATACAAGACCAGAAAACTCCTACACAGATAAAGAAGTCTATCAGTTTATTACTCTTCCAGGCTTTTCTACCAATGAAAAAGTAACTGAGTATTCAGGAAGAGGAGTAGGAATGGATGTTGTTGTATCCAATCTGCAATCCATTGGAGGAAGCTTAGAGATTGAAAGTACGCCAGGACAGGGAAGCATCATGAATTTAAAAATTCCGTTGACGCTTGCGATTATCGATGGCATTGTAATGCAGGTGGGAGCATCTTCATTCGTCATAGAAACTGGCGTTGTGAAGGAATTTGTAAGTGCCTGTGACAATCGAATCGTAAAGGAACCAAATGGTGATGAATTTGTCATGATACGAGGGGAATGTTTCCCGGTTCTCAGCGTGGGTGAATGGTATCATTTGAAAAATTACGAGAGAAATGTTGAGGATGGCATGCTAGTCATTATTGAGGTTGAGAAAAAGCATATGTGCCTTCTGGTAGATAGCCTGATTGGTAAGCAGGAAATTGTAGTAAAACCTATTCCAGACTATATCAAGAAAGTAAAAGGCTTATCTGGCTGTACACAGTTAGGGGATGGCAGCATTGCCTTGATATTAGATGCCGCTGGCATAATGGAGTATAAATAAACAAAGAAAGGAAAGGATTCAAATGAGTGAGTTTGACACACAGAAGGGTAAATATGTGACCTTCCAGTCAGGAAATGAATATTTCGGACTTAAGATTCAGTATGTGAATGAAATTATTGTTTTTCAGGAAATCACAGAAATACCGGAAAGTGAAGATTATGTAAAGGGTCTGATTAATCTCAGAGGAAAAATTATTCCGGTTATTGACGTTAGACTTCGCTTTAAACAGGAACCCTTTGATTACAATGACAGAACCTGTATTATTGTAATCAATGTAAAATCTACAGTCGTTGGGTTGATTGTGGAGAAAATAGCAGAGGTGGTGGAGATTCAGGAGGAAAATATTCTTCCGGCGCCATCCACAAGACATGCAGATAAGAGCCACGACCAGAATACATATGTATACGCAATTGGAAAAGTGGGGGATGCAGTGAAGTTGCTATTAGACCCGGAAAAACTGTTAAATGATGAAGACTTAGCAACAATGGAACAGATAAGTGAAGGACCATTAGAAGAAGGAGAGTAATGAATATGAAAAAAATGAAGGTGCAAACCAAACTTACAATTGGATTTATTATTATTGATGTGTTATTGATTTTAAGCTTGATTTCAGGATATTCCACCGCATCGCGGATTATACATGTAGATAATCCGGAACGATATCTGAATAACTATAAGATATTTTGCATCATGGCATTTGTGCTTATGTTTGCGATTATGTTAGGAATTTCCATGACACTCATTAAAATCATAAGCAAATCTGTAAAACAGCTTTCAGATGCAGCCCAGAAGATTGCTGTTGGAATAGTAGACGTGAATTTAGAAAAACACGGTAATGATGAATTTGGTGCGTTAGTGGAAGATTTCCAGCATGTTGTGGATAACATCCGTTATCAGGCTACAATTGCGGAAGAAGTAGCAGGTGGAAATATGACTGTTGAGGTAACACCGAAATCAGACAAAGATGTACTTGGCATTTCTTTGAGAAAATTAGTACAGCAGAATCATCATGCATTGACTAATATCAACGATGCAGCGTATCAGGTAATGACAAGCTCCTCACAGATGGCAAGCGCAAGCGAAGGGTTAGCAGAAGGCTCTACAGAGCAGGCAAGTGCCATCCAGCAGATTACGGCTTCTATCATTGATATTGCTGAAAAGACAAGAACAAATGCGTCAGAAGCCAATGAGGCATCTGCACTGACTTCACAGGCAATTGGTGAAGTGAAACGAGGAAATGAACAGATGCAGGAAATGATGGCTGCTATGCAGGATATCAACAAATCATCCGAAAGCATCTCTAAGATTATCAAAGTAATTGATGATATTGCATTCCAGACCAATATTCTTGCTTTGAATGCAGCAGTAGAGGCAGCAAGAGCAGGAGAAGCAGGAAAGGGATTTGCAGTCGTGGCAGAGGAAGTCAGAAACTTAGCAGCGAAGAGTGCTGCAGCAGCTTCTGAGACAGCAGAATTGATTGAAGATTCCATCAATAAAGTTGATGCAGGTTCTAAGATTGCGGATGAGACAGCAAAAGCATTAGAAGCCATTACAAATGTAGTAGAAAAGAGTGAGACAATTATTGCTGGGATTGCAGAAGCATCCAACTATCAGGCAACAGCAATTGAACAGATTGACCAGGCGATAGAGCAGGTATCGCAGGTAGTGCAGAATAATTCTGCTACAAGTGAAGAATGTGCAGCGGCAAGTGTGGAATTATCCACACAGGCAGACAGAATGCGTGGATTGCTTTCCGTGTACAAGTTAGATAACCGTACGGGTGGTCAGCAGATACATCTTTAAAAGCTTGCATAGCATACCGGCGCCGAATAAGCGTCGGTATACTTTTTTGGGGGGATAAGGTTTGGAAAATGCAAATAAGATGAAAAATGAGGAAAGAGGATGCGAACTGTTTGTTTTGTTGTTTTTCAGTATATATGAGATTGGTATATTATATCTATCTATCAAAATGCACTGGGAAATCTGGGTGTCTTTCTTCATGTTATGCGCTTTCATACTTTCGTGGTTTGTATTCTTAGGGAGGTTTCGCGATTTCCGGTTCAGAGCAAGGGCTACAATCATTTTGATACAGATTAGTATTAATTTGTATGCCATGCAGGAAGGAGACTTATCGAATGTACTATTGATACTGATTGCACTGTCGGTTCTTGCCTGTTTGTATGGATTTACTGATGTCATAAAGATTTCGGGAGTTTCCGCTATGTTGTTATTTTTTTGTCACGGATTTGTCAGACAGTCATTGGGTTTTATGACTATGGAATATGGTAAAACAATGCTATTTCAGATGGGGAATGTATTTTTTATACAGTATATTCTTCATTTCTGGTTGAAAAAAAGAGACAAAAGCAGTCAGCAAATCATGAAAACAATTGAAGGGTTGAAGGAAGCAGAACGAAGTAAGGATGACTTTTTAGCCAATGTCAGCCATGAGATTCGCACACCGATTAATACTATCTGTGGAATGAGTGAAGTGATATTACAGGAAGATAATATCCAAAAAATTCGTGAGGAAGTATCGGACATCCGGATAGCAGGACGTAACCTGATGTCTGTGGTGAGTGATATTTTAGACTTTTCTGAGTTGCAGTCTGAAAAAGTGGAAATTATAGAGGAAGCATATAACATTACTTCTACTATTAATGATGTGATTAATATGACGATGGCTCGAAAAAATGAAAAGAATATTGAACTGATTGTAGATTGTGATTCCAATATTCCCTGTGGATTGTTAGGGGATGAGAAAAAGATTCGGAGAGTTATTATGAATCTTGTGAATAATGCAATCAAATTCACTGATGAGGGATGCGTCACGATCATCATTGAGTATCGAAAGGAAGACTATGGAATAAATCTGTCGGTTACCGTGAAAGATACGGGAATTGGAATGACAGAGGAAAATGTTGAGAAGCTTTTTAATCGCTTTAACCAGGTGGATACCAAAAGAAACCGTCACAATGGAGGAATCGGCTTAGGTCTTGCTATTTCAAAAGCAATCGTCTTGAAAATGGGTGGAATAATAACTGCAAAAAGTAAATTGGGAAAGGGAAGTGTCATTAAGTTTGTAATTCCCCAAAAGGTGTTAGATGAACGCCCGATTGCTGTTATTCAGGATAAAGAGAAAATAAATATTGCAATTTATATTGATATGGAGCGGTTCCGGATGCGTGCAATTCGTGATGAGTACTCCAATAATATCCGTCATATGTTAGAACAGCAACAGGTGAAAGGTCATATTTGCCGAAATATGGCCGAACTAAAGCGAAGGGAAGCGTTTGAATATTTTTCCCATGTATTCATCAGTTTTGTAGAATATCAGGAGGATTCCAAGTATTTTGATGAATTGGCAGAGCGTACAAGAGTAATTGTGGTGATTGACAGGCATCAGGAAAAGCATATTACAAATCCAAATCTGTTGCGCATTTACAAACCATTTTACATACTGCCAATTGTGTCAGTGCTGAATGGAAGAACAGAAGAAACGGATGGAAGATATGTGCATCATCCGGAAAAATTCATTGCTCCGAACGCACACGTTCTGGTTGTAGATGACAATGCCATGAATATCAGGGTAATGGAGGGATTGTTAGCAAATTACCAGATTAAAGTATCAACGGCGTTTAGTGGACAGGAGGCATTAGAGAAGATAGAAACAAAGGAATACGATTTTGTCTTTATGGACCACATGATGCCGGAGATGGATGGAGTAGAAGCATTACATCGAATACGGAATAAAGTGGGGTCTTATTACCGGAACGTGCCGATTATTGCCTGGACTGCCAATGCGGTAGCAGGAACAAGGGAAATGTTTTTAGCAGAAGGGTTTACCGATTTTGTTGAAAAACCAGTGGAATTATCTGTATTAGAGCGAGTGATGAAACGGAACCTTCCAGAAGACAAGTTGATTTATTGTGAAAAACAAAATACAGAAGAACAAGCCGATGAATTTAAAATTGGAGATCTGGATGTTGAAAAAGGAATGCTGTATTGCGGAGGAAAAGAAAAGTATTTGAATATGCTTCAGTTACATAGTAACAGTGCAGAGGAGAACCGAAGAAATGTTGAGTCGTTGTATGAGCAACAGAATTGGAAGGATTATACCATTACGGTACATGCGATAAAAAGTTCTATGCTCAGTATTGGAGCTGTTACATTGTCAGAGCTTGCCAAGCAGTTAGAATTAGCAGGTAAGGAGGGAAACATAGAATATATTTGTGCACATCATAAAGAAATGCTTGCAGAATACAATCGGGTTACGCAGATGATACAGGAGAATGCAAAGGTCAACCCGGTAAAATCTCAAACAATTGATGTGAAGTCTCTTCCTATGCTTGCAGATATAGAATTTGAGCAGAAGGCAATTGATTTGGAGGACGCAATGTACGCACTGGATGGTCAGAAGATGCTTGACATCCTGTCAGAGTTGAAGAAGTATCAATATTATGGAGCCGCATTGGAGGAGGCGCTTGCACCAATCCGAAGAAAGGTGGAAATGTCGGATTATATGTCGGCGGTAGAAGCGGTATTAAGATTAAAGGATCAGCTGAAACAAAACAAGGAAGGGGATGAGAAAACATGCTAAAGAAATTATATGACATGGCATTGCCACGGGACTTAGAATTGAGAGAACGCCTGTTTCGTATGATAATTTTAGTAGGTAGCCTGATATCCGCAGTAGCAATTGTAGAGTGTGTAATACTGATGGATTTTGATGTGATTCTTATCCCCATGATTTTGCTTTTGGTAACAATGGTAATATCACTAATTACCACATTCAAATATGGAAAATTTGAATTATCTGCAATTATAGTTGAATTTGTAATAAGCCTCGTCTTTTTTCCACTGATGTTTTTTTTCAGTGGTGGCGTGGAAAGTGGTGCTATGGTTTGGTTTGTGCTGGGGCTTATCTATGTATTTGTAATGTTTTCCGGGAAGAAGCTGGTCTTTTTTGTGTTACTTTCCTTTGTTTCGGATATTATTTCTTATGTATTGGCATATTATTATCCAAACTTTATGGTACCGATGGAATCCAGGGAGGCAATTTTCGTAGATTCTCTTTTTGCAGTATTGGTGACGGGTGTTGCAATCGGTGTGATTTTAAAATTCTACATAAAGATATATAAAGAGGAGCGGGCAGTTACCATTGCACAAAAGGAAAAAATAGAGAAAATAAGTGCATCTAAGAATTTGTTTTTTGCTAATATGAGTCATGAAATTCGTACACCAATCAATACCATTATTGGTTTAAATGAAATGATTCTTAGAGAAAGCGATTCAGAATCAGTGCAGGAATATGCAGGAAATATTCAGAAAGCAAGTAAAATGCTGTTAAACCTTGTCAATGATATACTGGATTTATCCCAGATGGAAATGCTGAAAATGGAAATTACGCCAGCAAAATATAAGACAGAAGTACTGTTCGACGAGCTGGTGGATTTGGTTCAAGTGCAGATGAAAGAAAAGAAATTAGAATTCATATTGGATATTGACCCGAATTTACCATCTGAGTTATATGGAGATGAAAAAAGAATCAAGCAAGTGCTACTGAACATCTTAGGTAACGCAGTGAAGTATACAAAAACAGGTTCTGTTACCTTGGCAGCTCACTCAGAATTGGTAGAACCGAATAAAATCAGCTTAAAAATATCGGTGACAGATACTGGTGTGGGAATTCGAAAAGAAGATTTAGAGTATTTGTTCGATTCCTATCACAGAGTGCATGATAAGGATAATCTGCGAATAGAGGGAAGTGGTTTAGGATTATCCATTGCGAAGCAGTTAATAGATTTGATGGGAGGAGAAATTACAGTAGACAGTATTTATACAAAAGGGTCTGTTTTTACTGTGATTCTTGAACAGAAGATCATAGATTCCAAGCCGATGGGAAGTATTGATTTCTTAGAGAGAGACGAATGGGAACCACAGAATGGTTACAAACGGAGTTTTGAGGCTCCGGAGGCAAGAATTCTTATTGTTGACGATTCAGAAATGAATGCGGTGATCGCAGGCAAACTGCTTAGCCAGACCAAGGTACAGGTGGATATTGCTACGAGTGGAGCAGACTGTTTAGAGAAGACGAAACAAAAATATTATCATGTTATTTTAATGGATTATATGATGCCGGGAATGAATGGTGCGGAAACATTAAAGGAGTTAAGAAAACAGGAAAATGGTCTATGCCGGGATTCGGTTGTTCTTGTGTTGACAGCAAGCTCCTATGGTGATGCCAGACGTATTTATGAAGAAAATCAATTTGATGGATATTTAGAAAAGCCAATTGAGGGAATACGGTTAGAAGCGGAAATCTTAAAAAATCTGCCGGAGGATATTATAGAGTACCAAATAAAGACCAATTCTCATAAACGAAAAGAAAATAAAATCGAGAGAATGTCAGGACGTAAGCGAAAGACGGTATGCATAACGTCAGATTGTGTCTGTGATCTTCCGGAAGAACTGATAGAAAAGTATGATATTAAGATAATGTATTTTTATATCAGTACGGATAGAGGGCGATTTGCAGATACAAGAGAAATAGATTCCGGCAATCTTTCTCCGTATCTTACTTCTGATAGCAGCAGAGCGTTTGTAGATATGGCATCTGTGGAGGAATACGAGGAATTCTTTGCGGAAGCACTCACCCAGGCAGACTATGTGATTCATATTGCAGCAGCTGCTCATACAGGAAACAGTTATGAAACAGCTGTAGCAGCCGCAAGAGGATTTGACCATGTAAGTGTAATTGATTCTGGACATGTATCCGGCGGACTAGGACTTATTGTGTTACATGCTGCGAAGCTGGCGATGGAGAGGCAGAATCGCCATGAGATCTGCACAGCCATCAAGAGAGTGAAGTCGCACATAAACACTACATTTCTTATGCCAACCGCCAGGGTATTTTACCAAAAGGGATATACAAACAAAGTAACGGAAGCCATTTGTAATGTGTTCCAACTCCATCCGGTTCTTACCATGCATCAGAGCAAGTTAATTATCATAGGAACCCGGGTAGGAAATATAGAAGGCGCATGGAAACGTTATATTTATTACCATCTATGGCCAAAGCGTAAAGTGTGTGCAGATGCGATTATTATCACCCATGTGGGCTGTAGCGTAAGGCAGTTAGAGATGATTCGAGATGAAATATTGAAATGTATTCCGTTTGAAACCGTGATGATTCAGGAGGCGTCCTGCTCAAATGCCTGCAATCTGGGTGAAGGAACAATTAGTATTGCCTATTACAAAAATGCATAGGGCAGTAAGAAAAGAAGTATAATAAGAAAAAACGTTGCCAGTGAGAGTGTTCTCTGCTGGCAACGTTTTTAGCTTTTTTGTAATAATCGCATCATAACGTATTCATAAATTTCCTGACTGGCGTCCTGCCAGTTATGGCAGACATTCTTAGCTTCCTCAAGGGAAGGAACAGAAAGTCGGATTTCTGCAACGGCTTCCTTTTTTTCCATAATACGGCAGCGCACGGCATAGCTGTTGTCCTGATTCTCATGGTAATCAGCCAGGGCACTGACCTCGTTAAATAACTGGTAGCCCTTCTCCTTGAAAAACGTATCAATATCATCAATAATGGCAGAGGAGAGCTGGTTAGAGAAGCATTCTAATGTTTCAAGCCCCGGTTCTGTTATGTAATATAGCGTCTGCTTGTGGTTCCCTTCTTCACGCATGAGATTGTTTTCAATCATTTCAGAAATAGCCTGCTGCAATTTGAAATAGGTTGTATATTCTTTGTCCAGGATAAACTCTGACAGCTGTGCATTTGTCAAAGGATAGTTTGCTTTCTTAAGCATATATAAAATGATTAATTTGTATAAAGTAAGTTCATTTGTCATAATGTCCCCCTTTTTACCGTTGTCCGCGGCAGTTAGTCTGAGTATTGTTTCCCTTGTTGTATGTCGTGTTCCTTCAAATAGTTATTTAAGGTATTTAATACCCGTTTTTTATCACCGCTCCAAAGTGGTGCAATCAGTAAATTTTTCGGTCCGTCTCCTGTCAGCCGATGGATTACTGTGGTGGCAGGAAGATGCTCCAAACATTCGCTTAAAAAAGAAATGTATTCTTCCATTTCAAATACAGGAAATGGATTGCGTTCGTACAAATCAGCCAGGCGTGTATTTCTTAATATATGCAGAAGCTGAAGCTTTATACCTGAAATCTGTTTTTGGGCTAGATAGTCAATCGTGGCAAGCATGTCTGCTTTGGTTTCACCGGGAAGACCAAGAATCACATGGACAATACAGGGAATAGCCACTGCTTGCAACCGCTTATAGGCATCCTCAAATACAGAGAGCGAGTAGCCACGATGAATAAAAGCGGCAGTATTCTCATGTATGGTTTGTAATCCTAATTCTAACCAGATATCTTTCTTAGTATAACAAATTTCGTTCCCAATCTGTAAGGGCCATTCTTTACTTCGCAGCCTGCAAAGTAAGTCCACAATTTCATCACCAACACAGTCCGGTCTGGTAGCAATGGAAATCAGGCGGATTTCCGGGCTTTGCAGAGCCTCTGAAAATATGCGTTCTAAATATGGCATCGGACCATATGTATTGGTAAAAGACTGGAAATATCCGATATAGTGGCTGCCTTTGAATTTGCCTTGTACCCGCGTTTTTGCAAGAGTAATCTGCTCCGATATGGAAAGCGCCCCATCACTGGCAAAATCACCAGAACCGCCTTCGCTGCAAAAAATACAGCCACCGGTTCCTAGTGTGCCGTCACGATTTGGACAGCTCATGCCGCCATGCAAGGATAGGCGGTATAGTTTTTCGCCATAAATGTCCTGCACATATTGATTCAGAGAATAATAAGCAGCTGTCAATTAAATCAAATCCTTAACGGCTTTACTTACTACGTCAGCAACCTTTGGATTAAAGGCTTCCGGCAAGATGTTTTCCTCATTTAATTCTTCATCTGGAACTAAAGAAGCAAGAGCGTTAGCAGCAGCTAACTTCATTTCTTCTGTAATCTGAGTGGCTCTGCCTTCTAATGCACCCTTGAAAATACCTGGGAATGCAACTACGTTATTTACCTGGTTCGGGAAGTCAGAACGACCGGTTCCCACCACTCTTGCACCAGCAGCACGAGCTAAGTCTGGCATAATCTCTGGTTCCGGGTTCGCCATAGCAAATAAAATGGAATCCTTGTTCATGGAAGCTACCATTTCCTGTGTTACAATTCTAGGTGCAGATACACCAACAAAAATATCAGCGCCCTTTAAAGCATCCGCAAGAGAACCGTGTGCTTTTGCAAGGTTGGTGACTTTCGCCATTTCTTCCTGCATCCAGTTTAAGCCCTCATCGCCTTCGCAGATGATACCATTCTTATCACACATAGTTACATCAGGGAATCCGTAAGTTAATAATAATTTTGTGATGGCAACACCGGCAGAACCTGCACCATTTACAACGATACGACAATCCTCTTTTTTCTTTCCGGTAACTTTTAAGCCGTTGATGATACCTGCTAAAACAACGATAGCAGTACCGTGCTGGTCATCATGAAAAACAGGGATATCAAGAAGCTCTTTTAGTCTTGTTTCGATCTCAAAACAACGTGGAGCTGCGATGTCTTCTAAGTTGATTCCACCGAATGCTGGTGCGATATTTACGACTGTTTTAATGATTTCTTCGGTATCCTGTGTATCTAAGCAAATCGGAACCGCATTCACGCCACCGAATTCCTTGAATAACACAGCCTTTCCTTCCATAACCGGCATAGCAGCGTGAGCACCGATATTACCAAGTCCTAATACAGCACTACCGTCTGAAACAACGGCTACGGTGTTTGCTTTCATTGTGTATTTATAAGCTGCCTCTTTATCTTCTGCAATTACCTTACAAGGTTCAGCAACACCTGGAGTATATGCGAGAGAAAGTGCCTCTCTTGTATCAACCTTCATCTTTGCAGTTGTTTCTAATTTACCATTCCATTCTTCATGAAGCTGTAATGCTTTTTCATACGTCGTCATGTTAAATTCCTCTTTTCTAAAAAATCATAGGTGAGCTGTCAAAAACCATATTTAGACAGAACCTTTTTTATAATAACACAAAAAAAGATATGGGGCAATGACAATTGCTTGTATTTAAAATTCAAATCCCATATAATGGATGGTGGAAATTGGAAGGTACTCGATCCCTAAAGATACCTGACAGTTAATAAACAATGAGGAAGGTGGCAGTATATGCCAAGAATGATGCGTGACATGGAGATGCGGTGGATTCAATCGCCAGAACTCCATAAGTTAATAGACCGGGTAAATAAGCTGACCGATGGAGACGGTTATGAATTATATGATGAAAATACAGAAGTGTTGCAGCGTATATTAGAAAAAATGTTAGTCATTTCGAAACGTGAGAATGAATGGTATTGTTATTTTATGACCATGTGTGATCTGCTCTATCTGTTGAAACGTTCAACTGAATACAAGAAAATTTTACAGTATGCAGAAGTTTTGTACAAAGAGCGAAAATTGCATTTGGACGAAACGGTGGAACAGTATGGGGATGAGTATGTTGGTTTGTGCGGCAGTGTGTGGAGTTATGCAATGATTTTTGAATGCTATGCGGAATTTCCACAGATTGATGACAAGAAAATTATGGAGTTTATGGAACTGTATAAAGAAGATGCGTTCTCTTATGGTGACAGTGGGAAAAAGGATTATTATGCGGCATTGTCGCAGATTGGTTTGATGTATCGGGATGTGGATTTGGCTCGTGCAGGGGCAGAGGGGGCATTACAATGTGAGATTAAGAGCTGTTATCTATGTGCGATGAAGCCTGTTCTGGGGTATTATCTGTTGCTTGAAGATTATGAAAGTTTTGAATCACTGCTACACGAGATTCGTACAAGAAATATTCCTGCGAAGTATTTATGGAGTTACAACCAATGTAGTATCGCAAAAGAAAAAAATTTAATAGGTATGATGCTTCGGTATTGTCTAAGATTTGGCAGAATGGAATATTTTGATAAGCTGTTACAGGAAAATAAGAATTTATATCAAATCGTGGATGATAAATTGGAACCGGATGATATTTTGTTTCATGCCTGTGTCGGTGACTGGAGTCATGTGGAGGAGGACTGCAAGCGAGCAGAAGAAACAGATAAAGACTGGCAGAAGCTGCATTTGACGCCATTAGATAGCATATATGAGTGTCTGATGTGGACATGTTATTTTACATTATTAAAAGAGCATGGTGTGAAAGAAATTGCGATTCATCTGACGGGAGAAAGGGCACCAGCAGGAATCCATGGAAAATGTGATACGTCAGAGGTGGCACATTATTTTGAAAAAATTGCAGATAAGTTTGGTATACAGATGGAACACGCAAGGGAAAAATTCGATTATGAGTTCTTAAAGGTGCAACACCAGAAGTTAATAGAGCGTTACACGAAGTAAATACAATTGGAGTGAGAAAATGGCAAACTATAATTTTAAGGTTGATTTAAAAGGTATTATTAAACTTTTGAGTGACAATTTATATTCCAGCAAGGATGTGTTTCTGCGTGAAGTTCTGCAGAATGCTGTGGATGCCATCACAGCAAGAAAAGAGCAGGAACCTGATTTTACAGATGGTAGAATCATCATTGCTTATCAGGAGACAGCAGAGGGGGCAGAAGTTATTTTTAAAGATGATGGCATTGGTCTGACGAAAGAGGAGATACACTCGTTCTTGTCGGTAATTGGGCAGTCCTCCAAAAGAAGTGAGGAAGTGAGAAGCAGTTTTATCGGACAATTTGGTATCGGTTTGCTTTCTTGTTTTCTGGTTACCAATGAGATAAAAGTGATTACCCGTTCTGTCAATGATGAAACGGCATACCAGTGGCTTGGATTTAGTGATGGTACATACAAAGTGACACAACAGAAAGGGAAGACAGATGCAGGAACAGAGATTCACATCCGGTTGAAAGGGGAAATGTATCGGCAATACAAGCAGGAAAGAATACAAAAAATGTTGAGGGAATATGGTTTCCTGCTTACCATACCGATATATTTTGAAAGGGAAGATGGGACAGAACAAATGAATGATTCCTTTATTCCGTGGAGACAGTCATTTTGTACCAGTGAGGATATTATGGAATTTGGGCAGCAGGTATTTGGGGACGAATTCTTTGACGTTATCCCTTTAAATGGAGAAACCATTAAAGGATATGCATTTATTTCCATGCGGCAGATGACGCCAACTTCCGTAAATGGTCATAAGATTTATTTGAAAAATATGTATGTGACAGATGAGGGCAAAGAGTTGATTCCTAAGTGGGCATTTTTTACAAAATGTATTATAAATGCCAAGGATTTAACGCCAACAGCAGCAAGAGAGGGCTTTTTTAAAGATTATAAGCTGATGAAAGCCAAAAATGAAATTGAGAAAAGTATTTTTGATTATTTCGTGTCATTAGCTGAGTACGATGTGCGAAAGTTGAAAAGGATTACAGGAGTACATAATGTTGCCATTAAGTCCTTAGCAGTGGAGAATGAAAAAGTGTACAAATTTTTCTTCCCATTTCTTACCTTTAGCACAAATAAGGGGGAAATGACAGGCTTTCAGCTTGTAGAGACTGCCAAAAAGATACCAGTGCATTATTGTATAGAAATAGATGATTTTAGACGTGTCAGTCCCTTAATAGAAGGTAGTAGCAGGCTGTTAATTAACGCCGGGTATATCTACGATTCTAAGTTGTTTCGAATGTTAGAAAAATACAACAAGGATATCAAAATAGATGTCTTTGATGAGATGTCATATGACAAATTATTAGAAACCCCTTCTGAGGAGGTTGTCTTCACGATGGCATTTTTAACAGCCGCAGCAAAAGAAGCATTGGCAATGTGTAATTGCAACGTGGTATTAAAGAGCTTCTCACCGCAGCAGTTACCAGCTCTTTATGTGCCGGGAGCGGATTGTATCTTTGATGGGGAAATGAGCAGTGAAGGCTTCTCTAGTTTCTTTGAGGGCTTTTCCTTTGACGATGAGGAAGAAGATGATTACAGCGCCAAATTATATTTAAACTGCAACAATCCACTAATCAAACGTCTGGCAAAATCTCAGGATACGGAACTGGTCAAAACTATTGTACAGGTAATATATGTGCAGGCATTTATGGCTGGCCACTATACCATGGGCGAACAGGAGATGGAGATTATGAACAGTAGCCTGACGAAGCTTATGGGATATGGATTGGATGGAGGATTGGTGTGATGAATAGTGAGGGAATGAAAAAAATATAGTAAAGTAATCTATTGGAAAGATAGGAACTGCCCGGGGTGGGCGGTTCCTTTTTTCATGGACGATGTACTAGTATATAAAACGAATGCGCACGAATATGAAAGGAAGATGCACTGCGCGCCAAATTCGGCGCGGCACTGCGTGCAAGCATAATAATTAGCTGAGTTTTCGAGGGCGTGCTTGCACGCTTTGTTCCGTGAAGTAAGATAAGCAATTTAACGAATCATATAAAAAATTCCCACCTATAAGGTGGTAACACCTATCTCTATTAAATGCTATAATAACCTTGTCAATTAAAAAAAATAGATTTAACAATAAGCATAAGGATAAGGAGTGCGGTAACCACCATGATATCAAGCAAAGCAATTCCAATGTAACGAACGATTTTAAACCTATGTTTACACAAAGGAAACCCCTTTTGGATATTTAAATAATTGAATCCTACAAATATAAAGGAAAGCATTACAAACAGGCAAAAGATACGTTCCACCCACAATGCAGCACCAAATGTATTTTCGACCTCCAAGTTGATGCATAGACATAAAATGATGAGATACATCATGGAAGAAAAAATTACTTTCCAAGGTGTCAGAGTACGAAAACCAGGTGGCAGGAATGAGCGGAATGTCAAAGAAGAACAGGTTTTTATTTCCATTTGTGGTTGTCTGGTTTGTTTAAGAGCTGCTTTCAATTCAGTAACAGACTGATAGCGGTCGGCGGGATTGATTTGAACGCATTTCGCAATAATGTCATTTAGCATGGATGAGCTGGAAGGCAATACAAAGAGAAGCTCTTTCAGTAATATTCCAAGGGCATATATGTCAGTTCGTGGAGTGGAGGAACCGAAGCCGTATTGTTCCGGAGCTGCGTATCCTTTTGTTCCAAGTAATACGGTATCGATATCGGTTGATTCTGTAAAATATTTAGCAGCATTAAAATCCAGTAACATGACATGGTTGTGTTCTGTAATCATTATGTTTGATGGTTTGATGTCCCTATGGATAATAGGTGGCTGAAAAGAATGCATTCTTTCTAAAATAGCACAGAGTTCAACCATGTATTGAAAAATACAATCAATACTAAGGCTGGAAGTGTCAATTTTTTCTTGCAAAGAACAACCGGATACATAATGTTCAATCACGATTAATTGATTATCTTCTTCATACAGCACAATAATTTGAGGTATGCCACAAATAGGATGTTCGGCGATAGATTGATAAATATCTTTATTATATACATCAAGGATTTTTTTGACATAGATTTTCTGTGTTTCCTGATGTTGCACCAAATAAATCTTATGGGACTCGTTTAATGTGGCTATAGTTTTATAATATGAAATGGCTAGACGTTTAGAATAATCCATAATACAATTCCTTTCCTTTGTATGATAAGTAGGCATTTGCGAATGTGAAGACCATCCGCAAATTGTCAGAATGGTTTGTGCAAATAGCTGCTTACTACATAGTCTATATTTGACGCGCTCTCGCTCCCTTCAAACGTAGCGGACACTAAGGCTGTAAAATACACAGCCTAAGTGTCGACGTTTTCAGAGGGTCACATATAGACTATGTAGCAAA
>JBGVMW010000267.1:0-24140 GCA_045125095.1 Lachnospiraceae bacterium
TTGGGTCTGGTAGCTGCATTGTCACTATAAAGAACAGAAAAACGCTCTTCATTGATTGCAGGAAAAACAATATTTGCAAAGTCATTTGCCCATGATTTTTGTAGAAACCGTTTGTTTCTTTCGCTCATGGAATATAAAGGAGCAAATAAGTTCATTTGTTGAAATTGATTTGTTTTAAAAGCCATAATATCACCGCACATTCATATAGTTTTTATAATTATATTTTACTATATTTGAGTGCTTTTATCATCACTTTTGACACCTTAACTAGTCATTCACTTGAAACATATTCTTACACTTCCTTACTCAATATACTGAAAGATTCTGTCCAAGGCAAAATACTCCCAGTAAAGCACAATTGTTAACATAAATATTTTAACATTGAAAATTAGAGAATGTCAGTGTTTTTTTTACAAACGATTTTTTTCGTGATTCTGTAATAAAAATATACAGGAACTATTTGTGCATATTTACTCATGTTGAAAGAACTGTTTTTTCTGCACTTTTTCAAACCATAATCCACATTTTTCTTCATGTTTGAAAGCGTTTTCCACACATAACCCCATTAATTCCACCAGATGAATGTGGAAATCCATTGCAATGCCATCAATAGCATACTCTAACCAGCCATACATATCCACCATACCACTATTCGATGCCGTCTGAATT
Source organism: Lachnospiraceae bacterium (assembly GCA_045125095.1). Classification (GTDB taxonomy): domain Bacteria; phylum Bacillota; class Clostridia; order Lachnospirales; family Lachnospiraceae; genus JBGVMW01. The sequence continues at coordinate 670 of JBGVMW010000267.1, forward strand.
GCTTCTTTTTCCATCTCACCCGTGTGCATAATTTCTATATTATGGTTGAGATACGCAGTTGCTGCAATCACTCCGTAACAGCCCCAGTCTGATACCGTTGCCGTAAGCACATGTTCCGCAGCTGTTTTTGCCATACTTCCGCCACCACAACCGCAGGTACATCCATTTTCTTCCATGTACGGAACATAATTCTGCAACTGCTCCTTTAACGCACCCATCCCCAGTTCATTACCCAGATCACCAATTGCCATATTCCATATGCCGGCTTCCTTACATTTTTCAAATAAAATATCGGATTTTGCCTCTAATGCAGTCAAATCTTTTCCCACTGCATTATGATACACACCTTTCTCATTGGCTCCCGGTGCTTCTACTGCAATGACGACTTTGGGAGGTATCGTTGCCAGTAACCAGTCTGCTTCTGCTTTCGCTTTTTCATTTTCCTTTGTAAATGCATACGCCCCTACGGAAATAGGATATTCCTTCAATTCCTCAAGTTCGGAATAAAAATGAAGCCCTATCACCGGTGCAAGATTCCGAATGGCTCCTATTGCTTCCTCTGGACAGATAAGCAATGGTTTTACCTGATATGCTTTTACCAAAGCCCTGGCTAACAGCATGGAGCCAACAATCCCATCCATCTCTGCATGTTTATTGGGAAGAAGTACAAAACCTGTGATGATATAAACAACATCCTCTTTTTGCAACTCACTCTGCAAGCCTTTGGCACACTGCATAGTCAAAGGTTCTCCTGCTAATTTTCTTGCTCCATCATACAGAATACGACATACACCATATCCTCTTGGATCTATGTTCATAAGCTGGTCTAGATTTTCTCCTACATTCCATTCTGTTAGCTGTCTTTGATTCATAGACTTCCTCCTTTTATATGATAATTATTGTACTACTTTTGAAGCATTCGCTGCTTCAGCCAGTGATAGATATCCTTATATATGGCAACGCAACCTACTTCCTTTAAAATATCATGACGCAACTCCGGATACATTTTCATACTCACATCCTTAACGCCTGTTTTTTGGAAATACTGATATGCTCGCTGCACACCTTTTCCACAATCTCCTACCGGATCTTTCGTACCCGATGCAAAAAAGACAGGTGTGTCCATATTCATTTTCTTTAATTCTTCTTTTTTTCCGGTAGATGCCATGGCACTTAACAATTCCCGAAACAAACCGGCAGTAAAATATTGCCCACGCAGCGGGTCTGCTATATAATCATCCAAGGCTTTTGTATTGGAATTCAACCAGTCGTACTCCGTACGGTTTGGTGCAAAAATCTTGTTGTATGTTTCAAAGGTCAATTGCTTTATCATTGGACTGGTGTGATCTTCTCCCACTTTTGCGGCTTCATGATTCACTATGCCTTTCGCTAACACCAACTGGGCTGATGGTGTCTGTCCGGTTCCAATAAGAATTGCCGCATCCATTTCCCCCGGATATTGAATCAGATACGAACGGACTAAAAATGAACCAAGTGAAAATCCTAAAATGCCATAAGGAACATTCGGAAACTTTTGTTTTATCATATTTTTGCAGGTGTGCATATCTTTTACCACCCAATTCCAACTGCCTACCGGGCCAAAATACATTGGCTCTGCCCCCTCTGCAATAGAGGTGCCATGACCGATATGGTCGTTTCCTACAATTACAAAGCCTTTCTCTGTAAAATATTCCGCAAAGGCTTCATATCTCAATATATGCTCTGTAACGCCATGTGAAACCTGCAATACTGCAACGATGTCTCCCTCCGGAAGCCATTCTACTGCGTGAATTGTTGTTTTTCCATCGGCAGATGGAAAATAAAATTCTTTTTTTATCATCTACCTACCCCCTTTTCTTATGTTTTTCATTCCCAAATATTTTTTTGTAATAGAAATAATTGCGAAACTATTATCCACCCATGATATTATAGTTTCGCAATTTTTTACTTCTCACCCTTAATATAGTTATTTTAACACATTCTTTCTGTAATTGCCATGAAATATACCTCTTTATCTCAAAATTTCCTAGTATACAAAAAAGATGCCTAAGTTTCCTCAAGCATCTTCTTTACAAAACATTTTTATTGTTTTTCTTTCTTCTTCCAGAAAAGCAAATATGCACATCCTGCAAGAAGCACAATGGTAACAGCAAGACCGCCTTCTAACCCAAAGTCTCCACCGTTCCATAACGTTCCACTTTCCATCGCATCTGCTTCTAATACAGAGCAGGATAAATTCATGCCGCTGACACGAATACCGTATACATTTCCCTGTACCAGATTCCATACACTGTGTAATGCACCTACACCCCATATATTTTCCGTTTTTAAGAAATAAAGAGACGCAAATACACCAAACAATACCAGATTTACAACTGCCAATACGGAAATACCACTATTAGACAAATGAAGTACGGCAAACACAACTGCATTACAGATGATTGCAACAATCACAGAGCTTCGTCTGGCAATGGATACCATCAGATATCCTCGGCACATCACTTCCTCTGCCAATCCCTGGATCATAAATCCAATTACAAACATCAGGAACATTCCCGCGGAAAATGAAGAAGAAACTTGTAATTGCAAGCTTCCTGTAACCACACAAATCAAAACAGCAACGGAAAACATCACAAATCCAGCTAAACAACCTTTTCCATATTCCTTCCACATGTTTTTCTTTACAAAACCAAGTGTGGTCATTTTTCTTTTTTCTAATAATTTACAATACAGGCATACAACCAGAATTAAGCCTGCATTGGCAATCAACATAGACAGCGTGACGATGTCAGATAACATAAGCTGTTCTGTCAATGCATTTACCTGAAGTATATCTCCCCTCAGAGAGTATTCCATCATACTATCTACTAATTCCGGCTCTGAAAACATGGCGATAACCAAGCCTGGCAGCATTATAACAGCTTCCACAAGTGTCGCCACTAAAAACACAAGTATAAAAATCAATATTTCCACTATCCATGGAAACCCTTTTCTACTTTTTTTGGCTTCTTCTAATGCCGGTGGCAATTTCCAATTCATTCCTAATCCCCCATTCTTTTCATGTAACTATTCAGCATTGTCCTGTTCAGAATAGTTACCTTGCATTTGCAATTTTGTATTATTCACATAATACAATAATTCAACTTGGTTCATTTGTCAATATTTTCTTCTCTGCTTCCTGGAAATGACTGCAATATAACATCTGTATTTCCTCGTATTCCCCTAAACCTTTCATTACAGCAGTTACCTCTAATCCATGCTGTTCTAATTGACTTCTCCAGCTATCTGGGGTATCCCCTATCATATCTCTACGCACATGGGCACCTGCCACAAATAGAAATGGCAGCAGGACAACCTTTTTGATGCCAACATCTGTCACCTTCTTTAAAATCACATCAATACCCGGATACGATCTCACCGTTCCTAAATACATCGTTTCATAACCCAGATCCCTGCATACAGATTCCATCGTTTCATAGACAACATTTCCAGCATGGCATGTTCCATGCCCCATCATGACCAGCGCTGTATTCGGCTGCTTTGTATAGATTTGTCCAAGTATACAGGCAACATGCATCATATCATTTCTATCAGCAATTAACGGCTTTGCGAGAACAACTTCTGCAAACCGCGCCCTCTTAGCCTCTACAAGCTGCACAAGTTTCTCATATTCCTCCCCATATATCACATGAGTAGGAAGAATCCCTATATGAGTAATTCCTAGTGCTTCCATTTCCTCTAATGCTTCCGTCACAGATGGTACTCGCCGACCTCTTCGTTCTAACACCTGTCGAACCATCTGGCTGGTATATCCACGAAACACCTGTCTGTCAGGATAGGTTTCTGCTACCTTCCGTTCTAATGCTGTTATACTTTTTTCTTCTGCATCTTCGCAGGTTGTACCAACACTTACCACTAAAATTCCGTACGTTTTCATCTGAACTCCTTGTTCCTGCTGCGCAGGCTCCATGAAATGGCTATTTATTTCACTTTCCTACACAACTATAGTATTATTCTACTCTCTATCTTATCATTCAAATTCTGCTCGTCAAGTAGTCCCTCTCAAAGACCATATAAAAACTATTGACGCAATATCTGCCAGACATTAAAATATCTATTATTAACTGCTTGTAAAAGCATGCAGTATTAAATTACCAGATATGTGCGAAAGCAGAATATATTTTTTTAATAACAAAGTATCTTACTTAGAATACTCTATTTGTAATTACCCAGTTATTCTAAAATAACATACTCGCATACATATCAGAAAGAGGTCATATGAACATACGAACAACACAAAGAAGACGATTTTTTGCCATTCTTATGCTGTTTTTACTGTGTATAGGAATGACATTGTCACTGGTCGGCTGCCAAAAGGCGGAACCTACCAAGGAAATTACCTGCGTAGATGACTTAGCCGGAAGCCGGATTGGCGTACAGCTTGGTACAACTGGAGACATCTATGCAACGGACTATGAAAAAGACAATTCCGGCACTACGTTAGAACGTTACAGCAAAAGTACGGATGCCATTCAAGCATTAAAGCAACATAAAGTGGACTGTATCATTATTGATGAGCAGCCTGCAAAATCCTTTATTGAAAAAAATCCAGAGCTTACAATTATTGAAGAAGCATTTGCCGTAGAAGAATATGCGATTTGCGTCAAAAAAGGAAACGATGCGTTATGCGCAGACATCAATACTGCTTTGGCAAAATTAAAGGCAGACGGCACACTTGATACCATTATCAAAAATTATACTGGCAGTGATGAAGAAAAAGGAAACTATCCTTACCAGATAAAAGAGGTGGAACGCAACAATGGTACGCTCACCGTAGCCACCAATGCTGTATTCAAACCATATGAATACTATGATAATGGAAAAATTACTGGACTTGACATGGATATGATACAGGCAGTTTGTGATGAGTTGGGCATGACTTTAAAAATAGAAGATATGGATTTTGATGCCATTATCAATGCGGTACATTCTGGCAAAGCAGATGTTGGTGTAGCAGGAATGACAGTTACGGCAGACCGTTTAAAAAATATTAATTTTACAGATTCCTACACCACCTCTAAGCAGGTAATTATTGTGAATGCAGGCACCCCACAGAGTAGTGGCACTTTTATCGATCAATTCAAAAACAATTTTATCAAAGATGGTCGTTATCAATATATCCTGAAAGGTCTTGGTAATACATTAATCATTACCATATTTGCACTGATCATTGGTACTATGCTAGGTTTCCTTATCGCTATTATCCGCACCAGTCATGACAGAAATGGTGGGCTTACCATACTAAATGCATTGTGCAAAGTGTATGTAACCATCATCCGTGGAACACCTGCAGTAGTGCAGCTTCTTATTATTTATTATGTTATTTTCAGCAGTGTGGATATCAACAAAATAATTGTTGCCGTTATTTCATTCGGTTTGAATTCTGCTGCATATGTATCAGAGGTTGTCCGCTCCGGTATTATGGCAGTGGATCAGGGGCAATTTGAAGCAGGAAGAAGTCTTGGCTTAACTTACAACCAGACCATGATTTCTATTATTTTGCCACAGGCATTTAAAAATATCCTTCCGGCACTTTGCAATGAATTTATCAGTCTTTTGAAGGAAACTTCTATCAGTGGCTACATTGGTCTTGTGGACTTAACAAAGGGCGGCGATATTATCCGAAGCACTACCTATGAGGCCTTTATGCCATTAATTGCAGTTGCCTTGATTTATTTAGTTATTGTTATAACATTGACAGCCGGTGTAAATGCCCTTGAAAGGAGGTTACGAAACAATGAGCGCAAGTAATGTATTAATTGAAGTAAAAAATCTTCGTAAAACATATGATGACCATGAAGTATTAAAGGGTATCTCAACTACCATTTCACAGGGAGAAGTCATTGCCATTATTGGTCCTTCCGGTTGTGGAAAATCTACTTTTTTACGTTCCTTAAACCTGTTAGAGGAACCTACCGATGGTACGATTCTTTTTGAAGGAACTGACATTACAGACAAGAAAGTAAATATCAATAAGGTGCGTGAAAAGATTGGCATGGTGTTCCAGCAGTTTAACTTATTTCCGAATATGACAGTAAAGGAAAATATTATGTTAGCTCCTGTAAAATTAAAAAAAATGACAAAAGCGGAGGCTTCCCAAAAAGCTGACACATTGTTACAGCGCATCGGACTGGCTGACAAAGCAGATGCCTATCCTGCCATGTTATCCGGTGGGCAGAAACAGCGTATTGCCATTGTTCGCGCCCTTGCCATGAATCCCGACGTGCTACTCTTTGATGAGCCAACCTCTGCTCTGGATCCGGAAATGGTTGGTGAGGTTTTGAGTGTAATGAAAGAGCTTGCTAAAGAAGGCATGACTATGATTGTTGTTACCCACGAAATGGCATTCGCCAGAGAAGTAGCGAACCGTGTGCTGTTCTTTAATGATGGCATTATTCAGGAGGAAAATCAGCCTGAGGAGTTGTTTACGAATCCAAAGAATCAGCGTCTGAAGGAATTTTTATCGAAGGTGCTGTAGGGTTATCCCGTTGAAGAAAATGAAGCGCTCGTAGCATAAAGCACACTCTTTGCTTCAAAGTATATGAGGAGAAATTCAACATTTTATGTCTGACATGATTGACATAAATTCATCAGTATGTTATACTAACGAAGAATTAAAAAATTACATTGGAGGAAAAATCATGAAAAAAAATTAAAACAATAGTATTTACTTGTTTATGTTGCTTGTTAATTTGCGGAAACTCAAATCGCGTTTATGCAATAGAACATGACTATCAAAATATTATTGAAAAAAAAGGAACAGAGAAAGAACTTGTTTTAAACAAAGGAGAACACACCAAAATTGGTAATATAACGTTAAAATGTGCTGATGAAACTACGGAAACTGTACAAGGAATGACTAGAACAGTTGATGCAAGATCAACAACCAAAACATATTATGGATATATGGGAAGTACAAAAATAAAACTATTCAAAATAGTACATACAGTTGTATATAATTATAATTCATCAACAGCATTTATCATATCATCCACCCCTGTTGTAACACTATATAATTCTAAAGGTAGTTATACTATATCAAAAAATACTTACACAAAAACGCCAAATGCACTTGCTGCAATAGCAATTGTTGTAATTGATTATTATAACGCAATGTATGGAAACGCTGGCATAGTATGTGATGCAGAAGTTACACCAGCAGGTAATTTTACTGGTACCATTAAAGTACTGTACTAAAATTAAAAATATACTATTCTACGATTATTAAGAGAAAAACTATATTTTTAAGTATACGATAACATTCGTATTTACAACACTAAAATAAGGGAGATTTTAATCAATGAAAAAGAAATTTATACCAGCAGTCGTAACATGCCTAGCATTATGCTGCATTGTTGCTGTTATTGCATTATGCTATAACAAGCCAGCGTCAGAAGTTGCACATACAGGCACAGAACAGGAGAACGTAATTACGCCATCCGACAAAGAACTGACAGAAGCAGAAAAAAATGAACTCTACAATGAAGAAATGGAGAAAAAAATCAAAGACATCGTATCGGATATAGAGGGGATAACGTCTGTTACAGTGGAAAGAAACGATACGACAATTATTGTCAATGTGCATGTAGCATCCACATTTGATGCCACAATGAAGGAGGATATTGCTCATTTAGCAGAAGTCGTTTATCCGGATTTTCAGATTGAAATAAACCTCCTTGAAGAATCCGTTTAAACGTTACAATAGAACAAAGCGTGCAAGCTCACTCTGCGGATTTAAAATGTTGTAATTTCCTAGTATAGAAAATAGCACCAGAGGCTTTGGCAAGCCAGAGCCTCTGGTGCTATTTGTCATTTAACCTATAAGATTTTGCATGGGTGAAGTACTTGTACACACAGATTTCCCCCAGCCCTTAAAGATATTTCCGCAATTCCTTAGAGAGTTCTTCCTCAATTCGCACCAATTCCTTTGCAATCTGTCTTGCTTCCTCCGACGCATCCCCATACTGATTCAAATATTTAGAAACAGAGCGAATCCCCATATCACACCCCTCTGCAATAATGTCCGCAGCCTTCTGGTCTGTTGGTGTGCTCATTAATTTCATATTCGTCTTAATCTCTGCCATGGTTTTTGCCATGAAAGGCGGCTCTTTTCCGGTATCATGATACGAATTTAAAAGTTCATGGGTTTTATCCCCTAATTTTTCATGATGTTCTCTGCTTGTAATCAGCAAATTTTTAAGTTCTTCATTTTCTACCGTATCTAATACATCATTAATGGACGAAATACCCATTTTGATGCCGGCATTGCACTCCTGTAGTAATTGAATTGTCTCTTCCATGTATAGCTCCTTTCCTTAAAAGCTCATCACTTTCACACTTAGTATGTCGCTTCATACACATTTTATGCGCGGGACTTTCTCCCAAAATACAATTACTCCGGCAGTTATCTGTCATAGACCCATTAACCACCGGAGTAACCCATTAACAATAAGATTTTAAAATATCATTTAACGCACTTTTGCTGCTGGTGTGGCAACGCACAATTTCTGCATTACAACGCTCTGCTTCTACTACTGCATGCCTTGCCATTTTGTGAGAAACCGTATTCGTAAATAAAATTACCAAATCCGGTCTTCCCATCTGTTCTGCTAATCTTGCAGACATTTGTGTAAATATCTTTGCCTTACACTTATACTGTTTACATAATTCCTTATACTGACAGACCATTCTGTCATGTCCTCCAATAATGACTACACACATTTGTCTCTACCTTTCTTTGTATATAATACCTTCGTAACTATTCTGTACCCTTATAGTCACCAGCTTAACTCCATGCAAAATCCTGTTACTTGTCAACCGTTAGAATTGCTTTGCTGATGCTGCATATGCCAACAATTCACTACTCTGTTGGCATTTTGTAATTGCCCATATAACTTACCCTAATGCTACATCTAACACCATCATGACTGCAAACCCGGCAGCAAATCCTAACGTACAGATATCTGTTTTTCCCTCTGATGAAGCTTCCGGTAATAGTTCTTCAATCACAACATATATCATAGCTCCTGCTGCAAATGCGAGAAAATAAGGCAATGCCGCAGATATTATACCCGATAACAGCAATGTCACAACAGCGGCAACCGGCTCTACTACGCCGGATATCGTCCCATATAAAAATGCTTTTGCTTTGCTGTTTCCCTCGCCTCGTAGTGGAAGGGATATAATTGCACCTTCCGGAAAATTTTGTATCGCAATACCAATAGACAATGCAATTGCGCCAGCAAATGTAATTTCCTCTCCTGCTCCAAGTAAACCTGCAAATACGACGCCTACTGCCATTCCTTCCGGAATATTGTGAAGTGTAACTGCCAACATAAGCATCATTGTCTTGCTTAATTTTGCTTTTGTACCTTCTGGTGTGTCTACATTCATATGTAGATGTGGAATTAGTTTATCCATTAAAAACAAAAACAGAATTCCCATGAAAAAACCGAGTACCGCTGGAAAAAATGAATATTTTCCCATTTCCTCTGACATTTCAATGGAAGGAATCAAAAGCGACCAGACGGATGCCGCAATCATAACACCAGAAGCGAAACCCAATAACGCACGCTGAATACCATCCCGAATTCCATTACGCATAAGGAATACGCAGGCAGCACCTGCCGTAGTTCCAATAAACGGAAGAAGTATACCTATTACATATTGCATCTTTTCCTCTCTTTCTACCGCTTCAGCGGCATTTCAATTTAGAAGAACATTTCTTCTTACCTATAGCTGCAAAACATCTAATTTATAGCATTGCACAGAAACCAGTCTTTATACATACACCAGCATATATCTGCTGATATTCACTTTAACTGCACTAAATATCAACTGGTCCGTATACCAATACCTTCATGACGGTTTGCAACTACTCTAATTTTACATTATGAGAGCAGGATACAATTGGTTACAACTTTCACAGTTAGTATACTCCAACTAATGTTAGTTGTCAATCATAAACAATCATTTTTTTTTATGCATAGTATATTAATGAGGTGGTCAAATGTTATTCTTTGATTTATCATGCATATACTACAGCAACATTTCACTACCGCATAATAAAAACAATTATGAAATGAGGGATATTTATGGATTTTTCAGAAAATCAAAGAAGCATTTCTGCTACAAATGCTTTAATAGAAGATGTTTCTTTTGATCGCGATGTGCGACTCGTAACGATTTCCTATGGTAACTGCCCAACATGCAGACGTGGAAACCAGCAGGTCGTATTAGTAATAAACAGAGATACCGTAATTCGAAGTGAGAATGGTGCGCCGATGCCTGCCAGAGAATTAGAGGTTGGAATGGTAATTGATGCTACGTTTTCTTCTGCCATGACAAGAAGCATTCCCCCACAGGCTCAGGCATTCCGCATCCGGGTAGTCAATCGGCCACAAGCCTTTGAGACAACAACAGGACGAATTGTAGATACGAATTTCCGCAACCAGACAATTACAACCATCAGCAACCAGAATCCTTCCTCTGTGATACTATTTCATATTACACCGGAAACGGTTATCTTGAGCCCTGCAGGCAGAACCATTCCATTTTCCAGACTGGTGCCTGGCTTGCAAGTGCGTATACAGCATGCCACCTTTATGACGGCCAGCATTCCACCACAGACAACAGCGTTTGTAATACAAATTATATAAAAAAACGTGCAGGCACACTCAATTACATTCATGTGCTTGCACGTCTTTTTTTCTTTTATCAAATTCCTTTGGCATTTCTCTCCAGAGTAAATGTATATTTATTCCCGGTATAAGGCGCATAAGCATCTGACTACAATCCTGCATCCTTTACGGTAACTTTGAATTTGAATGTTTCATTTAAAATATTAGATTTTACAGTTATGGTTGCTGTACCCGGGGACACACCCAGCAAGGTTAAATCTAAACCATCTTGTAAATTTATTTTTCCGGATGTTTTATTTAACATTTCACCAGTCTCTTTATCATCTATTTGTTCCGTGACAAAGCTGACAACAGATTCATCACTTGACGTACATACTGTATCCTTTAGAATCTTTTCCATCATAGCAAAGTAATCATCCTCATCGCTATGAACGGTAGCACTTATCGAAACGAACTTGGAGCCTATTTGATTTGTACATATGGTCATGGGTGACTCGTCAAGCTTCATCTTCATCTCTACTGGTTCATAGGCGTCTTTTTTTTCTTTATCTACATAATACCAATAAATGAATAATTCTCCGAATTTTTTCTTATTATCACTAGTAAAGATTACATGAGCACTAAAACCTTCACTGACTATTGCACTCGGATAACGGTTATTAAAGATAGCCTCTGCCCCCTTTACATCCTCATGCGTAAGAGGTTTATTTCCATTTCCCAGCTTTATTTTATGGGAACACTCTTCAATGGCAACCATCACATCCCCATAATCCTTCACTGTATTAATATCTTTGTAATAGCCATGCTTTTTTAGAGTAGAAAGAGTTGGTCGATATCCACTATTAAGACCACCCCATTTTCCTCCTACAACAGTAAGCTTACAGGTATATTTTTTACCACTTTTGCTTGTACAGGTAATGGTTGTTTTTCCTGTACCTACCATGTTCAGCACTCCTACTCTGCCTAAGTTTTCAACCTTACACACCTTCTTATTGGAGGAGCTCCAACTCTTTACATCAATCCCCGCTGCCACCAGCGGGAATTCTGAATAGCATCCCTCTTTCTGTCTATAATAATATGTAGTCAGCTTTGTATAGCTTAAACCACTCTTTTTTACCTTCATTTTGTAGGTGTATGTTTTTCCATTATCTGCAACGCAGGAGATTGTAGTGGTACCTGCATTTTTCGTTCTCACTACACCTGTTTTTTTGTTGATTACCGCCACAGATTTGTTCGATGACGAATAGCTTACACCTTTGGCATTTCCCTCCAGAGTAAATGTATATTTATTCCCGGTATAATGCACATAAGCATCTGACTCCAATCCTGCATCCTTTACGGTAACCTTGAATTTAAGTGTTTGATTTAAAATATTAGATTTTACAGTTATGGTTGCTGTACCTGGGGACGCCCCCAGCAAGGTGATACTATAACCACCTTGTAAATTTATTTTTCCGGATGTTTTATATGACAACACTGCTCCATTCTTATCTCTTATTTTTTCCGTGACAAAGCTGACAACGGATTTATCACTTGATGTACATACTATACTCTTGAAAACCTTTTCCCGCGTAGTAGAATCACTCTGGAAGCTATCGTTATAAACATCAATTCGCCTCGATTCTATTTGATTGGTATATATGGTCATGGGTGACTCGTCAAGCTCTATCCCCATATATTCATAGACGTTATTCGCAGCATATACCTCCGTAGTTCCTCCTAACAACACAGACATCACCATGCATAGTGACAACACCAGTGCCTTCCATTTCTTTGAATTACCCATATAACCCCTCTCTTTCTTTTGGTAACTTATGTTATATATTTTTAAATCTCTGTAGCTATTCAGAATAAAACCCCCAGCACGCCTCCCGGTTTCAGCCTATCATTATGCATGCAGGATTTGTCACACCGAACTGGGCAAGCAGTGCATCTTCTTCTCTGAAAAGGAATTCTTCCCCTGAAATCTTACCTCGCTCAGATTTTGCTTTTCACGATACTTGCAATTTGTAGTAATACTTGCAGCAATAAGCGTTCTGAATAACCGCAATTTACTTTATTATATCAATATTATCCGTCAAAAACAAGCAAATATATAGAGCCAAAATGCCCCTCAAGAATAAGCTTTTTTGTTTTGCATTTGAAACTTTAAGAATAACGTGATACAGTAAAGACAGAAAAAGAGCAACCGCCCACAAAGTGGTTAGTCTCAGGTTAAGTTTTAAAGCCTACCTTCTATCTCTAGTACGAAAGGCTTCCACCTTGTAACACGATTACTCCAATAAAATCATATCATAATTTTTTGTTGAAACAATTTGTATATTCACTAAAATACTTAATTCATATACTCACTTTGCAACATCCTCTTCATATCTTCCTCCGGCGTACTGATTGGTGCTATATTATAATGCTCTACTAAAAATTTTAATACATTAGGTGACACAAACGCGGGAAGGGTCGGTCCTAAATACATATTCTTGATGCCAAGATGCAGCAATGTTAATAAAATACAAACCGCTTTCTGTTCATACCATGACAATACCATGGATAATGGTAACTCATTTACTTCACATGCAAAGGCTTCTGCTAACGCTAACGCAACCTGAATTGCACCATAGGCATCATTGCACTGTCCCATATCCATCAGTCGTGGCAATCCACCAATTTCTCCTAAATCCAAATCATGAAATCTGTATTTGCCACAAGCCAAAGTAAGGACAACGGTATCCTTTGGGGTGTTCTTTACAAACTCTGTATAATAATTTCTTCCAGGTCTTGCCCCATCACATCCACCTACTAAAAAGAAATGTTTAATTGCCCCTTGTTGCACCGCTTCTATCACTTTATCAGCTACATCTAATATGGCTCCATGGGAAAAACCGGTCGTCACTTCATTTCCACCATTGAGCCCTACTCGATGTTGTTTTTCCTTGTATCCACCAAGCTCAAGTGCCTTTTCAATCACTGGTGTAAAGTCTTTTTCCACTCCAATGTGAATCATTTCCGGATAGGATACCACTTCTGTTGTAAACACTCTGTCTGCATAGCTCTTTCTTACTGGCATAAGGCAGTTTGTGGTAAATAAAATCGCCCCCGGAATACCCTCAAATTCTTTTTGTTGATTCTGCCATGCCGTACCAAAATTTCCTTTCAGATGTGCATATTTTTTTAATTCAGGATAAGCATGAGCCGGAAGCATTTCCCCGTGTGTATAAATGTTGATTCCTTTACCCTCTGTCTGTTCTAATAACAATTTCAAATCCAGCAAGTCATGTCCTGTAATTACAATAAAAGGTCCCTCATCGATAGTCAGTGAAACTTTTGTTGGAACCGGAGTTCCATATGTTTCTGTATTTGCCCTGTCAAGCAATTCCATGCACTTCAGATTTACCTCTCCCACCTCAAGTACTATCGGAAGCAAATCATTCATTTCTAAATCATAGCTAATAACAGATAGCGCTTTGTAAAAGAAATCGTTTACCTGCTTGTCTTCATAGCCAAGCACCAACGCATGATATGCATATGCCGCCATTCCCCTGATTCCAAATAGAATTAATGACTTCAGAGAGCGAATATCTTCCTTTGCATCCCATATTCTTCTCATATCATAGTCATTCGTATTCCCACATGAGGAAGCACAGCAGTTACAATTTGGCACCACCTTATTTTTCTCGTCCCTTACACGATTTATCATAGCTTCAATGGTGATGGTATTAAAATTCATCCTGCAAAATAGCTGCATCAGCGGTCTTGCCGCAAACCCCTGCATTGCCTGTACAACCACTACAATTTGCTGTCTGTTCACACTGAAAACAGAACATCTTATTGTCCATATTCATATCCCCCTTTTGCCTCGTACTTCTTTTATACCAAAATTTCGTCTTCTGTTTCGTTGCATTTGCAACAGAACAAAGCGTGCACATAATATTTTTCCTTAATCCATATCTTGTCTTAAAATTTGGAAGACATTTTTATCATACTCTATGAGTCCAGCGGTTCTCATATTTGACAATTCTCTGGTAAGGGCACTCCTGTCTACGCTCAAATATTCTGCAAGCTCCAATCTCCCAAGTGGTATCTCAAAGCATGTCTTTCCTTGTAACTGTGCCTGTAAAGAAAGATATGCCATAATTTTCTCCCGTATATTTTTTTTTGATAATACTCCCATTTTATCCATTAATTCTTTATTTTTATTTGCAACTAGTCTCACCATATTTTCAATTAATCTATGATGGAACATACAGGACCGGCTGCAAGAACACATCACCTTTTCAAACTGCAAAAAAATAACTCTGCAATTACTTGATGCATAAAAAGATACCGATGCCATGGCATCTTTACTACATGCAAAAGTTTCGCCAAATAACTGGTGCTCTTTTATCCGCAACATTATCGTTTTATTTCCCCAGACATCTTCTTTAATCATATCAACAGTACCCATAAGAATCACCCCAATGCATTCTACCTTGTCCTGTTCCAGGATAATATACTCACCTTTACAATAACTTTTTTCAAAACTGCCAAGACACTGAAGCATTGATTCTATTTCCTCTTTCTTCATCCCATGAAACAATGGTGCAGTCATTATTTCTTCTATACATGCAATCGTAAAGCCACCTCACTCTCATTACATAAACTCATCCTATATTTTGTAACAATACCTGATTAATATTTGTTAATCTACCTATTTTTATCCTTAGTTTCCTGATAAAGAATAGGCGTTTGTGAAAGTGATAAGCAGCCGTAATTCGACAGATTTCCCAGTATATAAAAAAGCCCCGTAAACACAACAAATCTGTCATGTTTACAGGACTTTTCTATATTATTTATTATCTTAGAATTTTGCAAGACAATCTCGTCTGTCTATTATACAATACCCTGTGCAGTCATAGCTTCTGCAACCTTTAAGAAACCAGCGATGTTAGCACCTGCTACATAGTTGCCTTCCATGCCGTACTTCTTAGCTGCGTCATCTAAGTTATGGAAAATATTAACCATGATGTTCTGTAATTTGCTGTCAACTTCTTCAAATGTCCAGCTTAATCTTTCAGAGTTCTGGCTCATTTCTAATGCAGATGTTGCTACACCACCAGCGTTTGCAGCTTTACCTGGGCAGAATAATACACCATTCTTCTGTAAGTATTCTGTTGCTTCTAATGTAGTAGGCATATTAGCACCTTCTGCTACTGCGAAGCATCCGTTTGCTACCAATGCTTTTGCATCTTCTAAGTCTAATTCGTTCTGAGTAGCACATGGAAGAGCAATATCACATTTCACAGTCCATACACCCTTACCTTCATGGTATTCTGCACTTGGTCTGTTCGCAGCATACTCTGTAAGACGAGCACGTTTTACTTCTTTTACTTCCTTAAGTAATGCTAAATCGATTCCTTCCGGATCGTAAACCCAACCTGTAGAATCAGAAACAGTAACTACCTTAGCACCAAGCTGCTGTGCCTTCTCTGTTGCGTAAATAGCAACGTTACCAGAACCTGAGATAACAACCGTCTTGCCAGCAATGTCTTTTCCATTGCACTTTAACATTTCTTCTGTTAAGTATAATAAGCCGTATCCTGTAGCTTCTGTTCTAGCTAAAGAACCACCGTATGTAAGACCTTTACCAGTTAATACGCCTTCATATAAACCAGTAATTCTCTTATACTGACCATACATATAACCAATTTCTCTTGCGCCTGTACCGATGTCACCTGCTGGTACGTCAGTATCTGCACCAATGTACTTGTAAAGCTCTGTGATGAAGCTCTGGCAGAATGCCATGATTTCTCTGTCGGATTTACCCTTAGGATCAAAGTCAGAACCACCTTTACCGCCACCGATTGGAAGTCCTGTTAAAGAATTTTTGAAAATCTGCTCAAAGCCTAAGAATTTGATAATTCCAAGGTTTACAGATGGATGAAGTCTTAAACCACCCTTATATGGTCCAATTGCACTGTTGAACTGTACACGGAAACCGTTGTTTACCTGTACCTGTCCATTATCATCAACCCAAGGTACACGGAATAAAAGCTGTCTCTCTGGTGTAACGATTCTTTCTAAGAGTGCGTCCTTTCTATACTGTTCTTCATTAGCCTCAATTACTACACGAAGTGATTCCAGAACTTCTTTTACTGCCTGATGGAACTCTGGCTGCGCTGGATTCTTCTCTACTACTAGGTCAAATACCTCATCAACGTATGACATGTTTATGTCCTCCTTTAGTTATAGTATAAACAGAATTGGTGATTAAAAAAGACAAGTGTCTTTCTCTCAACTACTACATTATAGTACGAATTTCTGTTATACGCAATTCACTTTATTTGATGAAATGACAAAATTTTAGGCAGATTTTTGTGCAGATTGACGATTTTAAATTATTTTTTTACGGATTTACCATCTCACACCTATTCATAGAATGATTTCAGCACAAATTTGTCATAAGAACAAAGCGTGCAAGGACGCTCTAGTATATAAAAATGAGCTGATACCTGTCATGATACCAACTCATTCATTTACCATTTCATTTTTCTGATTACTTACCAGCTTTATAAAAACTGCTCACCATATCCATAATGTTCTACCACATAATCAATATCTTTGTCGCCCCTGCCGCTTAAGCATACCAGAATAGAGCCCTGCCCCATTTCTTTTGCACGGCGCATAGCATAGGCTACTGCATGAGAACTTTCAATTGCCGGGATGATTCCTTCCAGTCTGGATAGCTTAAAGAATGCTTCCATTGCCTGTTCGTCATCTACCGTATCATACTGCACTCTTCCAAGTTCACGTAAAAATGCATGTTCCGGTCCTACAGAAGGATAATCGAGACCACTGGCAATAGAATATACCGGAGCCGGTTCGCCATTTTCATCTTTTAACATAATACTCTCAAATCCATGCATAATTCCTTTTTCGCCATATTTCATAGAAGCAGCATGGTCACCTAATTTTTCTCCACGTCCTAAAGGCTCAATACCTACAATATCTACCGGATCCTCTAAAAATGGAACAAACATACCGATTGAGTTACTTCCACCACCTACACAGGCACATACCACATCCGGATCCATTCCTGTCATTTCGCGGAACTGGTCTCTTGCTTCATATCCTACTACTGACTGGAAATCACGCACCATCATCGGAAATGGATGCGGACCTAATGCAGAACCAATACAGTAGATAGAATCCTTATAATTTTTTGCATAGGAATCAAATGCAGAATCCACCGCTTCCTTTAAAGTCTTAAGACCATGGGTAACCGGTACCACTTTTGCTCCTAAAATCTTCATTCTTGTTACGTTAGGTGCCTGTTTTGCAATATCAACTTCACCCATATGTATCTCACATTCCAAGCCAAAATATGCTGCTGCTGTTGCCAATGCCACACCATGCTGACCGGCTCCTGTCTCTGCAATCAGTCGTTTCTTACCCATGAACTTTGCTAACAACCCTTCACCCATGCAGTGATTCAGCTTGTGTGCACCTGTATGGTTCAAATCTTCTCTCTTCAAATAAATCTGGCAATTGCCGATTTCTTTTGAAAGGCGTTCGCAATGGTATACTGGTGTTGGTCTTCCCTGAAATTCTTTGCGAATTCTGCGAAGCTCATTGATAAACTGGGAAGAATGACAGATCGTCTGATAGGCTTCTGTAATCTCCTCAAATGCCGGCTTTAACTCATCTGTTAAATATGCCCCACCATAAGGGCCAAAACGCCCCTCTTTATCTGGGTATTTTCTTAAATAAGTTCTATAATCCATATTCCTTCTCCTTCATAAAATAAAAATTTCTTCTCTTATTTTAACTGTTATACGTAAGAAAGGCAATTACTTTCTTAGAAAATAATTGCCTTTTCCTTTACTATGCGAAGATTGTTAAGCATGACACTTATAAGCGAAATATCCTCTGCAAAATATTTTTCTTCTTTTGAACCTCCGATATTTTTTCCTGGACTGGTTGTGATGCATATGCTTCCTTCAAAATATCCTCTTTTGTATAAATCTCATCTTCATCTCCCTGCACTTTTGCGCCCAGAAGATCTGCCAACTCAATAATTGGTAGCATCTTCATTTCATCATGCACACAAAATTCCGGTGCGCCGTTGTCAAAATAAATATGTACTCTGCTTTCTTCATCATCACCATTTTGAAAAATCAGATATGGTTTTACCTTAACCGATAAAGAAGAACCATTTGACATGTTTGCCGTAACTACGCCACTTCTGTCAATTTGAAATCCCTCCGGTAGCTTGTCCCATATTTGCTCAATCTCTTCTAATGTAATTGGTGTTTCATCATCTAACCAGCTCTCAGCTCTTGTAATATGAATATTATATCCCATTTTTATGTCTCCTAAAATATCCTACCATTTATTTTTATTACACTTCAAAACATGGCATCAACTCTAACTTAAACAAATTTCTGGCATGCATATTGTCAATCTTCTCACGCAATGCATCATCTTCGCAAATGCCATCCCGGATGTAGCGGTCTAATGCGGCATAGGTAAATCCTAAGTTCTCCTCGTCGGTCTTACCGCAAAGTCCATCAATCGGTACTTTATCTACTAATTCTGCCGGAAGTCCTAACACTCTGCCAATGGCTTTTACTTCGGTAACTGTCAGTTTGGATAATGGGCTGAAATCTCCGGCTGCGTCTCCGTATCTGGTAGAATATCCAACCCAGTCCTCAGATAAATTACAGGTATTAGCAACACGGCCATTCATGCTCTGGCTTACTGCATATAGCGTTGCCATACGAATCCGCGGTGGAAGATTGGTCTTTGTCTGGTCTGTCACAGCAATTCCTGTCATGCTGTTCAGCACACCTTGAACAGCTGCTTCAATATTTACTTCATAGCTTTGAATACCAAGATGCTCCACTAATTTTTTTGCCATATCAATATCGTCTTGCACACCACAAGGCATTAACACTCCAATGACACGTTCCCGTCCTAATGCTTCCACGCAAAGCGCCGCAACGACAGAACTGTCCTTTCCCCCTGATATCCCAACAATTGCATTACATTCAGGACCATTTTCCTCAAAAAACTTCTGAATCCATGCAACGCATTTATTTTTCACTTCTTCTGCTTGAAAATCACCCATATTACGCTCCATTCCGCCGCTTTCGCGACATTAAAATCAATCTCTACTTTATATTTTACTCTGTACACATCCTATTTTTAGAATTTTCCATTGTGTAATCTTCCACGAATTTCCTGCAAACTTTGCTCTTTTAATAACACACCATCCTTAAATATCGTCACTAACTCATTATCCGGGTTTTCACAGGCATCCTTCCATGTAAATTCATCCTGATAAACATAATTTCCATCGCTATCCTTCGTTACCACACAACAACCCTTTTGGGATTTCTTAAATCCACCATCCTTCGGGTTTTTAAAAATAGGATATGGATTGTCGCTAATTTCACAATAAGTTGCTTTAATACATGAACTAAACGTATCTCTGGTAAATGGTTTTAAAACCCCATCTTCTTCAATACACTGCATGGAGAAAGAACCTACACCAAGTGCCACATTTGAGCATGCAAATCCATTTTCTTCTAAAATCCGGTAAATCTGCTCACATCTCTGAACCGTAATGGAATCTCCATAAATTGCTTTTACATGTGGATCTAATACCTTGTAGCCTTTGCTATTTATCGTTCCACCAAATTCCTCCCACAGTTTAAATACCGTTTTTGTTACAACTTCAACGCAATCACCGGAATCACCACGCATCAGCATACACCCATTGTGTGCTAAGATTTCTTCCTTTATCTGTGGAAGTACATTGTCAATGATATTCCAGTAATCATAAGAATCCAATACTGCACTAAAGCTGGTATTTGGGTATATCTCTGTAAGGAGACGTTTCAAAAGAGTTACCTCATCTCCATCCATTGCATAATTACTACACATAACGGAATGTTCCGTGCTAGGACTACCAAATGCAACCGGTTCTTTTGTACAATCACAATTATACATTTGTTCCAGATAAGGAATCGTTGGAACGGTAGCTGTATTTAAGAAAGACAAACACCAACCTGCGCCGGCTTTGATGGCAGAATCGGTACATTCTTCCCCACGGAAGTCAAATGCGCCAAGGGCTTTTGCACGAGGAACAGTATCGTCACATGTTTTTTCATAGTAACCATTTACAATTTCCCGATAAGTATAACCAACCGTTGCTGCAATCATTGGGTGCCAGCTTTCCGCAGAAATCAAACTTTCTAAAGACTGTGGCAACCATGCAAATTCCGGATGTGTGTTAGTAATACCAAACATCGGCACATGCATCGGCACCATAACACCTTCCGGCAATGCAATGATTTCAATTGGAAGATAACCAAGCTTATGAAGCTTCTCGATTTTGTCTAATTTGTAAGCATCAGCACCTAAGGCTGCATCCATAATTCTCTTGTATTCCCCAATCACTTTTTCAAATGGTTTCTTAAAAAATTCTTCATTAAAATACGCAATCAAATATGTCTTAATAAACCCCTGAAGGCCAAACATTACCACTTTATCCCAGCGTTGCACACGACTCATACGCGGTGTAAAATAAGATACAGACTTTGTAATGTCCTTTGGCAGCATTTCTGCATGTACTGCCTTATAAAAGTCAATTAACAACATCGGATTCATTCGATTCATAACCTTCTCCAATCTGTCGCTTTTCTATTTTTTCTGCGACACAAAAAATTCATCATCCACTATTTTACACTACTATCTGCACTTTTTCATGACTCTTTGTAAAAATGCTGTTTGTAGTATAGACTTTTTCAACCAAATCCCCCTGTAACAATTCCCCATCAAGAATGGAATTTTCACAATGGGAAATATACAAGTACACTCGCTCTGCCCCCAATTCCTTCAAAGCTTTTGCACTGTGGTAGAAAGTTCCTCCTCTGCTACAAATATCATCCACGATAAGAACGGTGCTTCCTTTTATCAACTCCGTCTGTCCGGACACTTCTAATCCTTGTATTTCTCCTGTTGTCCAGTCCCGTTTTTTAATGCCAAATACATATGGACAATCGAACATGGCAGAATAGCGTTTCATGGCACCTTCATCCGGATAAAAAAGTAACACATCCTTTCCCTGTGAAATTTCCTTTAACACCTGTTCCACATTTTTCTTAGGATTCTGTATTTCAATGTTATGAATCAATGCTTCGCTTACATAGGAATGTGGATCTAACACGGTTACCTTTGTGTACTCCAGAGAATTTATCAATTCTGCAAAATATTTTAAGGTAAATACATCCTCTGGTGCCTTGACACGATCCTGTCTTGCATTTGGTATATAGGGAAGCTCCAACGCAATTTCCTTTATTCCTTTTGTCCGCAAATGCTTTGTCAAAAAATAGAGTGCTACCAGCTCTTCGTTATTCTCAAACAGCCAGGTAAGTGTTGCTTTCTCTGTATCCGGTGCTAATTCTTTTACCAATAATGTTCCATCCGGAAAATGATTCAGTTCTACCTTTTTCCCATTACATGCTATCATTGCAATCCCCTTCTTTCCTATTCGCCAGTCTATCGCTCACCTTTTCATACAGTTCTATTCACCAATCACTTCAACCTGACACATTTTCATGGTGGTTAATGCCGCTGTGTGGCTTTCCGGTGTCACACCGGCGCAACAATTGGCATCTACGGTTACTTTTATTTCAGGATATATGGCTTTGATGATCAGTGCATTTGATACCACACAGATATCCGTGCACAACCCAATAATTTCTACTTCCTCTAAATTATACTCCTTCCAGTTCAAATAGCCAAATGTTGGTTTGTTAATGTAAATGGCTCCCGGTACTTCTAAGTCTTCCTGGATTCTCCATCCGTCGGTGCCTTCTATGCAATGTTCTACCGGAAGGTACTTACCTTCATTGGTGTTTAAATAATCCGGCTGGTGGGTGTCTCTTGTAAATATAATCTCGTCACCATCAGCCTGATAGGCTGCTATCTTTTTCTTTACATTGTCAACAATTGCTACTGCTTCTTTTGTTCCTAATGCACCATCAATAAAATCTTTCTGCATATCTACTACAATTAAGGTCTTCTTCATCATTGCTACCTCCACTTTTCTGTTATTATCACTTTGATAATATCTCTTGTTGATATTATCATATTACTAAATTGATAATATGTCAAGAGAATTTTTTCTGTTTTTTCTGTATGATTGCTAAGCTGGACGAATGCGAATTTTAAATTTGCCGGTGTTCGAAATACCATAACAGCTTGCATTTTCGTTATGGTAGGCAGAGAGAGGGGCTGTTGGTTGCACGTCCGGCCCCGGGTTACAGCGAAGATTGGAAAATGGAGCAGGCTCCAAGGTATAAGTGATTCTAAGAGGCTTGAATTGCTGCTAAGGACAAGCGGAAAAATATAGTTGTCTGAGCTTGCGAGTTCTATATTTTCCCGATTGTCCTTAGCAACAGGCAAAATACCTTAGTACCACTTACAGCTAAGTGCCCTGACTCTGATAGCAAGCTACAGCCCCTCTCTCTGCCGGATGGTTTACTATTACACTTTGACACACGCACAAATCCGAATTTTTCACAATATAGATAGGTAATTGCGAAACGCCAACAAGCTAGCGAATTGTCAGAATTGTTTTTGACAGATAGCTGTTTGCTACATCGTCTATATGTGACCCTCTGAAAACGTCGGCACTTAGGCTGTGTATTTTACAGCCTTAGTGTCCGCTACGTTTGAAGGGAGCGAGAGCGCGTCAAATATAGACTATGTAGTAAGCAGCTATTTGCA
>JBGVMW010000268.1:0-19166 GCA_045125095.1 Lachnospiraceae bacterium
CTTGCTATCAGAGGCTGTTGGTTAGATGTCTAGTGGTTCTTAGGGATTTTGTTTGTTGCGTTAATCGGGAAAATATAGTTGTCTGAGCTTGCGAGTTCTATATTTTCCCGATTGTCCTTAGCAACAGGCATAATCCCTTAGTACCACTTACAGCTAAGTGCCCTGACTCTGATGGCAAGTTACAGCCCCTCTCTCTGCCGGACGGTTTACGAATACACTTGACACACGCACAAAACCGAATTTTTAACTCCGTTAATTTTTTTGATACAATATCCTTACAGAATTCAGTACGCACAACATAGCAACTCCTGTATCTGCGAATACGGCAAGCCACATATTGGCAATGCCACATAATCCAAGAACCATTACAAGTGCTTTGATAATTAGAGCAAAGACTACATTCTGTCTGGCAATGCGGTTTGCATTTTTTGCAATTTTAAGAGCCTGTGGAATGGCAGTCATACCAGAAGTCATAAACACGACATCGGCAGCTTCGATAGCAGCATCGGCACCGCTTCCCATTGCAGCACCTACATCAGCACCGGCAAGCACAGGTGCATCGTTGATACCATCACCTACGAACATAACCGAACCATATTGGCTACGAAGGGTATTTAACTCATTTAATTTATCTTCCGGCAGGCATCTGGCACGAACAATATCAATGCCGGTCTTGGCAGCGACCATATCAGCACCAGCCTGACTGTCACCGGTCAGCATGGCAGTTGTAATTCCTAACTTATTGATAGCTTGAATTGCAGGTACAGCATCATCCTTGATGGTATCAGAGATGATCAGATATCCGGCTAATACACCATCAATAGCAAGCAATACCTCGGTTCCGGAATTGTCTGGCTGATAAGCTGCAATATTTACATGATATTGTTCCATAAGTTTGGTATTTCCACATAAAACGGTTTTTCCATCTATCACAGCCTTGATACCATGTCCGGAAATTTCCTCAAGGGAGGTTGCCTGCAAGAGAGTTTGCTCTGTTTCTTTAAAAGCAGTTACAATACTGTTGCCTATCGGATGTGTAGAAGTTGCTTCACAGGCTGCTGCATAAGAAAGAATCGTGTTATCTGAATGGTCAGAGACACTTATAATCTTTTGTACAGCAAAATTTCCCTTTGTAATCGTACCTGTTTTATCCATGACAATGGATTTTACTTCACACATGGCTTCTAATGAAATTCCACCTTTAAAGAGAATACCCTTCTTTGAACCGGCACCAATACCTGCAAAAAAAGCAAGTGGCACACTTAGTACCAGTGCGCATGGACAACTGATTACTAAGAAGGTCAGTGCTGTATAAATCCAGTGCTCCCAGTCACCAGTAAATAAGGATGGTACAATGGCGGTAAAAATAGAAAGAACAACGACAAAAGGTGTATAAATTCTTGCGAATTTCGTAATAAATCGGTCAATTTTAGGCTTGTTTGCTGCAGCGTTTTCTACAGAATCCAGGATTTTGGTTACCATAGATTCTTCTAATGTTTTTTCAACACGCATCTTCAAAAGACCAGATGTATTGACGCAGCCGGAAATGATAGTGTCGCCTGTAGCTGCCTTAACGGGAACCGGCTCACCAGTAACAGGTGAGGTATCGATGCGACTTTCTCCTTCGATGACAACACCGTCTAATGGAATGCGGTCACCTGGGCGGATTACAAGGATATCGCCGATAGTGGCATCTTCAGCTGGAATTACGGTAATTTCATTACCAGATACCAGATTAACGGTTTCCGGGCGCATATCCACGGCATCCATAATCTGCTTGCGGCTTCTGCCTACTGCAATTTCTTCAAATAATTCACCAACCCGGTAGAACAACATAACGCCCACTGCTTCCGGATAGTCAGAAATTGCAAAAGCACCCAGTGTGGCAATACTCATTAAGAAGTTTTCGTCCAGCATATGACCTTTGAAAAGGTTTTTAGCCGCATCGATCACAATATTTCTTCCAAGGACAAGATATCCAGCCAGACATAAAATCAGGCATGCCATGGGATATGGTTCTTCGGTAAAAAGTCCTCCAATAAAAAAGATAACACCAATAACGATTTCGATAATAGAATGTTTGGTTTCTTCCTTTTCATTCGTGGTGCTTACCGTTCTTTTTTCACGCTTGGTAAGGACAACTTCCGATTCAACGGAAGAACAGATAGACTGCATGGTATCATACAGATTGTCTATGTTTTTGCCGGACACTTTTAATTGTTTGGTGGCAAAAGTAAGGGTGGCACAGGTCACATCCGGCAGCTCGTTTATTTTGGCTTCCATTTTAGCGGCACAGTTGGCACATCCGAGATTTTCTACAATATAGACAATTGTTTCATCATCTTTATTTGAGATATGTTCTTTCGTAGGCATTGTTTCATGATGATGTTCATGTTCACAATCGCAATGGTCTATGTCATGATGATGTTCATGCTCGCAATCGCAATGGTCTATGTCATGATGATGTTCATGCTCGCAGTCACAATGCTCTATATCATGATGATGTTCATGCTCGCAGTCACAATGCTCTATATCATGATGATGTTCATGCTCACAATCGCAATGGTCTATGTCATGATGATGTTCATGCTCGCAATCGCAATGCTCTATATCATGATGATGTTCATGCTCACAATCACCATGTTCATGATGGTGTCCACATTCATTAGCATGTTCTGCATGCGTGGTAGGATGTTTTTCCTCTATAGTTTGGTGAGGTAGTGTATGATTATGATTCTGTTTGCTCATAGAGAACCCTCCTGGACTTTTAAAATATTTAAACATATGAATAACTGTTCATATGTTCATAAAACCATAAAATCATATAAATGTCAATAGGAAATATACAAATTATTGCAATTTAGCTCTAGTACATCGTAAGTGAACATACCAGTTATTTCATGGATGATGTACGAGTCCATCATTTTTGCAGATGAACAGATATGCTTCACAAGTTTACTAAATATCAAATGGTCGGTTGACTAGTGTACAGCCCCTTCCGGAAAAGTTGACAACTTTTCTGGAGACAGATATAATCAACAGGGAACCAATGATTTGTGAGAAACGGGAGGTATGCTTTTTGGAAGAAAAAAAAGAACAGCAGGAGTACCTTTTATTGAAGCAGGAAGCAGCACAAAGTATTTTACAGCGAATGCCTCTTGAACAGGAATTGTCAGACCTGGCTGATTTTTTTAAAGTGTTTGGTGATGCCACCAGATTAAAGATTATGCAGGTGTTATTGGACAATGAAATGTGTGTATATGATATTGCACAGATATTAAATATGACGCAGTCTGCCATATCCCACCAGTTGCGAATTTTAAAACAGATGGCATTAGTGAAGAACCGCAGAGATGGAAAGGTAATGTTTTATTCTTTAGCAGATGACCATATTACAACTATTTTGAGTCAGGGTCTTGTACATATAAGAGAAGATGATTAATTGATAAAATGTAACTATTCAGAACAGGACTGTGCTGAACTGCACAGTGCGTATGAAAACGTAGTGGCAGCAGGTCAAAATCCATCACCGTAGGTGATTCTGCATGGATTTTGGCTCGTAACTATGAGGGTACTGAATAGTTACGATAAAATTTTGATATTACACGATAGATATAAGGTTTCGTACCTATCAGGCATTTAGTCGAATAGGTGCGGAACCTTCTCTTTTTTCGTCTACTACTTTTAAAATAATAGGACTTGTGCTATAATACAGAAAGCTATTGCGGTTGTATTACTGTGGCAGTTAAATACTATATATTTATCAGCCGGAGTAGTAGTATATAGGAGATTTTATGATGAAAAAAAGAATAAGATTTAAGGGCGCAATCAGACTGTACATGCAGTGGCCAGTGCTTCTTATTGCTATGTTGGCAGCTATGAATGTGTGTATGTATCTGGTGGATATCGGATGCGGTGTATTGATGACGTTTTTTGTATTGATGTATGCTGTGTTAGTGCTCTATCTGTATTTTTATAACAGACAATTATTTATCAATGAAATGATAAATTTTGCAGTTGGTTATGGACAGATTCAAAAAAAATTACTAAAGGAATTAAGCCTTCCCTATGCACTATTAGATGATACAGGTAAAGTAATTTGGATGAATAATGCATTTTGTGATGTAACAGGGAAAAGCAGAAGTTACAAGAAGTCAATTACGAATATTTTTCCTTCCATTACAAAGGACAGACTTCCAATCGCAAACGATACAAGTATGATGGAGCTTCATTTAGATAATGGAGATTATCGTGTGCAGATGCAGAAAATTATGATGGAAAATATCGCAGATGCTGACAATATCTTTGAAGCAACAGAGTATGAGGGGTATCTGGTAGCGTTGTATCTGTTCGATGAAACGGATTTGAATTATTTTATACGCATCAATAAGGAACAGCAATTAGTAGTAGGATTGATATACATTGATAATTATGAAGAAGCGTTAGAAGGAGTGGAAGAAGTACGCCAGTCACTTTTAACAGCATTGATTGAGCGAAAAATTACAAAGTATATTACGACAGCAGGTGGTCTTGTAAAAAAATTTGAGAAAGATAAATATTTTGTGGTTCTGCAAAATGTATATTTAGAATCACTGTGCGAGAATCGATTTGATTTGCTGGATGATATCAAAAATGTAAGTGTTGGTAATGAAATTGCTGTTACATTAAGTATTGGTATTGGTGCCGATGGAAGTTCCTACTCTCAGAATTTAGAATTTGCAAGAAATGCCATAGACTTAGCATTGGGACGTGGCGGTGACCAGGCAGTAGTAAAGCACAAGGAAAAAATTGCATATTATGGTGGAAAATCAAAGCAGGTAGAAAAAAGCACCCGTGTGAAGGCAAGAGTAAAAGCACATGCTTTGCGAGAGCTGATACAGGGCAAGGAAAAGGTATTTGTTATGGGACATAAATTAGGAGATACCGATTCCTTTGGTGCCGCAATAGGTATTTACCGTGCTACAAAGCTGTTAGATAAACGGGCGTATATTGTAATTAATGATATTACAACGTCAGTCCGTGTATTAATAGAAGGCTTTATGAATAATCCGGATTATGAAGAAGATATGTTCCTGACCAGTGAGGAAGCATTGGATATGGTAGATAACAATTCCATGTTAGTGACTGTAGATGTAAATAAACCAAGTCTGACGGAATGCCCTGAGCTGCTTACACGCTGTAAAACCATTGTGGTATTAGACCATCATAGACAAGGAACAGAGTCCATAGACAGTGCTGTGTTGTCTTATGTGGAGCCTTATGCATCTTCAGCCTGTGAAATGGTTGCAGAGATTTTGCAGTACATTGGTGATAATATTCGTGTACCGAATTTAGAAGCAGACTGTATGTATTCCGGTATTATGATTGATACCAATAATTTCATGACGAAGACTGGTGTTCGTACCTTTGAAGCGGCAGCTTTTTTGCGCCGTTCCGGGGCAGATGTGACCAGAGTGCGGAAGCTTTTCCGTGAAAATATGGATGTCTGCAAAGCAAAAGCAGACAGTATTCTGGGAGCAGAAATGTATAAAGAGTATTATGCAATTGCAGAATGTCCGGCAGAGGGACTGGAAAGCCCGACAATTGTAGGCGCACAGGCGGCAAATGAGCTGCTTAACATTACCAGCGTGAAAGCATCTTTTGTATTGACAGCGTTTAATGGTAAGATTTATATAAGCGCGAGATCGATAGATGAGGTGAATGTCCAGTTGATTATGGAACGGCTAGGTGGCGGTGGTCATTTGAATCTGGCAGGTGCTCAGTTAGAAACTTCCATGGAGGAGGCAATTGCAACTTTGAAGCAGACCATTGATGAAATGGAAGCAGAGGATGCGATTTAAACTATAAATAGAAAATGATTTTGAAGGAGAGACAGAAATGAAAGTTATATTATTACAGGATGTAAAGTCATTAGGAAAAAAAGGAGAATTGGTTGACGTTAATGATGGATATGCCAGAAACTTTATATTAAAAAAGAATTTAGGTATGGAAGCTAACGGAAAAAACATGAACGACTTAAAGTTACAGAAGGCTCATGAAGAAAAGGTTGCATTAGAACAGCTAGAAGAAGCAAAGGTGTTAAAAGGCAAGATTGAGGAAGCGTCTGTAGAATGCAAAATGAAAGCTGGAGAAGCTGGCAGAACGTTCGGTTCCGTATCTTCCAAGGAAATTGCAAAGGCAGTACAGGAGCAGTTAGGTTATGAAGTAGACAAAAAGAAAATCCAGATGGAAGCGATAAAAACTTTTGGTACGCACATTGTTACAATCAAATTACATCCAAAAGTACAGGCTGAATTAAAAGTGAAAGTAACAGAGAGCTAAAATACCCACTCTAGAAAGAGGAGATTCATTTATGGAAGAAGCACTGGTAAAACGAGTGATGCCCCATAGTCTGGAAGCAGAGCAGTCGGTCATTGGTTCCATGATTATGAATAAGGATGCCATTGTAGCGGCTGCGGAGATCCTTACATCTGAGGATTTCTATGGAAGGCAGTATGGTATTTTATTTGATGCTATGGTTGAATTAGATGAAGAGGGAAAGCCGGTAGACTTAATTACATTGCAGAACCGCCTGCGTGAGAAAAATGTAGCACCGGAAATTAGTAGCATGGAGTATGTAAAGGAATTGTTAGCGACGGTTCCAACTTCGGCAAATGTAAGGCATTATGCCAAGATTGTGGCGGATAAGTCCATGCTCAGAAAGATTATCAAAACAAACGAAAATATTGCTGGTATCTGTTACACAGAGTCAGAGAAAATTGAAGATATATTAGCAACTACGGAACATGATATTTTTAATCTCCTGCAAAATAAATCAGCAGGAGATTATGTGCCTATAAGAGATGTTGTGGTAAATGCATTGAACAAAATTGAAGCAGCATCCAAGACCAAGGGAAGTGTAACCGGATTTTCTACCGGCTTTATTGACTTAGATTATATGACAGCTGGATTTCAGCCTTCTGACTTGATTCTTGTGGCAGCCAGACCTTCTATGGGTAAGACTGCGTTTGTGTTAAATATTGCTCAGCATATGGCATTCCGAAATGATGTTACCGTTGCCATATTTAGTTTGGAAATGAGTAAGGAGCAGTTGGTAAACCGTCTCCTTTCTTTAGAGTCAAAAGTAGATTCTCAATCTATTCGTACAGGTAATCTAGCGGATGATGATTGGGTAAGCTTAATCGAGGGTGCCGGAATTATTGGTAATTCCCACCTGATTATAGATGATACCCCGGCGATTTCAATTACGGAGCTGCGCTCGAAATGCCGTAAATACAAGTTAGAGCATAACTTAGGCGTGATCATGATTGACTACCTTCAGTTAATGACTGGTGGTAAAAGCGAAAGCCGTCAGCAGGAGATTTCAGAAATTTCCCGCTCTTTAAAGGCGTTAGCCAGGGAGTTAAACGTTCCTGTAGTGGCGTTATCCCAGTTGAGCCGAGCCGTAGAACAGCGTCCCGATCACCGTCCAATGCTGTCCGATTTGCGTGAATCGGGAGCCATTGAGCAGGATGCCGATATGGTTATGTTCATTTATCGAGATGATTACTACAACAAAGATACCGAAAAGAAAAATGTGGCAGAAATTATCATCGCCAAGCAAAGAAACGGTTCCATCGGAACGGTAGAGTTGGTATGGATGCCTCAGTATACAAAATTTGCGAATATGAAAAAGTGATTACTTTGTTTATATGCTCCATGTACGAAGGTATGTGGAGTATTTTTTATATACCAGGAAGTTATAACGGATTATTATAGAATGTGATATATGCAATTTCCTAGTATATAAAAAGTGATGCGCACGAATTTTTCTTTATTCAGTCGACACATTTCCCCTTACTTTGCATTTTGGACATGCTATACTCCCTAATATGATAGACATGTAAAGCTGTTTACAAAGAAAAAGGGGATGCAAGACATGGAAAAACGATTTATGATATCAGATGCGGCAAAGCAGGTGGCGGTAGAATCCCATGTATTACGTTACTGGGAAGAAGAACTAACTTTGAATATTAACAGAAATGAAATGGGACACCGATATTATACGGATAAAGATATTCAGGTATTTCGTAACATTAAGAAGTTAAAAGATCAGGGATTCCAATTAAAAGCCATTAAATTGGTGCTTCCGGAGCTTTCTAAGAGCAATGTGGATAATTTATTAAGCTTGTGTGATGAAATGAATTTAAAGGCAGAAAAGCAGGAGCAGGAGGCTACGCAAAAAAGCGTATCGCTGGTGACAGTTAAACCAGCAGAAAAAGCAAAGGATCAGCCGGTTAAAGTTGTGTCTGCTAAAAAAACAAATCAGCAGTCCGTACATAATAGTATTTCTGTAGTAGAAAAACCAAATAAAAAAATGGAAATTATGCCGGAAAGCAATGCAAAAATGGAACAATTTCAGCAAATTATGGGTTCTATTGTGGCACAGGCATTAAAAGATAATGTAGAATTATTCACCAAGGATGTAACATCGAATGTAAGCGATCGGGTGATAAAGCAAATGGATTACTTAATGCGGGAGCAGAGTGATAAGGAAGAAGAACATTATAAGAAATTAGATGAAGCCATTCGGAGTTACCAGAAGAAAGGTAAAGTAAAAGCGCAAAAGGAACAAAAGAAGGCAGAAAAGAAGGCAGAAAAACGAAAAGGATTTTTGAGAAAAGGTTTAAAAACAGAGCCACAACATTAAAAATAAAAAATAAAAAACGGTTCACAATGTGGCTCTGTTAAAACAAAAAACCCGGCGAAAGCCGGGTTTTCTTTAGCTATACTGATTATTCTTCAGAGATAGCACCTACTGGACAGGCTCCAGCACAAGCTCCACAGTTGATGCAAGAATCAGCGTCAATTGTATACTTTCCACCATCTTCAGAGATAGCACCTACTGGACATCCGCCAGCGCAAGAACCACATCCTACACAAGAATCACTAATTACAAATGCCATGATAATATCCTCCTTTTTAATAAGAAAAGCACTTCAAAAGCAAGTGCTTATTATATAGTCTATAAGGCTATTTTAATACAAAAAAATCAATTATACAAGTGGTAAATCTTATATAATGGAAAAAGTAGAATAAAACATTAGTTCGTTCTGACTAACTCGGCTCGACGTTCTTTGATGCCTTCTAACACCCATGTTTTGCAAAGAGGGATGTTTGCCTTATCCATCTGTTGAACGCCTTCTAATGGATATTCAATACCAAGGTTCTGGTATTTGGAACGTCCCATAGTGTGGTATGGAAGAAGTTCTAAGGCTTTTACAGACTTTAACCCACCAATAAAATAACCTAAATCATGAAGATAGTTTTTCTTAAATGTAATGGTTGGCACCACTACATGACGAATCCAGGTATCTTTGTTAATATCAGAAAGATACTGGGCAAATTTTAAAATCTGCTCATTTGGTTGTTTACAAAGCTTCTTATGTTCTTCCGGATCAATGTGTTTGATATCTAACATAACCAGATCAGTGACAGCCATTAATTTCTCCAGCTTTTCTAAAAATATCTGGTTATTTTCATTGTATGCAATACCGGAAGTGTCCAAGGCAGTGTGAATGCCTTCCGCTTTTGCTTTCGTAAATAATTCTGTGACAAAGTCAATCTGCATCAACGGTTCACCACCTGTAACAGTAATTCCACCATTGGTATAGAAGGCTTTGTTTCGGCGATACATTTCTAATAATTCATCGGTATCCATCTGGTTGCCAATATTCATTTCCCAGGTATCCGGGTTATGGCAATACAGACAGCGCATGGGACATCCCTGTACAAAGACAACAAATCGGGAGCCTGGACCGTCTACGGTACCGAAACTTTCTGTTGAATGAACGTAACCTTTCATAAAGTACCTCTTTTCTATGTGTTAGTGTATAGTTGTTTTAATAAAAGATGTTTTTAGAAATCTTATACATCCTAGTATAGCACAGTTGCGTGGATAATAAAATAGAATACTTTTTCCAGAGGAGGATTTTCAAATGTTGAAGTCAAATTCGGATTTGTAGGTGTGTACAAGTGTATTAGTAAACCATGCGGCAGAGCGAGGGTCTGTAGCTTACCCGTCCGGCTCCGGATTACAGCGAAGATTGGGAGATGGGGCAGGCTCCAAGGCATAAGTGATTCTAAGATGGTTGAATTGGTGCTAAGGACAAGCAAAATTCCTTAGTACCACTTACAGCTAAGTGCCCTGCCTCTGATAGCAAGCTACAGCCCCTCTCTCTGCCGGACGGTGGACTAATACACTTTGACGCACGCACAAATCTGAATTTGAAATATGCATCAAAATTTATGGTGTACATTTATTATAGAAAAAGGCTACATGTCAAGGAAAAACCTCTGACATGTAGCCCTTTTCGTGCTCACAATCTAATATGCAAATTAGATGTTCTCGTGGAATGTACGAGAAATAACATCAGCCTGCTGTTCTGGAGTTAACTTGATGAAGTTAACAGCGTATCCAGATACACGGATTGTTAACTGTGGATAGTTTTCTGGATGCTCCTGAGCATCTTTAAGCATATCTCTGTTTAATACGTTTACATTTAAATGGTGGCCACCCTTTGTAGCATAACCGTCTAATAAGTTTACTAAGTTATCTACCTGAGCGTTACTAACTTCTGCCTTTGCCATGATAAAATCCTCCTATTAAGATTATTGATTGCTGTTTTGTTTGCTCAGGGAAGGCACCTTAGGAGGTGCATCAACCCTGGAGCATAAGTTACAGCCGAATGTTTCAATTTCCTGAGATGGTTTCCCATCCTCTACGGTGATATCTAAATGCCCTACGCCGTTTCTGATAGAACCGTCTAAAGTGGCAATGATATCATCAATCATTTCCTTATCGCTTAACATTGTAGCAAGAATTACAGTTCAATGTTGATATCGCCAGCGATAACCTTGTCTTCCTTACCAAGAGCACCTGGGATGATAGTAAATGTGTTAGAAATACCATCCTGAGCATCCTTGAATGGAAGCTTAGCAACTGAAGATAAGGATGCAACTGCACCGTGGCTGTCACGACCATGCATTGGGTTAGCACCTGGTGCGAATGGCTGTCCTTTCTTTCTTCCGTCTGGTGTGTTACCTGTAGCTTTACCGTATGTTACGTTAGATGTAATTGTTAATACAGAAGTAGTAGGGAAACCTTCTCTATATGTATGGTTCTTTCTTACATACATCATGAATGTTTCAACAACCTTCTTAGCAATTAAGTCAACACGGTCATCATCGTTACCGTATTTAGGGAAATCGCCTTCTACTTCGTAATCTACAACAATACCATCTTCGTCACGTACACATTTAACCTTAGCATACTTGATAGCAGATAAAGAGTCAGCTACTACAGAAAGACCAGCAAGACCTGTTGCAAAGTAACGACGTACATGTGCATCATGTAATGCCATCTGTAAGCTTTCGTAGCAGTACTTGTCATGCATGTAGTGGATGATATTTAATGAGTTTACATAAACACCAGCTAACCACTTCATCATGTCGCAGTACTTATCCCATACATCATCGAAATCTAAGTAGTCACCTACT
Organism: Lachnospiraceae bacterium; assembly: GCA_045125095.1. Lineage (GTDB taxonomy): Bacteria > Bacillota > Clostridia > Lachnospirales > Lachnospiraceae > JBGVMW01. The sequence continues at coordinate 11,539 of JBGVMW010000268.1, forward strand.
ACTGGACGATATTTAGGACCAACCTGTTTCTTAGATACTTCATCAACACCACCGTTGATAGCGTATAACATACATTTAGCAAGGTTTGCACGAGCTCCGAAGAACTGCATTTCCTTACCAACTCTCATGGAAGATACACAGCAAGCGATTGCGTAATCATCACCATGAGTAACTCTCATTAAGTCATCATTCTCATACTGGATAGAAGATGAGTAGATAGACATCTTAGCACAGTATTTCTTCCATGCTAATGGTAATCTTGTAGACCAAAGTACAGTTAAGTTTGGTTCTGGAGCTGCACCTAAGTTCTCTAATGTGTGTAAGTAACGGAAGGACATTCTTGTTACTAAAGGACGACCATCTACACTAACACCACCTAAGGACTCAGTTACCCATACAGGATCACCAGCGAAAATGCTGTTGTATTCTGGTGTACGAGCAAACTTAACGCATCTTAACTTCATGATGAAGTGATCTACGAATTCCTGAATCTGTTCTTCTGTGAAAGTACCGTTCTTTAAGTCTCTCTGAGCATAGCAGTCTAAGAATGTAGAAGTACGTCCAAGTGACATAGCTGCACCATTCTGCTGCTTAACAGCTGCAAGGTAACCAAAGTATACAGCCTGGATAGCTTCCTTTACGTTAGTAGCTGGCTTAGAAATATCGCATCCGTAGATTTCAGCTAATTTAGCTAATTCCTTTAATGCTTTGATCTGCTCAGAGTATTCTTCACGGTCACGAATAACTTCTGCTGTCATAACATCAGGTGTAGCTGCCTTCTGTGCTTCCTTATCCTGGATTAAGAAATCAATACCATATAAAGCAACACGACGGTAGTCACCGATGATACGTCCACGTCCGTAAGCATCTGGAAGACCTGTGATAACGTGGCTTGAACGGCAAGCTCTGATTTCTGGTGTGTAAGCATCGAATACACCAGCGTTGTGTGTTTTTCTGTGTGTTGAGAAGAATTCAACGATTTCTGGATCTACTTCATAACCGTTGTCTTCACAAGCTTTCATTGCCATACGGATACCACCGTAAGGCTGCATTGAACGTTTGAATGGCTTATCTGTCTGGAAACCAACGATAGTCTCTTTAGACTTATCAAGATATCCAGGACCATGGGATGTGATAGTGGAAACAACCTTTGTATCCATATCAAGAACGCCGCCTGCTTCACGCTCCTGTTTTGTTAAATCCAATACCTGTGCCCATAAGTCTTTTGTGTTCTGTGTAGGACCTGCTAAGAAGGATTCATCACCTTCGTATAAGTCAAAGTTCTTCATAATAAAGTCTCTGACGTTAACTTCGGTTTCCCAATTTCCGCCTACAAAATCTTTCCATTCTGGTCTCATTTTGAAAATGCCTCCTATAAAAAATAAAATATTTGTTATGCCTTTAGATAAAGAAATTATGCAAAATCCAAAGGCTTGCGCACTATATTCTGCGTGTTAAGTTTATTATAAAATAATAGAATAAGGGCGTCAAGTGAACTTTTGTATTTTTTTGAATACAGTATACAATTAAGAAGACACATGAGAAGGGGCGTTCCAATACCATTTTATAAGCTGATAACTAAATAAAAAGTACAGAGGACCAAACAATATACCTTTTACCCCAAAAAGACAAAAACCGATATAAATGGCAATAAGGATGTAAATAGATGGAATACGCAGGCGTTTTCCAATTAGTTTAGGTTCCAATATGTCACGTGTAGCGGAATTGAATATATATACCGTAAGTAAAATAGCAGAATGCAAAAAATCACCGGATATAAGTTTAAAAAGAGCCATGGGTAGTAGAACCAGTCCACTTCCGAAAAACGGGAGCGCATCGAGGAGACCTATAGCTGTACCGATTAAGAGACTATATGGTTGTTTAATAAAAAACATGCCTATGGTCGTGATAATAATGGTAACTGCCAAAATAATAGATTGTGCGCGCAGATAAACACAGGACAGTGTTAAAGTAGTGTGATAATAGTGACTTAAGAATGGAAAAAAAGGTAATTTACGGAGGCTATTTTTAACAGGTTCTAAATCTTTAAAGAAAAACAGAGTAGCCGTTATAGTAACCACAAGGAAAGTAATTGCTTTACAAATCCATTTCACAGAGGAGATGGAGCCGGTAAAGGCATGAGAGATGAAGTCTGTCTTTAAAGAAACGGCAAAGTCTGAAATTTTACAGAATAATCCGTTATAGACATTCTGTTTGTCTAAGTTGAACATATCAGCGATTGTGCAGCTACAAGAGTATAGTAGTTCAGGGTAAAGGGTTTCTAAGGTATCAGATGCAATCAGATTACGTATCTGTTGTATGAGCTGGCTAACGAAAAACCAGAGGATACAACCGGCTAACAACAATACGCCTGCTGTCAAAATGCCGGAGAGTAGCCCTTTTTTTACATGGATTCGTTGTGATATCAAGCTGATTGGTTTGGATAAAATGAGAGCCAGGGCTAATGCCAGTGCGAATGGAAACAGTATGGGCAGAACATGCTGAAATAACAGGTAAATAAGATAGAGAAGTCCGATTGAGTATAATAATTTTTTTGCAGTATTCTGATCCATAGAAGTCAGTCCTTTCATTCATGCTTACGAAAGCAGTGATGGTTAAAAATAGACTGTGCTGTAAAGCTAGAAACAGGTTGCCTATACCCCATCATTCTGACATTTCGTATAAATATAGTTAGACTTAGTATGAGCTGGAAACTTTTATTCTATGTCTGTAAATATTTGAAAAAACTGATTTTCCGGGTGGGTGGAAAATGATATTTTTTTCTTTGTTTTTGGATGCAGGAATGTGAGACGGTATGCACAGAGTGCAGGGTGAATACCAGCATTGCCTTGTCCATATTTATTATCTCCCCAAATAGGTGCACCAGCATTTGCCAGTTGGACACGTATCTGATGATGACGCCCGGTGTGTAATCGTATTTTGTAAAGATACTTGCCATCAGATTGCGCGGACAATTCGTAATCAAGAACTGCTTTTTTGGCATTTTTTTGGGAAGCATCTGATATATAGGAAGTATTTGTAGTTGGATTCTTGCAAAGGTAATCGTTCAATGTGCCTTTTTCTGCCGGGAGTGGTAATTGTGTTATGGCAAGATAGCATTTTTCAGAGGACTGTTCATGTAAGTCTGCGGAGAGAAATGCGGCGGCTTGTTTTGTTTTTGCAAATAACATGAGTCCTTCCACTGGCTGATCTAAGCGATGAATCATTGCACAGTAGGGAGCCTGTTTATAATCATTTTTTTCTAACAGGTAATTGCGGACTTCTGTTTCTAAATCCTTTCTTGCATGTTGTTTTGTCTGTGCAGGCATTCCAGCTGGTTTATGTACTACAAGGATGGTGTCATCTTCATAAATAATGTTAAGTTTCATGTTAATCTCCTAAAAATATATGGGTGTTAAATTCGGATTTGCACATGGACTAATACACCTTGACACATGCACAATTCCGAATTTAGTATACAAGAAAAATCTAATTTTGCAAACCAGAAGACGTATACTTCCAAAAGTTTTCTTAATTCGCTGGAAAACAGTTGAGAAAAAAGAGCCAAAAGGGTATCATAAGGGTTGGACATCAACATAGAATAAAAGAGGTAAGTATGGAATTAGAAGTGTTTTTACAAGAATGCTGTAGCGATAAGATGCAGAGAATGATATTTAGCAATGCAAGAGACAAAATGCTTGGAGAGAAAGTAAAGATTCGTCCAGTGAAAAAGAATGGTGAATTGTATTTTCAGGGAGAGACAACGAGAGGGACAAAGGTGTACCACTCTAATTATAAAAGAGAAGAACTGATTGCACAGGCAAAAGACTGGCTTAGTAACCAGTTTCGCCAATGTGAGGTAGATTATGATGGTTATCATGGTGTGGTGTTAGTCAGCAAAAAGGGAAGCATGACTGTAAAGAGAAAACGAACAGGAAAGACACCTGTAGTTACCGATTTTTCTCATAATAGGACGAAAAAATATCTTCTTCCAGAAGGGGAAGCAGTAGATTTTCTGGTGGACTTGGGCGTTATGACAAAGGAAGGAAAGGTTGTACATGCAAAGTATGATAAATTCCGGCAGATCAACCGTTTTTTGGAATTTATTGATGATATCGTAGACGAGCTTCCAAAAGACAAAGTCGTAAAAATTATAGATTTTGGTTGTGGAAAATCCTACCTCACCTTTGCTATGTATTATTTTTTACATGAAAAAAAAGGACTTGCAGTAGAGATTACAGGATTAGATTTGAAGGAAGACGTGATTGCACGTTGTAACCAGTTAAAAGACAGGTATCATTATGAAGGACTTCGTTTTCTTATGGGTGATATTGCAGATTATGAGGGAACCAATGAAGTAGATATGGTAGTCACCCTTCATGCCTGCGATACAGCTACAGATTATGCATTGCATAAGGCAGTAAAATGGGGGGCAAAAGTAATTTTGTCAGTGCCATGTTGTCAGCATGAATTGAATAAGCAGATTGAGAATGAAGCACTTTCGTCTGTTTTAAAGTATGGACTGTTAAAGGAGCGAATGTCAGCACTAATGACAGATGGAATCCGTGCAAATCTGCTAGAGGAGCAGGGGTATCAGGTGCAGGTGTTGGAGTTCATTGATATGGAGCATACACCAAAGAATATTTTACTCAGATGTGTATATACTGGTAAGAAAAAGGAAATAACAACTTCTACCATGGAATTTTTAGGAGCAGATTTGACACTGGCTCGTCTGCTTCGTAACGAGTAAACTTACAAAAAAGCGATAAAAGTCACTTAGAATGGAGATAATATGTGGAAAAAAATTAGAAATGGACTAATAAAGGTTCTTATTTTGCTTATTACCTTTGTAGTCAGCTTTGTTGGCATTAGTTATCTGGCGAATAAAGACAATACAAAAGTGATTGCGTCCATGGGCTCAGCAACCTTGCCATTGGTATATGTCAGAGGCTCTTTAGGCGACATGAATGCGATGCATGGTTATGTGTCAGAGATGAAAGGCGAATATATGAGGGATGGTCTGACACCGCTACCAGCTGATAGAAAGCTTCCGATTGCCATTGATACATGTGGAGAAAATATTGTATCAATCAGCTATGAGGTAAGAAGCTTAGATACCACCCGTCTGGTTGAAGAAACTGAGATTACAGAATACGAAGTTGCAGATGGAAGAATAGAAACGGTACTTCCAATTAAAAATTTGTTAGATAAAGAAACGGAATATCTTTTAATTGTAAAATTAGCAACTGATAATCAGGAAGAAATTTCATATTATACCCGTATTTTGTTGTCTGATACAGATTTGCATGAAACGGAAAAGTTACAATTTGTGAAATGGTTTCATGATACTACGTTTGTAAAGGAAAAAGCAGACACCCTGAAAACGTATTTAGAGAATAATACCGATATGAATGCTACCTTTCAGACAGTGACCATTCATTCTAGTTTAGATCAGGTTACCTGGGGAGACCTTGCAGTAAGGCAGGAAACAACACCAGTGATGAAGATATTGGAGATGGATGGAAGTACGGCGGCAATTCAGTGCGATTTCATGGCGTCGGTAACTGATGATAAAACAGAGTATTATCAGGTGTCAGAATATTTTCGTGTCCGTTATACGGAAAGCAGGATGTATCTGTTGGATTATGAGCGTACCATGGAAATTGTATTTTCACCAACGCACAAGAATTATAAGGATGACATGATTAAGCTTGGAATTACGGAAGAGGATAAGCAGATTGTGTATAATAGTGATCATACAAAGATTGCATTTGAGCAGAGTGGGATGTTATGGGAGTATGACACCCAGAAGGATAATATTGTGCAGGTATATGGATTCCGTGACAGCTATCCATTGGATGTCAGAGCAAATTATAATCAACATGCCATTGATATACTGAATGTGGATGACTATGGAAATATTCAATTTCTGGTATCAGGTTACATGAACAGGGGAGAGCATGAAGGAGAATGTGGCGTTGGTGTGTATTATTTTGATGCAGAAAAGAATTGCGTGACAGAAAAAGCATTTATCCAATCAGACAAGCCATACCAGTTCATCAAACAGGAGATAGAAAAATTAGCATATGTGGCACCGGTAGAAACAGAAACAGTTACAACACAATCGGATGCAGAAGAGAAGCCAACGTCCTGTATTGAGACAGAAAATGAATTGTATCTGCTTCTCAATAACAGCGTGTATAAAATAAATTTAGAGACAAGGGAAACAACGAGACTGGTAGGGAATTTAAAGGATAATTCGTACGTGATAGCAGAAAATATGAAGCATATTGCATGGCAGGAAGAGATGGAGCCCTATCAATCAAAAACCATATGTATTTTAAATATTGATACAGGTAAGACTACGAATGCAAAGGTAGCAGAGGGTGAGTATATTTATCCAATGGGATTTATGGATGATGACTTTATTTATGGCGTAGCACGAGAAAGTGATGTATCCCATGATATAGCAGGGGCAACTCTTTTCCCAATGTATAAGTTATATATTCAGGATGAATTTGGAGAAGTTGTGAAAGAATATGAAAGAACAAATGTGTATATTCAAGACATCTCCCTACAGGACAATGTGTTGCAATTAAAGCGGGTTAAGCGAACTGCTAATGGATCATATATCCCGGCGGACGATGATAATATTACAAATAATAAAGAAGAGACGGTAGAGCCGATTACAGTAACAACGGTGATTTCCGATGTGATGAAGACAGAAGTATATATTAAGTTAGCAGGAAAAACGCCAAGTGAAGCACCAAAGCTTTTAACACCGAAAGAAGTGGTGTCAGATGGTGACAAGCGAATTGTTGTAGAAGTAGATAAGCAAGTAACAGAAAAACAGTATTTTGCATATGGAAAAGGCAAGCTGCAAGGTGTTTACACTCAGGCATCGGAAGCCGTGGCAAAGGCAGCAGAAACCACAGGAACAGCATTGGATAGTGAATTTCATTATTTATGGAAAAGAAATGGAAGAAAGACATCCACACAGATTACCGACATTAAGGGCGAATTGCTGTCTGGCGGAAAGACATCACTGGGTATCAGTTTGTCAATGATGTTAAAGTATGCAGGTATGACAGTTGATGGAGATGCAGTACTGAATCAAGGTAAAACTCCTATGGAGATTCTGTCAGAAAATATGAAGGGAACGGTCATTAACTTGACGGGATGCTCTGTAGATACGGTGCTGTATTATGTAAATGCAGGTATGCCGGTGCTTGCTGTTACTGGTGAGAAACAGGGATTATTGATTGTGGGATATGATAATCTGAATATCGTTGTTATGAATCCGGAGAATCGCAGACTGGTGTATAAAATGGGTATGAATGATAGTATGAAGTACTTTGAGGAGAAGGGAAATTATTTTATTAGTTATATTCCGGAGTAGGTAATTGCAAAACGCCTATTTAAATAGTATATAGGCGTTTGCGAAAGTGAAAGCCATCCGCAAATTATCAGAATTGTTTGTGCAAATACCTGCTTACTACATAGTCTATATTTGACGCGCTCTCGCTCCCTTCAAACGTAGCGGACACTAAGGCTGTAAAATACACAGCCCAAGTGCCGACGTTTTCAGAGGGTCACATATAGACTATGTAGCAAACAGCTATCTGTCA
>JBGVMW010000269.1:0-1688 GCA_045125095.1 Lachnospiraceae bacterium
AAAAAATCGCTTAGACCGTGAGGTTTAAGCGATTTTTTGGTATAATTAATTATGCCACTAACCAACAATACCAATGGTAATTATATACCAAGACAGCTAAAATTACCATTGGATATCGAAAAAATTATTGATATTTCTGATCCAGTTTACAGTTTCAGTGAGGTTGTGGATAGTATTGACTTTACAAAATATTTTGCAGTTAAGGAGAGCAAAACAGGTCGCCCAAAATACAATCCAACAATCATGCTGAAGATCGTTCTCTTTTCTTTCATGGAGAATGGTTACCTGTCACTGAGAAAAATTGAAAAATCTTGTAAAACTGACATCCGTTATATGTGGCTTCTGGACGGTATGGCTGCACCATCCTTTGCTACTTTTGGAAATTTCATCCGAGACGAACTGACGGACTCCATCGAAAACATTTTCTTAGCCATCAATCAGGTTATCTTTGAAAAAGATAAGGTTGATCTGAATCATGTTTATATTGATGGGACAAAAATCGAAGCGAATGCGAATAAATATACTTGGGTATGGAAGAAGTCCTGCACCCGAAACCGTGATAAAGTGTTTCTGAAAGTCACAGAATTGCTGGAACAGATAAACAGGGAAGAACTGTGTTATTTAAATGTGGAATTCGAAGCAAGGACAGAGTATGCGATAGAATATCTGGATATGATTCTTCAAAAATATGGTGAGGTGTATCAACTGAATCCACAGGAGTTTGTATCTGGAAGAGGTCACAGAAAAAGTGTACAACAAAGAAGATATCAGCAATTGGAGGAATACCGAAACAGACTTGCCCAGTATGCACAACATATAGAAATATGTGGTGAATCAAGAAACAGCTACTCGAAGACGGATAAAAGTGCGACTTTTATGCGAGTAAAGAGAGATTACATGGGAAATGACCAGCTTTTACCGGCATATAACATGCAGATTGCAGTATGTGATGAATATATAGCAGCAATCGATGTGAAACAGTATGCCTCTGATATGGACTGTTTTGTTCCACTGATGGAGAAATTCAAACAACTTTATGGTCATTATCCGAAATATCCAGTAGCTGATGCCGGATATGGCTCATTCAATAATTATATTTTCTGTCAGTTGCATGGAATGGAAAAATTCATGAAATTCACTATGTTCGAGAAAGAGACTAAGGATACGAAATATAAAGACAACCCTTATCGGGCAACGAATTTCAGGCAGGACAAAGAAGGGAATCTGATTTGTCCACAAAATCGAAAATTCCATTTGAAATATACACGTTCTATTCGAGGAAATAAATATGGTCGCACAGAAGAAATCTATGAATGCGAAAACTGTGAAGGTTGTCCACACAAAGAGAAATGCTGTCCACGAGCCAAAGGGAATCGAACAATCCGTATGAATCAAGAATTGACAGCAATTCACGAGGAAGTTGTAAGCAATCTCTGTTCAATTCACGGAGCGCTGTTGTGCATGAACAGAAGTATTCAGTCAGAAGGAACCTTCGGGGTGATGAAATGGGACCGAAGTTATAAACGAGCTTTCCGAAGAGGCTTAAAAAGTGTATTTTTAGAGTTCTGCTTAATTTCTTGTGGTTTCAACTTATACAAGTACTATAACAAATGCCAACGCAACGTCAAAAACGCCGAATGTGCTTAACATATTTTGAGAAGAAAGGCACTGAATAGCCACGAAAAATG
>JBGVMW010000270.1:0-10241 GCA_045125095.1 Lachnospiraceae bacterium
AATTGTTTGTGACAGATAGCTGTTTGCTACATAGTCTATATGTGACCCTCTGAAAACGTCGGCACTTAGGCTGTGTATTTTACAGCCTTAGTGTCCGCTACGTTTGAAGGGAGCGAGAGCGTGTCGAATATAGACTATGTAGTAAGCAGCTATTTGCACAAACAATTCTGACAATTTACGGATGGTTATCACTTTCGCAAACGCCTAGAAATTGTATTTTACAATGTCAGAGATTAAAAATCAATGTACAAAACAAAATTGGGTACTACAAAAAAATACAGTACTTGTAAAAATAAAGTACAAGAATATAATTGGCATATAAAACTGTGAAGGAGATGTCCGGTTAGTGCGATACCTTGTGATAATTATCGTGTGTGTGATAGGAGCAAATGTATTTCATGTTTGCAATGTATATCTGTATGCCCTAAGAATGCACGACGAATCAATTCTGTAATTCTAAAGATTGCAGAATTAAAAATGCGGAAATTGTGTAGTGGAAGGAAAGTGAATAAATTATATGTTCCAAATGAAAAGAATATTGAGGGGCTATAGTTAATGAAGCAGAGGAATGATTTTTTCCCTTTTATGTGTTCAATAATTACATTGCTAATGGGGGGTTTGTAGGCTCTGTTATTTTTTGAGCACTAATCTGTGAATATGTACTTAGTGGTAAAGATAGAGTGATACCCAAGAAAAAAAGATACGTTAATTTCATATGTGTATGTGCATTTTTCTTTCTGGGATTGTTTTACTTAGGAAAAGCAGGAATAATACGATTTCGTATTTTCAATTCGTTTTCCAATGGAATAATGATTATGAATACGTTGTTTCTGGCATATGCCATTATAGAAAATATATTTTTTACCAATAGCAGGAAAGAGAAGATTGTGATGATAGCAGCGTCTATCGTTGGATTTATAAGTAGTTTTTTGACACTTGTAATAACTGTTTAATCATGTCGATGTATTTCTATGTTACGGTATTTCTTGACAGAAATTGCTTTTGTTCATATAATTAAACCGACGGTTTAATTATATGAACGAGGAGTAATAAAATGGCAAGAAGGAAAAAGGAACCACAAAGTGTACATAGGAAGAATATATCAATGGTAGCAGAGCAGCTGTTTATGAAAAAGGGAATAGAGAATACATCGATGAATGATATAGCAAAGGAAGCAGGGTATAGCAAGGCGACCTTATATGTATATTTCAAAGACAAAGAGGAGCTTGTCAGTGTATTAGTGTTGGAAAGTATGCAGAAATTGCACGATTATATTAGCCTGGCGTTGGAAAGTAGCAGTAATACCAAAGAATGTTATGAAAAAATCTGCAATGCTTTAGTAGAATATCAGGAGGAGTATCCATTTTATTTGGGTATGGTACTTAAAACAATTGACATTGATTTTGAAACAACACATTTTTTGCCGGAAGAAAAGGAAACATTTTTGGTTGGCGAGAGGATAAACGAGTTACTGTGTACTTTTTTGAGAAAAGGAATAGAAAATAGAGAGATACGTTCCGATATAGAGATTTTGCCAACAATATTTTCTTTTTGGGGAATGTTGTCGGGGGCTATTTTACTTGCTGCTAATAAAGAAGAATATATTACACAACATCTAAAAAAATCAAAGAGCGAATTTTTACTATACGGATTTGATATGCTTTACAATTCGCTGATAATTGAGGGGAGGAAATAGTAATGGACAAAAAATTACTTGCATTATTGGGAAGCCCTCATAAAGACGGGGCAACAGGAACGATGCTTAAGTATGTCTTACAAATTGCAGGACAACAAGGATGGCAGATTGAATTTGTAAACCTATATGAACAACGTATAGATTATTGTAATGGATGTCGAGTATGTATAAAAACCGGAAATTGCATACAGAAAGATGATGTGCAGAAAATAAGTCGGTTAATTAGAGAGTGTGATATAGTAGTGCTTGCGGCACCTGTTTATTGGGCAAATGTTCCTGCAGTAGTTAAAAATTTATTTGACAGGTTGTTAGGTGTGGCAATGGAAGAAACAAAAACATTTCCCAAAGCAAGATTATCTAAAAATCAAAAATATTTTCTATTAACATCATGTAATACGCCAGCACCGTTTTCTTTCCTGTGTGGACAAAGTACAGGAGCCGTTAGAAGCATGAAGGAGTTTTTTGAAACATCAGGAATGAAGTATGCCGGAAAATGTGTATGGGCAGGGCAAGATAAGAAGACTTTGCCAATACACATTAAGAAAAAAATAGAAAATATATTGAAATAAGATGTTTATATGAAAAGGAAATGTTTATATGGGAATTGTTTTTGGATATTTAGCGTTGGTTTGCATTTGTATGTTAGTGGCAAAATGATGCATTAAAAGAGTTAGAAACACTTGTTAAGGTTGAGGGAAGAGGTAAACTTATTTCTTCAAATAGCAAGATGGGAAGAGAATAATTTATGATTAATCACTCTGTTTACGATGATGTAAATAGGGTGATTTTTGTTTGTGGATACAAAACTACACATAAATGAGAATAGTTCACAATTGAATGTTGATTTTTGTGCAAAACTGTATATAATAGAAAGTAGAAAAGAATGTGAGGTAGCAATCATGTTAATTCAATTTAATTTTAAAAATTTCAAATCATTCAGAGAAGAGGCTACTTTGGATTTGTCTGCAGCAAAGATGACCGAGTTTTCAGACAGAGTAGTGACGGTTGGTAGCGAGAAGATTTTGCCGGTTGCTGCCATTTATGGTGCAAATGCAAGCGGAAAGTCTAATATATACAATGCTTTTGAATATATGTCTGAGTATGTTGCAGAGTCCTTTAAGTATGGCGATGAGGAGGAGAAGTTTGAAGAGTTCAGACCAACTCCGTTCTTGTTTGATTCCACATCTGCTGATGCAGAATCCAGCTTTGAGGTATATTTTACATTGCCCGGCGATAAGTCTGAGAGAAGCTATAACTATGGTTTTTGCATCAATAAGGAAGGTGTAACCGAAGAATGGCTTAATTCCAAGGCAAAGACTGCCAGAAAGTATAGTACAGTATTTTATCGTGGAACTACTGACGAGGAGCTTGATTTGTCGGGCTTCCCTAAAAGCAGCAGGGATAATATTCAGGTGGCATTGGAAAAGCAGGTGCTTATCATTTCCCTGGGAGCAAAGTTGAAGATTGGTAAGTGTAAGGCAATCAGGGATTGGTTCCTTGCAAATGAGTTTGCAGATTTTGGAGATCCTTTTACCAACTTCTTTATGTCACGAAGATTGCCGAAGGGATTTGTAGAAGATAAGAATGTGCAGCAAAAAGTTGTAGAATATTTCGCATCTTTTGATGAGCATATCAAGGATTTCAGAATTGAAAAGGTTCCTCAGGAGGCTGAAAGCAAGGAAGAGAGATACAAAATTAACGCACTTCACGAGATGATTGATTCTGATGAAATGGCGGAAATTCCGTTGGGATTGGAGTCAGCCGGAACTTTGAAGATGTTTGCGTTATATCCGGAGTTGCAGGAAGTGTTGGAGAAGGGCAGTGTGTTCTTCATTGATGAATTAAATGCTCGTCTGCATCCGTTACTAGTAAGGAATTTCCTACTTACATTCTTGAATCCGGAAATCAACACTAATCATGCACAGCTTGTATTTACAACCCATGATACATGGCAGTTATCTAACCAGTTGTTACGCCGTGACGAAATCTGGTTTGTAGAAAAGGATGAAAGAGGTGTATCCACACTTTACTCATTAGCTGACTTTGTGGATGAGGATGGTTCCCGTATCCGTAAGGACGAAAGCTATGAGAAGAATTACCTGATTGGAAAGTACGGTGCGATTCCGACCTTAAAGAGTATTGATATATTTAAGGGCGCTCAATGTCCGGGGGACATTGGTTTAGCGCCGACCGGAGTGGAACGGAGAGAATGAGTATGGCGAAAAAGGACAGAACAGGTAACAGAAAAACTCGTGAGCAGAGAAAACAATTTAAGGTGCCAGAATTAGGCTACTACTTGATTGTTACGGATACAGAAGCTACGGAACGATGTTTCTTCACAGGACTCCATCAGGCATTGCCGGAAGATGTGAAAAACAAGCTTGTGATAAAGGTGGTAGAGACTAAAACTCGCACTATGATTGATAAATGTCTGGAACTCACTGCTTATGATGCACAGTATCGAATCCCATGGATTGTGTTTGATAGAGACCAAGTGCAAGGGTTTGATGAGATTATAAAAGAGGCAGAGGATAAAGGAATACAAGTGGGCTGGTCCAATCCATGTTTTGAAATATGGATGTATGCCTACTTTGGTTCTATGCCAGCAATCCAAGATTCGTGGACATGTTGCTCAGATTTCGGACGAGTATATGAAACTAAGACTGGACAGAAGTATTCCAAGGCAGATGAGCAGATGTATGGAAAACTCTGCAAAGCCGGTGACGAAGAAAAGGCAATTCAGATAGCGCAGCAGAAGTTGGAGCAGTGTAAAAGAGAAGGTAAAACAAAATCATCGGAAATGTGTCCGTGTACGACGGTGCATGAGTTGGTGGGGGAGATTAAGGGTAAGGTGCTATATGTGTAGGAAATATAGAGAAGAGGAGGAAATAGAATGTACTTTAAATCGCTAAAAATGGTTAATTTTCGTAAGTTTAGGACAACAGAAAATATAATCGAATTTGCAGATGCTGAATCATATGAAAAGCAGAAATGGGATAATGAAGTAGATGTCAATGTTGCATCTACAGTTACATTAGTTGTAGGAAAGAATAATGCTGGAAAGACAACTATAATTCAAGCATTGGATAAATTGGTAAACCATAACGATAGATTTGGTGTAAAAGATTTTAATATGGATTACCTTAAAGAAATGGCAATGAAATATCAAGAGGACAATTTTGAAGAAATACCGTCTATTGATTTTGAAATAACAATAGGTCTTGATAAGGGCAAAGACGATTATGTAACCAATATTGTTCCTTTTTTGACAATAGGTGGGGTTACAGCAACAGAAGTTACTATTTGTGTGAAATTTGAATTGGCAGAAAAGGAAACCTTTATTAATGCTATAAAAGCCACTTTTAGTAAGGAAAAGAAAAAATTTAATGCATTATATGAGTTGAGTAATGTGATAGAAGACAAGATTTCGTTATTTAAGATTAATTATTATAACGCAAAAGGCAAAATGGTAGAAAGATTTCGATTAAATCAGCTAATAGAATTTGTGCCTATTCTAGTTACAAATATTGAGTCGGGAAATGCGCTATCTCAGGCATTTAATCGTATTGTAAAGTACCGTTATGAGAATACTTTTTCATCTGATAAGCAACAAATTGAAAACGAGCTGGATACAATTAATGACAAACTTACACAAAATATTGATGCATCACACACAAAAGATATTAATGCATCCTTAGATAAAATTATATCCGGAAATTCAATACAAGTGAATTTATGTGCGGATATTACATTTAAAAAGTTAATGGAAAATCTTATTCGATATGAATATGTTGAAGGGGATAAATATATTCCGGAAAATCAGTTTGGATTGGGATATAGTAACTTGATGATGATAATTGCACAATTGATTGATTATATTGAAAAGTACCCCGAAAGTTCTTTTAATAGTAAGGTTAATCTCATTAGTATAGAAGAACCAGAAACGCATATGCATCCACAAATGCAAGAATTGTTTATTCAGTATATAAACGATGCAATAAACATATTGCTTGAAGCGAAAGATAAGCATGTAAACAGTCAGTTGGTAATAACAACGCATTCATCACATATTGTTAATAGTAAGATTCAGACAGGCAGCACCTTTAATAACATTAATTATATTACGGAAAGAAATGGAATATCGGCGGCCGTTTTGTTAAATGATAATGTTGTATCTCCAAATGGTGATAATGTGGAAGAGAACTTTAAGTTTATTAAAAAGCATATAAGGTTTGGAGTTTCGGATGCCTTGTTTTCAGATGCGGTTATTTTTGTTGAAGGGATAACAGAAAATACTATTTTGCCTTATTATATAGCAGAAGATTTGGATTTAAAGCATAGATATATAACCATTGTTAAAATAGATGGTGCCCATGCATTTGTATATGAGAATATGTTAAAGGCTTTAGGAATTCCGGTAGCAATTATCACAGATTTGGATATTAAACGTAGTGATGCTGAAAAAAGTGGATTTACTCCTGTTAACTCACTTGTTGGTCGTGAAACAACAAACAAAACCATAGAATATTTTTGGGGTACTAAAAATATAGAAAATATTACCTGGCCAATTAGTAGCGGGAATATTTCAATATTTTTTCAAGATTACTATGATTCTTTATACCGAACAAGTTTTGAAGAGGCTTTTATTGCCAAAAATAAAGAAAATAATATAGTTAATGATGTGCTAAAGGAACTTAAACCGAGGATTTACAATCAGATTTTAGGTGCTCCAATTGATTATAATAACAATAGCAGTAAAGCGTACGAGTGGCAAAGAAAACTATCTGATACAAAGAGTGAATTTGCTAATTCAATTTTATATAAACTACTTGTTGAAGATAAAGATATTCCAGTATTACCTCAATATTTACAGGATGCATTGGATCACATAAAGAATACAATTAAAGGGGGAAGATGATGTTAAGTATATTGGACGAAAAAGCTCAAGAAGATGAAGCCCTTATAATAAAAGAATTGCTATCATGCATCGATTGTAAGAAGAGTTTAGTATTCAATGCGGGTGCCGGTGCTGGAAAAACATATGCCCTTGTTGAATGTTTAAAACATGTTTGTAGAGAAAAAGCCGAAATATTAAATTACCATAATCAAAAGGCGATATGCATTACTTATACCAACGTGGCAGCAAATGAAATAAAAAATCGTTTGGGAAATACCGATTTGATTTTAATTTCAACAATACATGAACGTTTGTGGGAAATCATCAAGGAATATCAAGAAGAGTTGCTAATGATTCATCTTGATAATCTAAAAATTCAGATGGATAAATTGCAACAGGAAATAGAAAAAAATGATGTTTACTCATCCCTTACCAAAGATCAAAAAGAGGAAATAGCAAAACTCTTAGTTGAACGTCAAAAAGAGTTTTATAAAATATATGATAGCAACGCAAATGAGTTTAGAACACAGTTTTATAATATTTTTCCTACTTTTAAAAGAAAAATAGGTAATGCAAAAGAATTTTCCAAGACCTGTTCAAAGATAATACGAATAAAAAAGTATGAACAATGTATTTTATCAATAGAAAAGGCGGAAGATGGTTATACACAAGTTAGGTATGATGCAAGGAATAACAAAGATTATTTACATCATATGAAAATAAGTCATGATACACTTTTGTTGTATTCATATCAAATTATATGTAAATATAAGGAGTTAAAGAGGTTTATCATAGATAAATATCCATATTTTTTTGTTGATGAGTATCAGGATACCAGCGAGATAGTAGTAACCATTCTTACGGAAATAGCAAATTACTCAAATGAAATAAATCATCCTGTGTTTGTTGGATATTTTGGAGATTCTGTTCAAAACATTTATGATGCAGGAATAGGAATAAAAATAGAAGAGTATTGTAAAGAATACAAGCATATAAACAAACAATACAATCGACGTTCTTGCAACGAGATAATATTGCTATCCAATAAAATCAGACATGATGATATAGAACAACGATCAGTATATAAAGATTCAACTGGTGGAAGTGTAAAGACATATTACGGGTCAGAAGACGATATTGAAGATTTTATTTGCACCAATAGTGCTGAAATGAAAGAAAATTCTATTGAGGATAAATCGGTGCATTGTTTTTTATTGGTTAATAAAATTGTCGCGGAGCATGCAGGACTTGCAGAACTTTATGAATGGTTTAATGCTACACCATTTTATAAGCAGAATTATGATATATTAGCAACAGAATTATTGAGTAACGATGTAAATAAATTGGGTGAAATAGCAAGATACTTATATAATTTAACAGAATTCTTTTTCTTGTGCCAAAAGGATGATACGCCGTTATTAGATATAATTTCTAGAGAATTACTCGCTTCATTGGACATAGAGAGTGTTGCTAAGATTGTGGATGCATTGAAAAAGATGAAAGCCACTTCTTTGAAAGAAATTATACTTGCAATTGAGACGTTTAAGAATGATATAAGTCGTGATTTGAATGAAAAGAAAAGTAAGATATTAATAGATAAAGCGGTAGATTCAATAACAGGTATTGAAAAATTTTCTATGGACAATTTTGTAGAAATTGTTAAACGAGAAATTTTTCAAGAAGATGTGACGGCTGTTGAGCAGATAGAAACTTTGTTGAACTTGGATAAAGAAATATTTTATCGGTGGTATCAATACATTAATAGAAATTATGAAGAAGATATTATATATCACACATTTCATAGTACTAAGGGGTTGGAGTATGATAATGTTGTAATGGTTTTTGGAGATTCGTTTGGACGTAGTAAATCATACTTTAATAATTATTTTGCTGGATATAACCAACAATTAAAGGATAACGAACTGGAATTGTATAGAAAGGCGCGTAATCTACTTTATGTTGCGGCAACCAGAGCGCGTATAAATTTAAGAATCTTATATACAGGAGATTATCAAAGCAAAAAGGAAATATTTGATATCATTTTTGGAAAAGTAGATTTATGGAAAAAAGAAGATGCTTCCGAGAAATAGGATGCATAAAAAGAGGTTTGCCCCACAATCTAGGGCAAACCTCATTTTTTACTAAAATCCAATATAAAAGTCGAGTTCATGCATGAATCTCCACCGGCCACGGACATCGCAAGTTTCCGTAGCGCACCATCTGAGTTATAAGTCATGCAGGGCGAAATTGCAAGGATTTTCTTGCACGCAACTGTTGCAAAAAATGCAATAGTTGCGGATGTTAAATCTTAGAAATCCTCCCGCTTCACCCCAAGAAACTTATCCCGATACTCAATTGCCTTCTCCGGCTTCTTCCACCGTGCATACAGATTATTCAGATACCGATGGGTTGTCTTCATATATTCATTATCCGTACCCATAGCATTTTCAATAATACTCTCAGCCCCAAGCAGATTTATCTTCGCCGGTTCCGGCCTTTTTCCATCATATCAATAATACCCAGGCTCAGCTTACAGATGCCATAATCCAGAGAGGTATGGGATGAGGTAGAGCGCATCCGCCAGATGCGTTCAGAGAATAAGGTGATGGAGACCAGTGGAAACAGGGAGCGTTATAGCCGACAATATGCTTTCAAGAGAAATAAATTGATAATTTTTGCTATTTAGTATATACTATGTATATACTAAATGTGAGGAGGTTTTTAGATGCAAGTACAAGTAAAAGAATGGGGAAATAGTCAAGGAATCAGATTACCAAAAGAAGTATTGAAAAGTGCAGGGATTGCATTGAATGAGATTTTAGATGTCACAGTATCGAATGGAGTAATTACTTTAGTGAAACCTTTTCGTCATAAAACATTGGAAGAAAGGGCGGCTGAGTTTGATGGAAAGTTAATGCTGGATGGTGAATATGATTGGGGTGAACCTGTCGGAAGAGAGGTATGGTAATGGACTTACTGCATCAAGGAGATATTCTTAAAATTGAAAAAATAAAACATCCCGTATTGGTAGTTAGTAAGGATTTCTTTAATTCCAGTGGTGAAATAATAGGATGTCCAATTATCTCTAATTCTATTCCCGGACCACTTCATATATGGATGGCTACGGAAGAAAATCAAGGTTATATACAATGTGAAAAACTTGCACTGTTGGATTTGTCTGTCCGAGGATATAAGAAAGTGGATAGATTGCCAATTTCAGAAATGATCAATGTATCTGATGCTATTCAGGGAATTTTTGAATACATTTGATAAGAGGCCTAACAAGAGAAAGATTTGAATTTGTCGGTTTGGTAAATTCAAATCTTTCTTAATATGCTTTGAACACCTGTGATAATAAGGCTTAGTCGCTTTGCGAGTAAAAAAATTATATGATTTTTGTTATTACTCGCTATGTGTCCTGTATTAATTTATGGTTGTGATGTATGTTTTTAGGCATTTGCGAAAGTGAAAGCCATCCGCAAATTATCAGAATTGTTTGTGCAAATGCCTGCTTACTACATAGTCTATATTTGACGCGCTCTCGCTCCCTTCAAACGTAGCGGACACTAAGGCTGTAAAATACACAGCCCAAGTGCCGACGTTTTCAGAGGGTCACATATAGACTATGTAGCAAACAGCTATCTGTCA
>JBGVMW010000271.1:0-1576 GCA_045125095.1 Lachnospiraceae bacterium
CTTGAGTTTCCGTAAACTGTAATGAAGAAGTGATTAAATCTTCCCAAAGCACCAATCTGCCCAATTTTTGAAAGACGGAGAATGGCAGTATTGCGATTAGTGGCACTTTAATAAACCCCACCGGAGCCGGGCTTTGGGAGAAGTATTCTTTTATCTATTCAAACAGCCAGCTTAAGGCAGAGTTGACGGTATGCAGGACGTTTCGTCCTGAACCAGAGCCTGATGCCCTCTTTTGCATACGACAGTATGCCAGAGATACCTTTTGCCAACCGGTAATAGCAAAAATGAACCTTTTCTTTGATAGGATCCGCTTTTTGTATGATAGAAACCTTTAGAGCATTTGTCTCTGACTTCATGGATATATGAGCCAGAAATGCCATGCATAAAGTAAGATAAAAATTTAGTGCATTGATGGCAGCGAGTTTACGCACACGGAAGTGCTCAAATTGAAACACCTGCTTTTTACAGCGGAAATATTCCTCTATACGCCATCTGGAAAAGTATAGCTTTGCAATTTTTATGACATCTTCTTTGGAATGGATCTCTTTATTGGTTGCAAGCATCATGGGATGCTCGGTAATACCATAAACCAGAACCAGATAAATGTTTTTTCTTGAGGCAGTGATCTGTACTTTCACATGGGAAAGATAAGCATTATGTTTTTTTCCTTTGTAGATAAGAGGTGCTTTTATTTTTCCTTTTCGCTGGTTCCGAAGCTGTGTGGCAGAGACCCATTTCCCATGAAGATACAGTTTCCGTTTTGCAGTAAGCCGGATCACATAGTCCTGTTTCAGTTCATCCAGCTTCAGAAACATCTTGTTATCATCATAGCCTCTGTCCATGACAAAAGTTGCTTTTCCGAACAGGGAGGTGCCTCGTTCCATTGCAGAAAAGGTGATGTCGTTAATGGATGTGAAGTTTTTTTCTTTGGAAGAATGGATCCTTGAAAAAATGCTGACAGGATGTCCGTTACCGATCAGTACACAGGCTTCCGTGACATGATAGCCTTTTTCATAAACATTTTTCGCTTCTGTACTTTTGGAGCCATCCCTGACAAGACCGAGGGCTTCGAACTTACGGCCATCCGGTTTGACCACATCACTGTCATCGATGTGGATGACTGGTTCAGCAGGGACCCATTTGCGGATTGTGGTAAGATATGATTTCAAAGCTTTTTGTGGAACTCCTTTGTTGAGATGTCTTGTCAGCCGTTCCACGGAATTTACTTTTTTGGAATCTTCATGGAGCTGGTCAACAACATCTGTCAAAAGGCAGCTTTCTGAAGCAAGTATGCCATAAGTCATGTCAGCGGTAAACTTTTTATCTGGTTTGGAAAGATGTCTGGAAATTTTATTAGAAAAAGTTAAAATTTCCCGTTTTAAAGTATAGGTTTTTGATGTAGAATTAAACATAAGGAATCCTCCGAATTTTTGTTTAGTATGTATTTTGATTTGTCACCTTAATTCTACTACAAAAAGGAAGAAGATTCCTTATATTTTAGGCATTTATTGAAAGTGGTGGAAAACGAGTGAGACATAAAAACGATTTCGTGGATAAAACTACGGAAACTCAAGAA
>JBGVMW010000272.1:0-34453 GCA_045125095.1 Lachnospiraceae bacterium
AATTCTGACAATTTGCGGATGGCCTTTACTTTCGCAAACGCTTATGAATGATAGTTATGAAAGGATAATAAAATGAAGCAGGAACGTTTTTGTGTAAATGAGGAAGACGCCGGTGCGCGTATTGATAAATATCTTGCAGAAGTTCTGCCTGATTTGACCAGAAGTTATCTACAAAAGGTAATGAAGCAGGAACAGGTTTTGATAGCAGGACAGCCAGTGAAGGCCAATTATCGGTTAAAGGTGGAGGATGTGGTGGAGATTACCATTCCAGACGCTGTAGAACCGGATATTAAGCCGGAAAACATCCCATTAGACATTTTATATGAGGATGACTATGTTCTTGTAGTAAATAAGCCAAAAGGGATGGTAGTACACCCGGCAGCCGGACATACCAGTGGGACGCTGGTAAATGCAGTGATGTATCATTGTAAGGAAAATTTATCCGGTATTAACGGGGTATTGCGCCCGGGAATAGTTCACCGGATTGATATGGATACGACAGGCTCTTTAATTATCTGTAAAAACGATATGGCACATAACCATATTGCAGAGCAGTTGAAGGTACATTCAATTACAAGAAAATACCGTGCCATTGTACATGGTGTCATAAAGGAGGATGAGGGAAGGGTAGATGCACCAATTGGAAGACATCCTGTTGACCGTAAGAAAATGGCTATTAATGAGAAAAATGGAAAGTCTGCTGTGACAAATTATAAGGTGTTAGAACGTTTTCGTGATTACACATATGTGGAATGTCAGCTAGAAACAGGGCGAACTCACCAGATCCGTGTGCATATGGCGTCATTGCATCATCCTTTATTAGGGGATGCGGTCTATGGGCCTGCCAAATGTCCGTATAAACTTCAAGGACAGACACTCCATGCAGCTACGATAGGCTTTGCGCATCCGGCTACTGGAAAGTATCTGGAATTGACAGCACCATTGCCGGAATATTTTGAGGAGTTGTTGGAGAAGTTGCGGAGGTAGTGAGCTTATTAAATTGATAACCAGCTATTTGCACAAACAATTCTGTCAATTTGCGGATGGTCATCACTTTCGCAAACGCCTATTAGATCTTAAAAAGATAGGAATGAGTTGTAAAAATAGAAAACAAAAGATGAGATAAGCAGTATGCAAGGAAACCTTGAATTATTCAATATTGTTAAAAAAATATGTATATTACAAATAACTCTATACATTTTGCACAAAATATGGTATACTGGTAGTGTCATAATAAGGAGTGAAGCTAAAGGGCTTCCAGTTTCAGCAGAAGGGGTGTGCAGAAAATATGAATACGATTATAACGATTGGAAGACAGTATGGAAGTGGTGGTCGTGAGATAGGAAAAAGACTTGCTGACGAATACGGTATCAAATTCTACGATAAGGAACTTTTAGCGGAGGCTGCAAAAAAAAGCGGTATTTGTGAAGAATTGTTTGCGCGTCATGATGAACGTCCGACAAACAGTTTTTTATATTCTCTGGTTATGGATACATACTCCATGAATTATACAGCGAATGGAATGTTAGATATGCCACTTGACCATAAGGTTTTTTTAGCGCAATTTGATGCGATTAAGGAGCTTGCTGATACAGAACCATGTGTAATTGTAGGACGTTGTGCTGACTACGCATTATCAGAGTACCCAAATGTCATCAATATATTTATACGTGCCGATTTAGAAAATCGTATTGCACGTGTTATGGAACGTCATGATCTCAATCACAACAAAGCTAAGGAATTAATCAGTAAAACGGATAAAAAACGTGCGAATTATTATAATTATTACTCTAATAAAAAATGGGGAGATTCTTCTAGCTATCATTTGACAATTGACAGTGGTTTGGTTGGTGTTGACGGAGCCATTGAAGTCATTAAAAAAATGATTGAAGTAAGAGAAAATATGTAAGAAATCAAGTTAGAATTAAATGCTGTGAAAAGAAACCAGAACCATGTATTGATGAGGCAAAGTCGGCATGGTTCTGGTTTCTTTTATCAAACTTTTCGTTAAAGCAACGTGTTTTTTGAACAGTCCATACCATGCGACCTTTAGTTTTCCCGTTGGGAGTGTGGTGTCCATGTACTGTTTAAAAAATGGAGCTTTTACGAACCGTAGGCTTGTAGTTGGGATTGGGTAGTTACAGTTGAATAACGACAAAGGAAACTTTTGACAGTTAAAGCATAAAAAATGTTACTCCATGGGTAACTTACCGCCACTACAGGAAATATTAAAGGGGAGGTCGGGTTATTATTACCCCGACTTCTGTGTCATGTGTCAAACACTCAACAAACTTAGAAAAATAGCGGTTTAAGACTGACACACGGAAAGAAAAACGGTTGTGTCATGTGTCGGAAAGGGGAAAATACATATTATCATGTCCCCGACATAAATGTCGCTAACATCATGGCATATATACGCACCCTAACAACGTGCGGGGCAACGCTCCATGCGTGCCCGCCGTAGGGCGGTATGCCCTTGTACTTCATACGTAACAATATATCACACCATATCACACCATACAAGCACCAAACAGCAGATTGTTAATTTCTGTTTGACAGTAGGGGCGTGCATGATAGGCTGATTTAGCCGTAAGGCGGTATAGACTGACCATAGACTTGGCGGAGGTCTGGCTCTACCACCTTGCGGATAAAGCCGACTATCATGCTAAGCAGGTTCATGCTGTCAAATAGAAATTTACAATATGCCAAACCTGATACTAACAAAGCAAATGAACCCACATATAGCACAAAGCACCAAACAAGTATACAATCGTAACCTTGAATTTGCGACATAACCCGATTTCATGCACACACATGGCGGAAACCACTAAGAAACTTTTCAAACGCCCAAAGAAGCCAATACAGACAGGGCGAGGTATAATTTATCGGTAGCAACAGCGGGAGCCGTACAGCCAAATAACCGTACGGTACAACTATTCGTAAAAGCTGTGTTTTGCGAATAGTTGTACTTTTAGGTCTGTTCGGGTTTTTCACTCCCCCGTTGGCATCCGCTAGTGTTTCACTTCTTGCCACATGGTTGGTTGCCTAAGAATCAAATAAATTTGTTGTGATTGATACTTACGATATCTGAATAATTAATAAAAATATCTGGTATCAAAAAGCTTGAGAAAATAAATTTGAAAAATCAATCAGAACTCAAAGAAAAAATACAAATCCGAAAAAGAAAATAAAAAATGCCATATTTGTAATTTGCTATTGACAGCATGAACCCGCATTGTATGATAGTCGGCTTTATCCGAAAAACAGTCCGGACAGACTTACGATAGCTCTCCAGTCAGTCAGAACCGCCTTCCGGCTAAATCAGCCTATCATACATGCCCCTACTGTAAATAGCAAATTACAGATATCGCATGAAAAGTCACATTATTTTGTCACATGTCACAACTTTTTTTCAACTATGTGTGACAAAAATTAGCACATTCAAACCCGCATAAACACTAAGAAAAATTTTTTCTTGTCACATGTCACAGAGGTTGTAGGTAATACTATACTACAACCTCTTTGAAAACTTCTCCAGTTATGTGTATGGCAATAAGCACCCGCAAGCGGGTGCCCATTGCCACACACACAACATAACACTGGAGAAAGATTTTTCTAAGGAGTTGTTGTATGGATTGTAAAAGTCTTGCATTACCACACACGAATACAATACAGCAGATTGAATGTATTGTCAATACCTTTTTATAGCTTCTTAAATTGGCGTATTCGGACTTTTTATCGCATAGCCTAGTTAGGAGTACGCTAAAGGCACTAAAAAGCTTCCTGTGGCTTTTAAACCGTGTTGGCGTCTTTCCCAACTACAAGCCTACGGTTCGCAAAACATCCATTTTTTAAACAGTACATGGACACCACGCTCCCAACGGGAGAACTAAAGGTCGCATGGTATGGACTGTTCAAAAAACAACGGTGTGTTTTGCGAATAGTTGTACCACATGGTTATTTGGCTGTACGGCTCCCGCTGTTGCTACCTCGAGCATGCGTTACGTGGCGTTTTTTTCGTCTGCGAAAGTCTCAGACTAAGCTTGTTGTGAATGGCTCAAATGAATCACTAACCATACGGATACAGCAGACTACAGACTTGCCGCATGTTCCAACTGCGTTTTCCTCATGTGGCAACTCTGTACTCTGCCGCATCCTACTTACCGGCGACCGTGGGAGGAAATTCACCATTCACCAACCCAGACGACAAACGCAGACGAACACACGGAACATGCACATACGAACTGCAAACACCGTTCAGACATCTGAACACGCAACAAAGACAGACACACAAAAGTGGCATATACAAATTACTATTGACAGCATGAACCCGCATTGTATGACCGTCGGCTTTAACCGCAAATCGGTATAGCCAGACCTACGACAAGTCTTCGGTCAGTCAATACCGCCTTACGGCTAAATCAGCCTATCATACATGCCCCTACTGTAAATAGCAAATTTGTATATGCCACTTTTTAGAAAGGAGTTTAAAATATGAATTTATACAACAATTAAATAACAAATAACCACATTTGCGACTGCGACAAAGGTATTTAAGTTACGTGTCGCAACCTCAAACCGCATATTTTAAATAAAATTAACAATTTGCGACATGCGACAGAGGTTGGGGGTAATACTATACCCCAACCTTTTTTTTAAGCTGTCAAAAAACATATCTGGGGCTACCTTGCTACGCAAGGAAACCCCCACACATGCTCTTTTTGTCCAGTTTAAAAGTGAGGGTTTAGGTAAATAGTCCTGTCTCATTCATAGCAATACAAAGGATTATATCTGACTAAACAGAAATGATGCAAGTACATAATACAACGACTTTTCAGTCGTTGTCAATACCTCTTTAAAAGTTTCTTATATGCTCATATTCGGATTTTTAGGCATGTAGGCTAATCTGCTGTACCCTAAAGGCACAAAAAGCTTCCTGTGGCTGTTCTGCTTTGTTGAACCCAATCCCAACTACAAGCCTACGGTTCGCAAAACATCCATTTTTTAAACAGTACATAAACACCACGCTCCCAACGGGAAAACTAAAGGTCGCATGGTATGGACTGTTCAAAAAACAACGGTGTGTTTTGCGAATAGTTGTACCGCATGGTTATTTGGCTGTACGGCTCCCGCTGTTGCTACCTCTAGCATGCGTTACGTGGCGTTTTTTTCGTCTGCGAAAGTCTCAGACTAAGCTTGTTGTGAATGGTTCAAAATCCTACTTACCGGCGACCGTGGGAGGAAATTCACCATTCACCAACCCAGACGACAAACATCCACCTCATTTTTTATTACATTATTTCATCCGAATCCAGTACAATGGTAAACGGACCATCGTTTAATAATTCCACCTTCATGTCAGCTCCAAAGCTTCCTTTTTCAACTACAGAAATCTGCTTTTGGCATTCGGAAATAATATATTCATACAGTTCATTTGCCATATCAGGTGCACCGGCACGGATAAAGGATGGGCGATTTCCTTTTTTGCAGTCTGCATATAATGTAAACTGAGAAATTAAAAGCAATTCTCCGCCTACATCATGTAGGCTTAAGTTTGTTTTACCATTTTCATCTGTGAAAATCCGCATTCCAATTAGTTTTCTTATCATTTTATCCGCAATATCCTTTGTGTCGCTATTTGAAACACCAATCAGAACAAGAAAACCTTGTTGAATGCTACCAATTACTTCTTGTTCAACAGATACACTGGCGTGTTTAACTCTTTGTATTACAAATTTCATGAATATTATCCTTTCTGTTCGTTTTCTTCTTTGACTTTTTCATATTCATTTGGCAGAATAATAACTTCATTTGTGTCTTCTTGAATTTTCTGAATTTTTTCATAATCTCTACTATTGTATGGTAGATGTCGAGCCTTTAAAACACTATTCACAACCTCTCCAATTACAAAGTAGCATACAGCAAAAACAGGAACTCCTAACAGCATGCCAACAAAGCCAAATAATCCGCCGCCTACTAAAATAGCGAAAATAACCCAGAAAGCAGAAAGTCCGGTCGAGTCTCCTAATATTTTAGGTCCAATAATGTTACCATCTATTTGCTGTAAAACTAAAATAAATAAAATGAAATATAATCCCTTTAACGGGTCTACCAGGAATATAAGTATGGCACTTGGCACTGCCCCAATAAAAGGTCCAAAAAATGGAATAATGTTAGTAACACCAACAATTACACTTACCAGCATTGCATATGGAAATCTAAAAATATACAAACAGATAAAACATAGAATACCAATAATAAGGGAGTCAATAATTTTACCTGAAATAAATCCGCTGAATATGGCATTACTTTTGCGACAAGTGCGAATAATCCAATTTGCATAACGTGTTTTGAATAATGCATAAATGATTTTTTTACTCTGTCCGGTAAAAGTTTCCTTGCTCATCATAACATACACAGAAACCATCACACCAACCACTATATTTAATAATTCTTTACCAAATCCAATTACTCCGGTAGTTACGCCTGATACGATGGAGTTAATGGATTTTAAAAAGTCATTTTGCACCCAGTTATTCAATACTTCTGTTGTTTTTTCAACAAGTGCTGTTAAATTTGGAAGCAGATGATTGTTGTTTTCGTTTTGAAAGGTATTGTTTAAAAACAGTTCAAATCTGTTAATCTGCTCAGGCATTGTAGATGCTGCATTGATAATACTATTTATAATTTCAGGAAATATCATTGCGCATAAAATGTAGATAAATAAGATTACAATTATTAATGTAATGAAAATACTGATGCTACGACTTAATTTTCGTGCAGATAACTCACTTTTCATCTTTGGTGATACAAGACGCATTAGTTTTTTTTCAAAATAACGTACAACCGGATTCAGTATATATGCGAATGCAAGACCATAAATAATAGGACTTAATATATTGAAAACTTGGGATATTACTGATAATACATCGTTAATACGATATAGAAAAAAGAAAAAAGCAATACCAAGAAATAAAACAATAATTACACTTAGCATACGATTCAGTTGCGATTTTAAAAAGGATAACTGGTTATTATCCTGCCCTTTTGTATCCATTATGGAAATCCCCCTTCGTACTTAGATTAATCATTTAGTCTTATTCATTATAGCCAAAATATGAAGAAATTACAACAATTCCTTCCTGCAAATGCAATAAAAGTACTGCTTGCGTTCTCATTTTATACTGTGTATACTGAGATGGTATGATATTTTTGCAGTTATGTAGAAAGGGTTTATCTATATATCATAAAAGATACGGAGGTATTATATCAAATGACATTACAACAAGTACTCAGTTATACCAGGCGTGCAGTAGACGATTATGGTTTAATTGAGGATGGTGATAAAATAGCAATTGGAATATCCGGTGGTAAGGATAGTTTAACACTATTGTATGCTCTTCATGGTTTGAAGCGTTTTTACCCTAAAAAATTTGAAATTATGGCGATTACAGTGGATCTGGGCTTTGGTAATCTGAAGTTAGAGCCTATAAAAAAAATCTGTGCAGATTTGGAAGTCCAATACGAAATCATACAGACGGAAATCGCAGACATTATTTTTCATGAACGTAAAGAAAGCAATCCCTGTTCCTTATGTGCAAAAATGCGTAAAGGTGCATTAAATGAAAGGGCAAAAGAATTGGGATGCAATAAAATTGCATATGCCCATCATAAAGATGATATGGTAGAAACCATGCTGATGTCGTTATTGTTTGAGGGGCGTTTTCATACCTTTTCCCCGAAAACATATTTAGATCGTATGGGGTTGACGGTGATTCGCCCTCTTATGTATATGCTTGAGGCAGATGTGATTGGTTTTATAAATAAATATGAACTTCCAGTTGCAAAAAGCCCATGTCCGGTTGATGGTTATACAAAACGTGAATATGCAAAGGATTTAGTGGCGAAACTGAATAAGGAGCATCATGGTTCAAAGGAACGAATGTTTACTGCTATTGAAAATGGCAATATACAAGGCTGGCCGGATAAACTTCCTCGGTCAGGGCGTTGAGTTAATAATAGAAAGTTAGGTATTCTACATGAAAGAAAAAGCGTATCATGAACAAGTAAATATTAATAATGCATTAAAACTTCGTGAGCAACTACTACTACTTCCACGGTTTTGTGGAGATTATTTTCGAGGAATTGAAGCAAGTACATCCTCCAGAACGAGGATAAGCTATGCATATGATTTGGGGATATTTTTTGAGTTTCTGATGGAACGAAATCCGTCGGTAGCTAAATATAAAATGCGTGATATTCCTATCACGATATTGGATGCAATCTGCCCTACTGATATTGAAGAATATCTTGAGTATCTCTCCTATTATGTCCGTGATGGTGTAGAACATACCAACGACGAACGTGGCAAAATGCGTAAATTGTCATCCCTTCGCAGTTTCTATAATTATTTTTATCAGCACCAGTTGATTGAGAAGAATCCGCCTTCTTTGGTGAAAATGCCTAAGCTGCATGAAAAAAACATTATTAGGCTGGATGTAGATGAAGTGGCACTCTTGCTGGATCATGTGGAGAATGGGGAGGCTCTGACAGATAAACAAAAGAGTTTTCATGTAAAAACCCGAAAGCGTGATCTTGCCATGCTGACGTTATTACTGGGCACGGGTATTCGTGTATCTGAATGTGTAGGGCTTGATATCGATGATATAGATTTTAAGAATGGTGGTATTAAAATTCACCGCAAGGGAGGCAATGAAGTGGTTGTTTACTTCGGTGAGGAAGTAGAGATTGCACTTCTTAATTACCTGGAAGAAAGGGAAGAAATTGTTGCAGTGGAAGGTCATCAAAATGCATTATTTCTTTCGATTCAAAAAAAGCGTATTAATGTAAGAAGCGTAGAAAATCTGGTTAAGAAATATGCTCAAACAGTAACACAGCTAAAAAATATTACACCTCACAAGCTTAGAAGTACATATGGTACATCGTTATATCGGGAAACTGGTGATATTTATTTAGTGGCGGATGTGTTAGGTCATAAGGATGTCAATACAACCAGAAAACACTATGCGGCTGTTGAAGATGAACGACGACGAAGTGCTGCTAACAAGGTACGTTTACGTGAAAGAAAGGACGAGGATTGATGAACACACCAAAAGACTTAGAAACAATATTACAGCGCATTCATAGAAAAGGTTATCCAGCCTATAAAGATACAGCAGGTTTATATGATTTTGGCGATTATATACTAGATATTGTACATGTCCAGTCAGACCCTTTTGCATCACCATCCAGAATTCAAATTATGGTACCAGAAAAATGTCATGGATTTGCTAAAGATTATTATATGACATACCATCGTCGGGTTGCCTTATGTGATTACTTGTTGCGTCTTATGAACAAAGCAATTGCTAAAGAAGGTAGACAAGCAAAAGGTTCCGGAAAAAGTGGTCTGATAAGTGTTAGTCGTTGTTCCTCCAAAGTATTAGAACGTACTGCCTGTCAGATTGATAATAAGACAGGTATGTTGACGCTACGAATTTTAGTGGGATTTCCAGCAAACGGTAGAACGATTGATGCTTATGCATTAAAGCATATTTTATTTGAGCAGCTTCCGGATATGATTCGCTCCTGTCTGTATCAGAAGGCGGTGTCTAAACGTCAAGTGGAAGAGGTTGTTTTTCTGGCAGATGATCAAAAATATATTCGGGAACAGCTTTCTGTCATGGGATTATGTGCGTTTGTTGCAAATGAAGCCATTCTACCACGGGAAAGTGGCATATCGGAAAGACCATTGAAAGGTGCTGTTCCATTTCAAACACCTGACAGCCTGGCTGTTACTCTCTCACTGCCTCATTATGGAACAATTACAGGAATGGGAATACGAAAAGGAATCACTGTCATTGCGGGTGGTGGTTATCATGGAAAATCAACACTGCTGCATGCATTGGAAGCAGGTGTCTATAATCATATTGCGGGAGATGGCAGGGAGTATGTAATTACAGATGCATCTGCCATGAAAATTCGATCAGAGGATGGGCGAAGCATTAAGAATCTGGATATTTCTCTGTTTATGGATAATTTACCTGGAAAAACAGATACAAAGAGTTTTTCTACGGAAAATGCTAGTGGAAGCACATCACAGGCAGCAAATGTTATGGAAGCATTGGAAGCAGAGTCTACACTTCTGCTAATTGATGAAGATACTTCTGCAACGAACTTTATGATACGTGATGAATTAATGCAGCAGGTAATCTCTTCAGAAAAGGAGCCAATTACTACGTTTTCAGAAAGAATTACATGGTTGGCAGAGCAATATCAGTTATCTATTATTCTTGTAATTGGTAGTTCAGGTGTGTATTTTCATACAGCGGACACCGTATTGCAGATGGATTATTATAAAGTAATGGATATCACAAAGGAAGCAAAAACAGTAGCGTCCTCCTACTCTGCCCCGGCTCAGAAGGTGCCAGACAAATTGCCAGTGTTTCATCGTGTGTTTAGTCCTTCGAAAGAATGTAATGGGCAAAATCGTCTGAAATTAAAAACGACAGGTCTTGATAGTATTTATGTGAATCATGACGTCATAGATGTTCGTTATTTAGAGCAGCTTGCTGATAATGAGCAAACAACAGCTCTTGCACATATGCTGGTATATATAGAGCAAAAGCTATTAGATGGTAAGCATACACTTCCAGAGGCGGTAGAAATGTTATGGCATAGAATATCAGAAAAAGGCTTATCCTCTATTAGTAGTGGACGTAATATTCCAGATATGGCAATGCCACGTAAGCAGGAAATATTGGCGTGCCTTAATCGATATCGTCAATTATAATGTTACGTTGGTGCGTAACGGATTGGGAAGAAGGATGCAATACTGCATTGTCCAATCCGGCGCATCAAAGCGTGCAGGCATAATAACTAGCTGAATTCGCAAGAGCGTGCTTGCACGCTTTGATCCTTATTTATATTCACTGGAAAAATATGGCACTACCAAATACTCTCCTGCTTCAATATTCCAGCTGTTTAGATGATTAATTTTACATACTTCCTTTATATATTCATATCGATTCTCATATTCTGGACTCATATATTCTCCAGCAATATCCCATAAAGTATCTCCACTGGCAACTTCAATGTTAGTTATGTATTTAAAACGAGGAGTCTCCTCTTCTGTACGTATTCCATGTGCTTTAGAAAGGAAGGCACTTGTTATAAATCCCATCCAAAATAGAATAATGGCAAATAGAATAAGTGCGATATGGGTTGACTTCATAGAAATGGCTTTTTTTATTGACTTTTGTTGCGTAGATGCATCCTCTCTCATCGCTAATACCTGTTCATAACGTGATAAAGACTTTTGTTTTTTTAAATTATAAAATCTCATAATATACCCTCCTATATCGCGGCGCAAACATTTGTTCTATTGATAATATACAACGCAAAACATATGTTTGTCAATATAAAATGCAAACAAATTTTTGGAACATTCGTTTGCAAATATAGATAAGTTATGTTATAATAAATGCAACAATAGTCTGTTTACATTACAGAGAGCAAAGGAGAGTTTGTTTATGGCATATGGACGTATCAGTGCAAAACAGAAAGAGATTTTGGATTTTATTAAGCACGAAATCTTGAACAAAGGTTATCCGCCTTCTGTTCGTGATATCTGTGAAGCAGTTAAGTTAAAATCTACCGCTTCTGTACATGCACATTTAGAGACACTCGAAAAGAATGGTTATATCAGACGTGACCCTACCAAACCACGTGCAATCGAAATATTAGATGATAATTTTAATCTGGTGCGTAGAGAGGTAGTAAATGTTCCGCTGATTGGTACGGTAGCTGCTGGTCAGCCACTGCTTGCTGTTGAGAATATCGAAAGCTACTTTCCTGTTCCGGCTGAATACATGCCAAATCAGGAGAGCTTCATGTTACATGTTAAGGGTGACAGTATGGTGAATGCTGGTATCTTCAATGGTGATCAGATATTGGTAAAAAAACAGGAAACAGCAGAGAATGGTGATATCATTGTAGCATTGGTAGAAGATTCTGCTACTGTTAAGACCTATTATAAAGAAAATGGTCACTTCCGTTTGCAGCCGGAGAATGATTATATGGATCCTATTATTCTGGAACAGGTAGATATTCTTGGTAAGGTATTTGGAGTTATTCGATTATTTAAGTAAGGGAAACACAAGAATTCTTTTCTGGTATAGAACAAAGCGTGCAAGCACGCTCCCGCGAATTCAGCTAGTTATTATGCTCGCACGCTTTGCCGCGCCGAATTTGGCACGCAGTGCATCTTCCTTTCAAATTCGTGCGCATCAGTTTTTTATATACTAGGATATTTCATACATTACATCACACAACGAACTATTGTAATTTTCTGGTATATAAAAAAATAGGCGATTACTATGAATCGTAATCGCCCATTTATAAACAGTCGTTTCCTTTATTGAAATGGATTTTCTGTAAAAAAGTAAGCTATCACTTGTGCTCTGGAACTGAATTGAGCCGTTTCTAACAGATTTGCTACTTCTTCTTTCGAATAGAATCCCGCTTTAATGGCTTCATTTTCTGATGTATGATCTGAAAATGTACCTTCTACTTCAGCAAATACAATGTTCGTCATGATATCGCTGATTGCTACAGCAGCATAAGAGGCATCTAGTACCTTAATAATTCTTTTTAAGGTAAGACCGGTTTCTTCATACAGTTCTCTCTTAACACAATCTTCTATACTTTCATTTTTGTTTATCATACCTGCGCATAGATTATAGATTTCTTTGTTGATACCCATTCTGAATTCGCGAAGCAAAAGCAATTTTCCATCGCAGATGGCAGCTATGGATACCCCGGATGATTTTGTTCCTAAATCACACATATTTGTTAGTTCCCTGCGACTGACAATTTCATATTTCTTTTCTTTGCCAGCCTTGTTCAGATATGTCAATTCATAATTTTTTAAATACATACCATCCTTTACTTTTTCAAAACGGATTAACTTCATAATAACTCTCCTGCTGTTTCATATAATGGTTTTCTCGTTTTTTTTCGTGTGATTTCCACGATGCCAAGTTTGGTAATGTCAATAAAATTTGTATTAACAGGATCTTGTTTCAGTTCTGCACTTAAGACACGAACAAGTTGTTCAGTATTATCTGTTTGCTTCATATCAATGAAATCAACGAGAATCATTCCTGATAAATTACGAAGTCGTATCTGACGTGCCACCTCTTTTGCCGCATCGAGATTAATTTTCAAATAGGTGTCTTCTGAATTGCGTTTTCCTGTAAATTTTCCGGTATTCACATCAATGACATGCATTGCCTCTGTGTGTTCTATAATCAGGTATGCTCCGGATTTCATCCATACCTTTTTGCCAAGAGCTTCCCGAAAATGCTTTTCTAAGGAATATAGATTCCAGAGAGAGTAACCAGTATCGGAATAGAATTGCAGACAATCCTGTAAATCATTTTGGTTGCATTGAATTACTGTTTGCATATCGTCATAATATTCAGGTATGTCGGTTATAATGTCTGTAATTTTGTCCGTATATAATGCCTGCAATTTTTGTATATAAAGAGGTTCCTGCCGATGTAAAACTGAATATAAGGTTCGATGTGAACCAATACGAACAAGTTGTTCGTATTGGTCTTTCAAGCGAATCAGTTCTGCACGTATTAGTTCGTCAGGCGCGGATTTTGCGTTTGTTCTGACAACAAA
This sequence comes from Lachnospiraceae bacterium, assembly GCA_045125095.1. Lineage (GTDB taxonomy): Bacteria > Bacillota > Clostridia > Lachnospirales > Lachnospiraceae > JBGVMW01. Next base: position 13,690 of record JBGVMW010000272.1, read on the forward strand.
GCTGTATGCATCGGCTTCATAAGAAGCAACTAGTTTTTTTAGTTGGTTACGTCTTGGTTCATTTATTTTAGAGGAGACACCACTGCGTCCATTGTCAGCCACTAGAGCTACATATTTGCCGGTTAAATTGATATGGGAAGAACAAGTTGCCGGCTTGGTTTTCACCGGCTCCTTACTAATTTGTACAATAATTTCATCTCCCTGCTGTAATGTAGAACCTTTCTTTTTTTTAGTAAAGATATGACGGGTATTTTCTTGTAATGAATAATAACAAAGTACATTTTTTTGTATCTCTACAAATGCAGCATTGATATTTTTTACAATATCACGGACTCTGCCTACATAAATATTACCTAACAATGATTGACCATCTACTGGTTCACAGTCTAATTCAATGAGTTTGTCATTTTCGTATAATGCAGTTATAATAGAATCTTGATGGCGTGTAACAAGGTATTTCTGGCTCATATTCTACTCCTGCTACTCTATTATTGTGCCGATATCATTCAGGGAAACGAATTGATGAGGCTCTGCTTCGGATTCCCTGGTATCAGTAAATAAATCTAATCTTGTAACTAACAGTGCAAATTCCGGTAGTTCCAATCCTAATGATGCGAAAAATGCTTCAAATATCTGTATTGGTTTAATGTTATTACCACTGTCGGCACAGACACGCAGATACATCCCATCGCCGTCTGGCGATGTCTCATAAATAAGCTGCTTTAAATCAACTGTGCGTTCGCCTTTTTTGGTCTTCTTCAATACAGGAATCGTAGCTTGATTGTAAAAGGCGAGGAATTTATCTTGCCAGCCATCACCAACAAGGTTCTTGCCATCACGGAACGTTACATAGTAATCGGCGGCTGCAATGCTGGCCATAGCATTTTCTGCCTTTTCAGGCAGTAATTTGTAGCTTTCTACAGATATACCATCAACCATTACCGCATTCAGCATATCAACTGCCTGAGCGGACGATGGTGTAGAATTTACTTCAATGTCCATATATTCGCCCTTGCTGTATAAGCCAACGCCTAAAGGAGACGCAAAGGACATAATCTGGTGAGGGCTGAATCCAGTGGAATAGGCAATGTCTATGTCAGCACGACGGATTGCTTTTTGGAAATAACGCATAACATCCAGATGCCCAATAAAAATCATGGTTCCCGATTTTGTAAATTTAATTCTTATCTTCAAAGCAGACACCTCCTCCAAATACAGCAGCACCACATCCCTGACAGGCTGTTCGACAATTTGGCGTAATTTCTTCCTTCTGCGCCTTTGTCCATTCGCGAAGTAAAAATGACTTGCTCACGCCAGTGTCAATGAAATCCCAAGGGAATATTTCATCAATACTGCGCTCTCGTTTGGTATAGAACAACAAGTCAATTCCACAGTCGGCAAAAGCTTCCATCCATAGTTCATTGTGGAATGCTTCAGACCAGGAATCGTATAGACAGCCTTTTTTGTAGGCAGCATAAATAACACTGCTAACCTTTCTATCACCACGGGCTAACACACCTTCTAAAACAGTCACATCTGCCTCATGGTAGTTGTACTTAATACTTTTCTGGTTCAACTGTTCCATTACTGTGCGCTTTACTAAACGGGCTTTTTCAATGAATTCCTCTTTCGTATTCATGGATGCCCACTGGAATGGAGTAAATGGCTTAGGAACGAAGAAGGAAGAACTTGCTGTAATCTGACATTTTCCATTTCGCTTGTCCTTTGGAATTTCGTAATACCGCTCAGCAATTTTTTCTGATAAATAAGCGATGCCCTTCATATCTTCTTCCGTTTCCGTAGGAAGACCTAACATAAAGTATAATTTTACTTTGTTCCAGCCTGCCTCAAATGCCTGTCCGGCACCATGAAGGATCACTTCCTCTGTAAGACCTTTATTGATTACATCGCGTAATCGCTGTGACCCTGCTTCAGGAGCAAATGTAAGACTACTCTTTTTCACATCCTGTACTTTACTCATGACATCCAGTGAAAATGCATCTATTCGCAAGGATGGCAGAGAAATATTCACGCCCTTTTTGCGGAATTCATCTATCAGGTAATTCACTACTTCAGGAAGTTGAGAATAGTCGCTGGAACTTAAGGAACTTAAGGATATTTCTTCATGTCCTGTGTTTTTCAGCATATCATTTGCATATTCTTTTAATACATTTACATCTCGTTCACGAACAGGACGGTAAATCATACCTGCTTGACAGAAGCGACACCCACGAATGCAACCACGCTGAATTTCCAATACAACACGATCCTGTGTTACTTTGATAAATGGCACTAAAGGTTTTCTTGGATAACATGTGCTAGATACATCCATAACAAGTTCCTTCTTTACTTTTTCAGGAACATCTTCGTATTTTGGTGTCATGGCTGCAATGGTACCATCTTCCTTGTAAGTGATTTCATAACAGGAAGGAGCGTAAATACCTGGAATGGAAGCTGCTTTGCGGATGAAATCCTGGCGGTTGTCTCCATTTTTCTTACATTCTTTATATAAATCAATTAGTGTACGATATTGTGTCTCGCCTTCGCCAATATAGAATAAATCAAAAAAGTCAGCAATTGGTTCCGGATTGTAAACACAAGGACCACCACCAATTACGATTGGCATATCTTCGGTTCTGTCTTTCGCATAAATGGAAATTTCGCTCAGTTCTAACACCTGTAAAATATTGGTGTAACACATTTCATATTGAATGGTAATTCCAAGAAAATCAAAGTCTTTAACAGGTTCCTGCGATTCCAATGCAAATAATGGAATGTGTTCTTCACGCATAATGCGATCTAAATCCAGCCATGGGGAGTATACACGCTCACAATAGACATCCTCCCACTGGTTGAACATATCATAAAGTATCTGCATTCCCAAATGGGACATGCCAATTTCGTATACATCAGGAAAACACATGGCAAATCGAACGTCAACTTCGCGAGGGTTCTTTACTACCATATTCACTTCGTTTCCAATATATCTTGCCGGTTTCTCAATCTTTAATAAGATTTCGTCTTTTAAAGCCAGTTTTGACATAAGTGCACCCATGCCTTTCATTCAAAATTAAATTTATAAGTTAATTGATACAACTTCCATATTTAATCGTTCAGTTCTTCAACGGTGATCTGCTTGCCATCTCTCCAGATACGGGCTAAATCATAAAAGTCTCTGCTTTCCTGGTCAAAGATATGAATTACTACATCACGGTAATCCATAAGAATCCAGTTGGCTGCCTGATAGCCTTCTAAACGTGCAGGTGTAACTTCCCCTGTCTTTTCTACCATTTCCTGCACGTTATCTACCATTGCCTGTACCTGAGTTCTGTTAGAGCCATTTGCAATGATAAAATAGTCTGCTAATACAGAAATATGGCTGATATCTATAATTTCAATGTCGAACGCTTTTTTATCTTCTAATGCAGCTACTGCTGTTTTTACTAATTCTTTTGATGTCATATTTTATAAATTCCTTTCTACTATTTAATTAATAGGAGTAACTATTTGTTCATTTATAGTTACTAATAGGATTACAATGTAAAAATAGATGTTCAAAAACTAATTTGGCTTTTGATTGATATAATATTCACATGCTTCCCTTGTCAATGAATCAATGACCTGATTTTTGCTCTCTAAAAATGAAAGTGTGTTTCTCATCATTTTGATCAGAGCCTCATCAATATCACGAAAGGCTATTTCACGAATCTCCTTCATGTTAGGAAGGGGACGTCTGTAGGGTTCAATGTAGTCCGCAATATAGATGATTTTCTCTAGCAGGCTCATTTCTGGTCGTCCTGTTGTGTGATATCGAATGGCAAGAAGAATGTCTTCATCCTCAATGCCGTACTGTTTTTGGGCAACATAAGCACCTAATTTTGCATGAATGAGTGCGGGATTGTCCAGTTCGCTCTGGGTCAGCTTCACATGGTATTTTTTACACAGTTGCAGTTTGTCTTCTAAAGGAATGCATTTTGCACAGTCATGCATCAATCCTGCCAGATATGCCTTATTGATGTCATAACCATGGCTCATAGCCAGTGATGTTGCGGTATAAGCAACTCCAATGGTATGCTGATAACGGTCTTTATCAAGTGCTTGTTTCAATTTTTTTCTGTACTTTTTAAATGGCATGGTCTGTTCCATGAAGCCACTTCCTTTCTAAATATACACTTGTATCGTGTTTTCAAAATAACGAGTGTACTAACACATTTATAATTAACATAACTGCACTGCCTATCTTTCCATCTGTGGCATTGTCGTCCGTCTACATAGCACGCTAGACCCACATTTTCTTCTGTGTACATCGAATAATATTCTGAGTGAATGTATCATTACTTACAAAAGGATGTACAAGCGTATCGGATATTTATACATACAGGTGATGTGTCCGAATATATTGCTCTACGTTTTCTGGAACACGATATCGGATGGACTGCCCTTCACAAACGCGTTTTCTGATATCTGTACTGGACAATGCAATGGAAGGCATCTGTAGAGGAAACATTTTTGTATCATATAACTGATTCAGCTCCTCAATTTTGTTTAAGACGGCTTCCATATCCTTATTATCCCGTACAGCAGCCAGTATGGTGCTATATTCACATATAGATTCCGGATGGCGCCATTCATGAAAATAAAACAAGGAATCGGCGCCTAATATGAAATAATACTCCGTATCTGGATTCCGCGTAGCAAAATGTTGCAATGTCTCATATGTGTAACAGGTTCCCTGCTTCTGTATCTCATATAAATCAATGGAAAATGCAGCGTTATCTTGTATGGCAAGTTCTGTCATGGCTACCCGGTCTGCATCCGGGATGGCATGGGATAAATCTTTGTGTGGCGGATTTCCAACAGGAACAAACACGATCTCGTTTAATGAGAATTCCTCTTTTGCCTGTTCTGCCATGAGAAGATGTCCCATGTGAATCGGGTTGAACGTGCCGCCTAGAATACCTACCCGGCGTTTCTCTGCCATTTGTATCACTCCTTATTCCGGAAGCTTAATTTTTCTTTTTTCTTTATCTTTTGCAGGACGGTATAATACGATTTTTTTACCGATTACCTGTACGACATTTGATTTTGTACGTTCTGCTAATGTAGCAGCGATTTCTTTTGGATCGTCAAAGCAGTTCTTTAATACACTTAACTTAATCAGTTCTCTTTTTTCTAATGCTTCGGATACCGCTTCTGTGAATTCAGGTGTAATGCTTGATTTCCCAACCTGAAAAATTGGCTCTGTAGTAGAAGCAATTCCTTTTAAATAAGCACGTTGTTTACTTGTCATGTTCACTTGTCCTCCTTATTTATAATAGTCAAATTCCAGTCCATACATTCGTACAGTGTCACCTTCTTCAATACCAGCTTCTTCAAGTTGCTGTAAGATACCCTGCTCTTTTAAGAATTTCTGGAAGAAAGCAAATCCCTTTTCGGACTCTAAGTTCGTATAGCCTAACATCTTTTCAATACGAGGTCCTTCTACAACATAGACTTCATCTTCTGCATCATATTCTACTGTAAATCCGTCTTCTGGAAGTAAGTTCATTTCATCCGGGAAATATTCCTGTTCAAAGACGATTGGATCTAAGTGAAGGTTATTCAACTGTTCACTTACATAATACAATAATTCCTTTAAGCCCTGACCTGTAACGGCGGAGATTGGAAATACAACCATTCCCTGTGGCTCAAATTCATCTTTAATCTGCTGTAAGACTGCTTCTGCATCTTCCTCTGTTAGTGCATCTATTTTATTTGCGGCAATAATCTGTGGACGCTTCATGAGGTCTTCGCTATAAGAAAATAATTCATTATTAATGGCTTTGATGTCGTCAATTGGATCACGTCCCTCCGTAGAAGCAGCATCTACCAGATGAATCATAAGCTGTGTTCGTTCAATATGGCGTAAAAATTCATGTCCTAAGCCAATTCCCTCAGAAGCACCTTCAATTAGTCCAGGAATATCTGCAATGACAAAGCTTCTTGCATCTTCCATATCTACCACACCTAAGTTAGGTCTTAAAGTAGTGAAATGGTAGTTGGCAATCTTAGGTCGTGCATTCGTTACTCTTGATAACAAAGTAGATTTTCCTACATTTGGAAAACCAACAAGGCCAACATCTGCAATAACTTTTAATTCTAGCTTGACAGTGAGTTCTTTCGCAGGCTGTCCCGGCTGGGCATATTTTGGAGCCTGCATAGTTGAAGTTGCAAAATGCTGATTACCAAGACCTCCCTTTCCACCTCGCAAAATAATATATTCTTTATTTTTTTCGGACATATCCATGATAACCTTGTCCGTTTCAAATTCTTTGATAATGGTTCCCAAAGGCACTTTGATAATAATGTCCTGACCATCTTTACCGCGACAGTTACGTTTGCCACCCTGTTCGCCATCCTGGGCTTTATATTTTCGGTTGTGGCGGAAATCAGATAATGTATTTAATCCCTCGTCTACTACAAAAATAACATCTCCACCATGACCACCGTCACCACCGTCCGGGCCACCATCCGGTACATATTTCTCACGGCGGAAGCTTACATGTCCATCGCCACCTTTACCAGAGCATATAATTATTTTGGCGTTATCTTTAAACATAAATTGTCCTTCCTTTCCTGTTTTTTATTTCGCACATATAAAAATAAGATATCATGCATTCTATTTTTATATATTAGTGTACTGTCTCAATTAGATTCAAGCTAGATTTGTAATCTGATTGAGACAGTACACTACTACCTCATTCATCACATAAATGTGAATGAGCTAAGAAAAGGCTGTTACAAAACTTTCATTTTGCAACAGCCTCTTACGTTTTATACGCGTCCGTCTAATTAATCGTTGCTTACTGGATATACAGAAGCCTGCTTTTTGTCACGGCCCTTTCTTTCGAAACGAAGAACACCATCAACTAAAGCGAATAAAGTATCATCGCCACCGATACCTACATTAGTACCTGGATGAATCTTTGTACCACGCTGTCTATATAAAATATTACCAGCTTTTACAAACTGTCCGTCTGCTCTCTTAGCACCTAATCTCTTAGATTCGGAATCTCTACCGTTCTTTGTAGAACCAACACCCTTTTTATGAGCGAAGAACTGAAGATCTAATTCAAAAAACATGTTTACACCTCCTCGAATTGTAATGAGATATACTGACTATATTTATTCTGAATACTAGTCAGACCAAGAATCATGGAATCAATTAATAAAGCAGCTTCACGACTTGGTTCTGAATGGAACATAAATTCCAGACAACCACTTTCCTGTTCTCTGTGAGCATTGAAAGTATCGTATGTAAACTGTTCAATTGCATTCACTGTGTTGGTAACTAAAATGGAAACGGAAGCACAAATAATATCATAACCGTCCTCTGCATATTCTGCATGACCATCTGTCTGAAAACCAACGTACTCTTCTTCCTGGTTTTTATAAATCTTTACTGTTATCATAATTCCTTTACTACATATTAAGCATTGATTTTTTCAATCTTAACCTGTGTATACTGCTGTCTATGACCGTTTTTCTTGTGATAACCGGTTTTTCTCTTATACTTGTAAACGATAACCTTTTTAGCCTTACCGTCTCCGATTACACTTGCAGTAACAGTTGCATTAGCTACGTCTTCGCCAACCATAAGCTTGTCTCCGCTTACTGCGATTACGTTGTCAAATGTATAAGTAGAACCTGCTTCTGCACCAAGTTTTTCAACTTTAAGTACATCACCTTCAGAAACCTTATACTGCTTTCCACCTGTTGCGATAATTGCGTACATTCTGGGCACCTCCTATAATTCATTACTCGCCAGCTTCGGTGCTGACATTTGCCAGTCTTCGCCCTTCACATTCGTGAATATTAAACCTCACTGTGCGGCATACTCAAATATAATACTCTACAGAGTTTTAAATGTCAAGTGTTTTTTTTAGATATATTAACGATTTGCCAATTCCTTTGTAATATCCTGCCAGGTAATGCCACGCTCTACCATAAGAACCATTGCATGGTACAGGAAATCAGACATTTCGTATTTGATTTCTTCAGGATCCGGATTTTTGGCAGCGATTACGATTTCAGTCGCTTCCTCACCCACTTTTTTCAGAATCTTGTCAATACCCTTTTCAAAGAGGTAGTTTGTATAAGAACCGTCCTTCGGATTTTCTTTTCTATCAGCAATGACATTGTAGACATCTTCAAATACCTTAAGAGGATTTGCATTGGCATACTCTTTTTCAATAATATTGCGGTAGAAACAGCTTCGGTTGCCTGTATGGCAGGCTGCACCAACCTGAGATACTTTTGCAAGCATCGTATCGTTGTCGCAGTCGATTGTTAAGGATTTCACATACTGGAAATGACCGGATGTTAAGCCTTTTACCCACAATTCCTGTCTGCTTCGGCTGTAATATGTCATTCTGCCGGTGGCAATGGTATTGTTATAAGCTTCTTCATTCATATATGCCATCATGAGGACTTCATCTGTCTTATAATCCTGTACAATAACCGGAAGTAATCCGTCGCTGTTTAATTTGAAATCACTCCATACCATGGTTGGTTCATTTAAATTCATAGGAATGCCAGCGCTTTTTGCAAGTGCCTTGATTGCTAAGAAATCAGCATCCTTATCTAAAGTCTTTGTGCAGATACCAGCCACATTGTCTAACTGTAATAGTTCCACCAGTTTGTCTTCCTTGCTGTTCCAGAGAATTTGTACCGGTGTGGTTGTTAAATTGCCAGCTTGATTCATATCTTCGACTTTATCTACATATACATAGACGATTTCGCTGACAAATTCTTCAATCAAAGTTTTGTTCAGTTCCAAGCATTCTAAATTGTCAATGGAAACCGCAATCTTATCTTTACCAAAACGTTTCGATACTTCTTCTGTTAAGTCTAAATTGCTCTGCTTCGCATAATTCAAGATGGCTTTGGAAGCACCGGCGTACAGATATTTCTTAATATCCTCTACCCTTTTTACACGACCGCCGGCATACAGAGGAATGTCAACGTTGCGTGCCATTTCCTTCAATGCAGCAATGTCAGCTTCATGTCCGTTATCTGTGTCTGATAAACCAAATACAAAGATGGCATCTGCTCCGGCATCGCTGTAATACTTTGCCAGTTCAACTGGATCTTGTTCAGTTGCAGTTTTATTGTCAAAATCGGTTACTGTGTTACCATCCAGCAAATAAATTGCCGGCATCAGTCTCTTATAATCCATTGTTGTCCTCCTTTAGAGTGTTCCCTTTGTGGAAAGTACGTCCTTTACTCTTGGGTCAAATGATACAGCTTCATCTAATGCTTTGGCAAAGGATTTGAAGATGGCTTCCATGATATGATGGTTGTTTGCACCATGCATCAGCTTAATATGCAGATTCATGCCTGCCGCATAAGATACGGCATAAAAAAATTCACGCACCATTTCTGTGTCAAAATAGCCAACACGTTCCACTGTAAAGTCTACATCAAATACTAAATATGGTCTTCCGGATAAATCAATGGCACAAAGAACCAGTGTCTCGTCCATTGGCAACATCATAGAACCATAACGCTTGATACCTTTCTTGTCACCTACTGCCTTGCGGATGGCAGTTCCAAGGGCGATACCCGTATCCTCTATGGTGTGGTGGCAGTCTACGATTAAATCACCCTTCACATCACAATGAAGGTCAAAAAAACCATGCTTTGCAAAGCCTTCTAACATGTGGTCAAAAAAACCAATGCCTGTATTGATAGTGCTTTTTCCACTACCGTCTAAATTCAGTTTAATCTGAATGTCTGTCTCTTTTGTCTGTCTCTTGTAGGTAGCAACCCGTTCCATAAACATTCTTCCTTCCTGAAATATCTGCGATTAATCTTCAAATCTTACACGGATTGAATTGGCATGTGCAGTCAGCTGTTCAGAGGTTGCAAACTGTACAATGTCTTTATATACCGGTTCTAATGCTTCTCTTGAGTAAGAAATAATGCTTGATTTCTTAATGAAATCGTCTACGCTTAATGGAGAGAAGAAACGTGCTGTACCATTTGTTGGTAATACGTGGTTTGGACCGGCAAAATAATCACCTAACGGTTCAGAAGAATATTCACCGATAAAAATAGCACCTGCGTTACGAATCTTTGTCATAACTGTAAATGGATCTTTTGTTACGATTTCTAAGTGTTCAGAAGCAATGTCATTGGCTGCCTGAATGGCTTCGTCCATGTTAGAAGCAACTAATATGTAACCAAAGCTGTCTAATGACTTCTGTATAATTTCTTTTCTGGATAATTCAGCAGTAAATTTATCTACTTCTTCCGATACTTTTTCTGCTAATTCACGGCTTGTAGTAACAAGAATGGAGGATGCCATTTCATCATGCTCTGCCTGTGACAATAAATCAGCCGCTACAAATCTTGGATTGGCTGTTTCGTCTGCTAATACAAGAATTTCACTTGGACCTGCAATAGAATCGATGCTGACATGTCCAAATACTGCCTTTTTTGCAAGGGCAACAAAAATATTACCCGGTCCAACAATCTTATCTACCTTTGGAATAGATTCTGTTCCGTATGCCAATGCTGCAATTGCCTGAGCCCCACCTACTTTGTAGATGGTATGTACACCAGCTTCTTTCGCGGCTACTAATGTAGTTGGGTTTACTTTACCATCTTTTCCCGGAGGTGTTGTCATAATAATCTGATCAACACCTGCTACTTTAGCTGGCATTACGTTCATTAATACAGTAGAAGGATAAGCAGCCTTACCGCCTGGTACATAGACACCAACCTTCTCTAAAGCCGTCACCTTCTGACCTAAGATAATGCCGTTATCCTGCGAGTCAAACCAGCTCTGCTGTTTCTGTTTTGCGTGGTAGCTTTCGATATTTACTAAAGATTTTCTGATAACAGCAAGAAGGGATTCGTCTACCTGCTCATAAGCTTCTTTGATTTCTTCTTCTGTTACTAATAAGGTATCTGCTGTCACTGTTACACCGTCAAATTTGCTGGTATATTCAAATACTGCACTGTCACCGTTTACGCGTACATTTTCAACAATATCGGCAACCTTTGCTTCAAAATCACCGTAGTTGCTGGTGCTTCTTTTTAACAGGTTTTTTAATAAGTCTTTTTTATTCTGCTCATTTAACTCTACAATCCGCATTTTATAAAATTCCTTTCAAATCGTTAATTATTTTCAAAATTCGCTCATTTTCCATCTTCATGCTGACCTGGTTTACCACCATTCTTGCAGATAATGGACAAATCTCTTCTAATACAGTCAATCCATTTTCACGAAGTGTTGCTCCTGTTTCTACAATATCAACAATGACTTCTGACAGACCAACAATCGGTGCTAACTCAATGGAACCGTTTAACTTAATAATCTCAACGGTCTGGTGCTTCTTATTGTAAAAATAATCCTTTGCAATCTCAGGATATTTTGTTGCTACACGGATGTGGGAATGGTCTTCTAAGTATTTTTTGGCTTCTGCCGGACCGCAGACACACATGTTACATTTGCCATATCCTAAATCTAATACTTCATAGATCTTTCTGCCTTCCTCTAGAATGGTATCCCTACCAACAATTCCGATATCAGCGGCACCATATTCTACATATGTAGGTACATCCGGCCCTTTTGCCAAGAAGAAACGTAAGCCTAGCTCTTCATTGACAAAGATTAATTTTCTTGTTTTTTTGTCTTTCATTTCCTCGCAGGTAATTCCAATCTGCTCGAACATTTCTAATGTTTTTTCTGCTAAACGTCCTTTTCCAAGGGCAAAAGTGATATATCGCATACAGCCTCCTACCTTGAAACCACTGCTTGTAAGCTGGTTTCTGTTGTTGCATCAGTTTCTAAAATTATACTCGTTACTTTCTCAGCATTTTCAGCAAAAAGCAATTCCGTCATAGTTTGGCGTTTTGCATATTCCTTGTAATCATCCATTGTCTTACCTTCTGCCTTCAGAAGAACGGTGATATTGACACCCTTTGCACGTAAAGCATTTGCTGTCTCAACCACTTGCTGTAACTGTGGTTTGTTATACACAAGGAGAATTGCCTGTTTTTCATAAGGAATCTCAATCTTCTGGTGCATCAGTGCAGACTGCATATGATTTACGATAACAGCAAAACCAATAGCTGGAGACTGTTTGCCAAAATGACTGAGTAAGTTGTCATAGCGACCGCCTTTAATAATGGCTTCGCCGGTTCCATATGTATAAGAACGGAAAATAACACCTGTATAGTAACGGTGCTTTGTCAGCATACCTAAATCAAAGAATACATATTTTTCCATTCCGTAGAATTTCATAATGTCATAAATGCTCTCTAATCGTTCAAGTGCTGCAATGGCACGAGAATTTTTTGTCATTTCTTTCACTTTAGCTAACATTTCCACAGAGCCATATAATTCCGGGAGCTTCAAGAAAATGGCAATTAAGGAGGTATCTTTCACATGTTCCTCTAACAATTCTTCAATACCAAACTGGTTTTTTCGAGAGATCATGCGGCGAAGTTCCTCTACCGTATCTTCCTCTAAAGCAGCTTCTTCCACTAATGCATGGAAGAAATCCATCTGTCCTACACTAACCTGAAATTCAGGGAAGCCTGCCTGCTTCATACAGTCAACTGTCATGGCAATCATTTCTGCATCGGCATCCACACTGTCATCACCAATTAATTCGGCACCTGCCTGTGTTACTTCTCTTAATTTACCTTGTAAGCTGGCATGATTAATAAAGGTATTGCCAGTGTAACAAAAACGTACCGGTAAATCTTCGTTTGCATACATTTTTCCTGCTAATCTTGCAATGGAAGGTGTCATATCCGGACGAAGAACTAACGTATTGCCCTCTTTATCAAAAAATTTGTACAATTCACGGGATGGAATCGTTCCGATTTCTCTGGAAAATACATCAAAATATTCAAAGGTTGGTGTCTGAATCGAATGGTATCCGTAATTACGCATTGCGGTCTGTAAGCGGTTTTCTAAAACAAGTTTTTGAAGACATTCTTCATTACAAATATCCCGGACACCATCTGGTGTATGTAAAAAACGTGTTGTTGCCATAATATAAGTCCTTTCTGTGTTAGAAAATACTTTAGTGTAGTAAATTACTAACATGGTAAAATGTTATCAAAATAAACTTTATTCAGTATACGTGAATTTGAAAAAAATGTCAACTCTTTCTTTCTTCTTCTGTATCCTGCTCATCCAGATCTTTTTGTATCATTTCTAAATAGGGTACAAAATAGCCATTTTTTTGATGAAATACAAAAGAGTCATCTAATTCATCAAAACGGAAGCTTTTTCTTCCGCCGTTTATTGCTCTTTCCCAAAATATGAGCAAACGTCGATAAGGCAGATAGTAAAGTCTGTCTTTATTTGTATAATATATAATAAGAAATGCAACGCCGCCCTGTTCTTCATATTCCTTCATGAACTGTATCTGGTGTTCGTGAATGTTTTGAAGAGGAAAGGTGTCGGAGGTGCATTCTTTGGCATCGAAGCAGACAGGAATTCCCTGTACAACGCCGATGTAGTCTACCGTACTCTTTTGCTCAAAGTATGCCAGTGAAATCTGACGGTGCTCTTTATCCATTTTAATTGGCGTTATGGGTGTGGGCACCTTTTGAATCAAGGCTAACTTCTGCTCGCGATATTTTTCATTGGTACGGTTAATCAAATCTTCCAGTAAGGAGCCGCGAAGTCCTCTTGATTTCCAAGCCATGAATTGAGCCCTTTCTAAAATAATAAACCTTAGCAATTATATCATACATTTAACAGAAAACAAGGTTTAAATGCGTATTACCCTTTCATAATCTTATGGAATACTGCTGGTTCCGGTGCTATGATAGTTTTTCCGGACAAATAGGATAAATCCCCTTCAACCTGCGGCAATTCTAAACGATAAGAATGGAGAAGTTGATTTTTTACACCATATTTCTTGCGATATTCCTCGTTTATTTTTTTGTCGCCATACTTATAATCGCCAATAATCGGGTGTCCTACAGAGGCTAAATGGGCACGTATCTGATGGGAACGTCCGGTGATTAATTCCACTTCTAAAAGGGTAAACCCATTCCTCTGCTGAATGGGAATATAACGGGTGGCAATTGGTTTGGCATCTTCTTTCGGTTTCGACAGGATTTGTACCTTGTTTGTTTTTTTATCTTTATATAAGTAACCCTTTAACAATTGTTCTTCTGTTAAGGTTCCTTTTACAATGCAGCGATAATATTTGTGCAGGCTACGGTCCTTTAACATTGTCTGTAGTCCCTGGGCACCTGCTAATGATTTGGAACAAATAACGATACCACTTGTATTTCTGTCTAAGCGGTTGCAGGCTGCCGGGCGGTGGTTGGCAAGCCTTTCACTTGTGAGAAAACCAGATTCGGACAGATAAGACAACAAATGCTCATTTAAAGAAATATCTGTTTGTTGTGCTTTCTGAGTCAGCATATTATCTGGTTTATTAATAAAGATAACAGTATCATCTTCATATAAAATATCAAGCGTAGAATCTGTTTTCTGAATCACTTGTTCTTTTCTGAAATTTTCAATTGTTTCTTCTGCAAGAAATAACCGAACAATATCACCTTCTTCTAAAATTTCTTTGCCCTCTGCCTTCTTACCATTTAAGGTAATATTCTTCTTTCGCAGCATTTTGTAAAGAAAGCTTTTCGGTGCCGCGTTCAGATACTTTGTAAGCATCTTATCAAAACGCTGCCCTTTGTTGTCTTTCTGAATCTGAATTTCACGCATACTTCCATCCATTTAGAGGCAACATGCTTTGATGGTGTTCAAGCAGGCCTCTTCCTTTTTCTTGTTTTTTTCCTGAAAATTATCTGCCATTCCCTTTACACGGTTAAAAAACTGCTCTTTATCAGCAAAAAGCTTGACTGTGTAGCTACCATGACCGTTATTGCTGAGAACGTCTTTTATAAAGTTTTCAAAAACGATTTGATTGTCTTTCTGAGTCTCAGAATACAAAATCACGTTATGACCAGCTAACACTACGGCATTGACATATAATTTGCTGTCATAGGTAGTGAGAGCAAGGTCATAAGCGGCTGTCAGTTCGCCAACAACAGATTTTGTTTTTTCATAGAAATCCTGACTGCCTGTACAGAAACGGCATAGCATAATGGTAGTAGTTAATTTTTTTGCCGCTGGCAGTACACTGACAATGGCAACCACTGTTAAAAGATTGATTCTTGTCTTGGTTGAAATGAATCCAATGAGAAACAGACCAATCGGTAATGCAAAATAAATGGCAGACCAGATTATGTCTATTTTCTTTTGTGCATTTATATATCCATAGGTACCTTTCGGATATTTTTTGTTAAACATAGTAATTCCTTTCGTGAGTTTTATTTCATGCAGTTGATAATCCGGACTGCAAAGGATATTGGCAGAAAACGCAATACCAGAATACCTAACCGGTAATGAGCACCATAAACAGAACGTGTCCTTTTGTGTAGGCTGTCCAGCAATGCCTTTTCTACTACTTTTTTGGGATTTGCCATAAATAATTTTTTGAATACAGGCTCCTTTCCTGTCTGCTCTGCTATGTCAAAAAATTCCGTGTTGACAGGCCCCGGGCATACTGCAGTTACATAGATATTTTTTTTGCGCAATTCTTCGCTTAAAGAAGTACAAAAACTTAAAACATATGATTTTGTAGCAGCATAAACGGAAAAACCAGCCTGCGGTAAGAAGCTTGCCATGGATGCCATTTGGATAATGCGGCTGTTGGGCTTCATATATGGTAATGCTAAATACGTTACTGCAGTCAGTGCTTTGCAGTTAATATCTATCATACCTGTAGTATCGGAATAGGAAATATCTTGAAAATCGCCTATTTTTCCATAACCGGCAGAGTTGATTAACACACGTATCACGGGTTTTTCCTGCTGTAATGCGTTTTTAAGTGCTTCTAAGTCTGTATCCTTCGATAAATCCAATGTAAATGGGCGAATCTTAATGCGTGTAAGGGGCTGCAATTGCTTTAATCGCTCTGCCCTTCTTGCAATTACCCAGATTTCATCAATATTTCTGAAATATTGGTCAAGTTGTTTCACATATTCCATTCCCATACCAGAGGAAGCGCCTGTTATGATTGCAATATTCATAGTATCACCTTTACTTTCTTTTATTTTTTCTTTTTGTGGACATTGCGAATTGTCTTTTTCTTTTTCGCTTTTTGTGTTTCTGAATGTTGATGTCCTGTCTTGTTAGTATCCTTTTTGTCTGTTCGATGAAAATTGTCCCCTTTTCGAGGGCGGATTAAACATTTTTTTTCATATCCAATTAAATCGGTTCTGCCGGCTTTTGTCAAGGCTTCTACAACCAGATTATAGTTTTTCGGATTGCGGTACTGGATTAATGCCCTCTGCATTGCTTTTTCATGCGGATTTATAGGAACGTATACCTTTGTCATTGTTCTTGGATCATAACCGGTGTAGTACATGCAGGTAGACAAGGTAGATGGTGTCGGATAAAAGTCCTGAACCTGTTCCGGCATATATCCTAAGTCTCTAAGGTATTCTGCTAATTGTATTGCTTCCTTTAGCGTGGAACCCGGGTGAGAAGACATCAGGTATGGTACTAAGAACTGATTCTTGTTTAGTTCTTTATTGTATTTGTAATAGCGTTCCACGAATTTCTGGTATACATGGTTCGCCGGTTTCCCCATTTTCTGTAAGACAGCATCTGCCACATGCTCCGGTGCGACCTTTAACTGACCGCTGATATGGTGTTCACACAGTTCCTTGAAAAAAGTATCGTCTCCATCTGCAAGGAGATAATCGAAACGGATACCGGAACGCACAAATACCTTTTTCACGCCCGGAAGTTCACGCAACTTGCGAAGCAAGGCTAAATATTCGCTGTGGTCAGCCTTCATATTGGCACAAGGCTTCGGGAATAAGCATTGCTTGTCCGGACAGGCACCATATTTCAACTGCTTCTCGCAGGCAGGCTGTTTGAAATTGGCAGTTGGTCCTCCTACATCATGAATGTATCCCTTAAAGTCTTTATCCCAGATTAACTGTTCTGCTTCCTTTAAGATGGATTCTTCGCTTCGTGACTGGATGATTCTTCCCTGATGGAAGGTTAAGGCACAAAAACTACATCCGCCAAAGCAACCACGGTTATGAACAAGGCTGAATTTGATTTCCGCAATGGCAGGCACACCACCCAGTGCTTCATAGGATGGGTGATAGTCTCTCATATATGGCAATCCATAAACACGGTCCATTTCGGAAGTAGATAATGGTTTGGCTGGTGGATTCTGAACTACATACAAATGTTCAGAGTAAGGTTCGACTAACCGTTTGCCGCTAAATGCATCGGTGTTGCGATACTGCGTGTAGAAGCTTTCCGCATATTTCTTCTTGTCTGCCAGACAGGAATCATAATCTGGCAAAGTAAGGGCATCGTATACATTTTCTAAGGATTTTTGTTTGTATACAGTTCCATCAATATAGGTAATGTCTTTTATATCCAGTCCACTGTCTAAGGCATCTGCTACTTCCACAATTGCTCGCTCGCCCATTCCATATAAAAGCAGGTCAGCACCACTGTCTAACAGAATAGAACGTTTGAACTTGTCAGACCAGTAATCATAATGTGCCATTCTTCGCAAGCTTGCTTCGATACCACCGATAATAATGGGCTTTTTCTTGTATGTCTGGCGTATCAGATTACAGTATACAATCGTAGCATAATCCGGTCGTTTTCCCATAACCCCGCCTGGAGTATAGGCATCTACAGCACGCCGTTTCTTTGACACGGAGTAGTGATTTACCATGGAATCCATATTTCCTGCCATTACAAGGAACCCTAGTCTGGGTTCCCCTAAGGCAGAAATGCTGTCTTTATTTTTCCAGTTCGGTTGTGAAATGATTCCGATTTTGTAGCCATGAGAATCTAAGACACGACTGATAATGGAATGGCCGAAAGAAGGATGATCTACATAAGCATCACCAATTACAAATACAAAATCTAATTGCTCCCAGCCCCTTGCTCTCATGTCCTCTTTTGAGATGGGAAGAAAACCTTTTGTCATAGTTTATTACGATCCTTTCTCTATAATAATTTATTAGGTAATTGCGAAATGCCAACAAGGTAGTTATTTGCCACAAACAATTCTGACAATTCACGGATGGTCATCACTTTCGCAAACGCTTATAATAATTCATTGTAATCCTGAATAAAGTAATCAGCTAATTGTTTCTTTTGGGATTCCTGATGCCTTGAAAATTCATCTGAAACCGCACAAACCTCCATGCCGGCATTTTTTCCGGCTAAAATTCCCATAGGAACATCTTCAAAAACAAGACACTGGTTGGGTGAGACTGCTACTCTTTCTGCGGCAAGTAAATACACATCAGGTGCCGGCTTCCCAGCCTTGGCATCACAGGAAGTCAGAATGACATCAAACATATGCGTAATCCCGTGAGCATGTAACACTGCCTCTGCCAATTCTCTGGAATTGCTGGTGGCAATACCTGTGCGTATGTCATTAGATTTTAAATATTCTAAAAATCTTCTTGCCCCTGCTTTTAATGGCACTTCATGACAGTACTTATCATATGCCATCTCATTCCAGCGTGTTTTAATAGATTCCACCGGTTCAGGAATCTGAAAACGTTGTTTAAAATATTCCGCAGTTTCGCTGAAACTCATACCTTCGATTTCTACGGCAAGCCCTTCCGGTACTTCCTGCCCATATTGCCCTAAATATTCAATATCTATCTTACGCCACATCCACATGGAATCTACTAAAGTACCATCTAAATCAAATAAAACAGCACATTTATTTTTTAACATATCTATTATCCTTTAACTTTGTTACTTCTATTTCTGTCAATTCCCGATATTCGCCGGGTGCTAATGCTTCATCCAGAACAAGGCTTCCCATGGATAAGCGTTTTAAATAGGTTACTTTTTTACCTACAGCTTCAAACATGCGTTTCACTTGATGAAACTTGCCTTCGTGAATGGTTAATGTTATTTCTGAAGTCTCTCCTGCTTTCAAAATAACAAGCTCACCGGGAAGGGTGTTTTTCTTTTCTCCAATCGATAAGCCTTCTCGGAATTTTATGACATCTTCTTCCGTTACCAAACCAGAAATAACGGCATAATAGGTCTTATCTACGTGTTTTTTTGGTGATAATAATTCGTGAGACAAAGGTCCGTCGTCGGTCAGCAAAAGCAATCCTTCTGTATCAATATCCAACCGTCCAACTGGAAATAAATTCTGCTTGTTTACCACATCCAGCAAATCAATGACAGTACGGTGGAGATTATCTGTAACTGCTGATACAACGCCGGCAGGTTTATTCAGCATGTAATAACGATTCTTTTGATACTGCACTTGTTCACCTTGAAAACATACTACATCTGTTCCTTCTGTTATCTTAAAGTCACCCTTTACTGCTTTTTCGCCATTAAGTGTGACCATTCCTTTTTTTAAATATACTTTCACTTCAGACCGGGTGCCTACACCACAGTCAGCCAAATATTTATCTAATCGCATCTTGTATTACAACCCCTGTGCTTTGTAGCCTTCTGTAATTAAATCCAGTTGGTGATAAAAACGGAATAACTGATCAATATCTTTGGTATTATAAACCTTATAAAATTCTTCCTGTATCTTTCGAACTTCCCGTTTATTTGCCACCTTATATAAATTCTGAATGCTTTTTAAAATATTTGTCACTAAATTTTCACGTATCTGTGTAATATTTTGTGCATCCATAATCTCATGTCGTACGGTTGACATTTCCTTATCCATAGAAACAACGGCTTTTGCAGCACCTAGCAACCGTTCTTTCACGTATTCCGGAATGTTCCGGTCGTATTTGTATTGCAGGGAATGTTCGATAACTGCCCAGAAATTCATGGCAAGGGTTCGAATCTGAATCTCCACATGAATGCGTTTTGGTCCATTGATTGTTTGAACTGTGTAATACACAATCACATGAAAACTCTGATATCCACTGTCCTTCGGTTTACTGATATAGTCTTTCATGCATTTAATTGTCATATCATTACGCTGTTCAATGAGTTCAACAATGCTCTCGATATCTTCCACAAACTGACAGATGATTCGTATGCCGGCAATATCTTCTATCTTTTCTTCAATTTCTTCGAATCCAATATCCTTGCGCTGTGCTTTGTCTAATATGCTGGATACGGTTTTAACTCGTCCGGCCACCTGTTCAATCGGTGAATAGATACCTGACTCTATATGTTCCTGCCTGATATGGTTAAATTTTACATTTAATTCATCAACAGCTAACTCATAGGGTCTTAATAGTTCACGCCAAGATTGTATTTCCATAATATAACACCCCTTTTCTATGTTTAGTATTCCAGTGTGCTTTATCAATGATACAGTATACTGACAAATTATGAATTCGTAAGAGTAATTTTAATCCAATTACATTCATTATAGCATAGAATTATGATTTTTACACGTATTTCTTTCGGGGGAGGGCATAAAATATGTGATGCATAAGTATATTAGAAAAGTCAATCTGAGGTGCGTGTATTGGATTACTATTAGTTTAGTAGTTCAAGGTAAACGTTATGTAAGATTTATATGTGTTTTTAATATATTAAAATAATAGCTAGGCATTTGCGAAAGTGAAACCCATCCGCAAATTGTCAGAATTGTTTGTGCAAATAACTGCTTACTACATAGTCTATATTTGACGCGCTCTCGCTCCCTTCAAACGTAGCGGACACTAAGGCTGTAAAATACACAGCCTA
>JBGVMW010000273.1:0-2841 GCA_045125095.1 Lachnospiraceae bacterium
TAGGCTGTGTATTTTACAGCCTTAGTGTCCGCTACGTTTGAAGGGAGCGAGAGCGCGTCAAATATAGACTATGTAGTAAGCAGTTATTTGCACAAACAATTCTGACAATTTGCGGATGGGTTTCACTTTCGCAAATGCCTAATACATGTTAAATAAGAGGAGTGTGCACATAATGAATGTGAATGAAATTAGGAATATGGAGGAATGATATGACAGTAGATACGGCTAAATATGGACTTGTGTAGATATCAGCAAATATTTGTAGCAGTAGGTGATAGTGTGAACGTATAGTTTTACACAGTTCTATATTTCGCTACATTACATAAAGTACTTTATTGATTTTGCGACACTAAAGCGACGGAATGGAGAGAAAATGCAAAAAGAAAAGATGAAATATTTGGTAAGTTTTATCCTGCTACTTTCGATAGAGGTATGCATTGCTTTGTTTATACACGACCAGTTTGTGCGACCATACATAGGAGATGTCTTAGTGGTGGTAGTTATTTACTGTTTTATTAGAATAATTTTACCGAAAGCTATAAAAGGACTGCCGCTTTACATTTTCCTGTTTGCTACACTGGTGGAGGTTTTACAGTATTTCCGGTTGGTAGAGCAATTGGGCTTACAAAATAATACATTTTTGCGAATTTTAATCGGATCAACATTTGATATAAAAGATATTATATGCTATGCTGTGGGATGTGCATTGTTGGGTGGATATGAACTTTTTTGCAAAACATACTAGTATAGGACAAAGCGTGCAAGCACGCTCTCGCGAAATCAGTTCATTCGTATGCATTGCTTCATGTATTACATTTTACAATAAATGGTTGTAGTTTTATAGTATAAAAGACAGATGATTACTGTCAGTAATCGTCTGTCTTTTATTTGAGAAAACAAATTTAAATTATCGTGTGTTCTTTCAATATTCTTATTCAGACACCATCTCAATACCGGAAATATCCGTATCCATTACCATAGAGAAATTCGTATAATACACAACAAATCCTGGTTTAGCACCACCAGGTTTTTTTACATGTTTCTTTTGAATGTAGTCAATTTCCACTTTTTCACTAGTTCTATTTTTAGAATAGTAAGCAGCCAGCTTTGCAGCTTCTTCAAAAGTACGGTCCGGAAGTTCATCGCCGTTTGTTTTTACCACAACGTGGGAGCCTGGAATTCCTTTGGCGTGAAACCACCAATCCTCACCAGAAGCAAATTTAAATGTAAGCTCATCATTCTGGTAGTTGTTTTTGCCCACATACATATGGTATCCGTCAGAAGAAATATAATGAAAAGGTTTGCTGGTGATTTTCACTTTCTTTCCCTTGTAATGTTTTTTGATATATCCGGATTCCGCTAATTCTTCCTTAATCTGTACCAAGTCCTCCTCGGACAAAGCAATATCCAAAGCAGTGCTGATAGATTCTAAATGCTCGATTTCTGATTTGGTTTGCTGGCACAAATCCGTCAGTGCTTCGCAGGTACGCTTTAATTTATTGTACTTATCAAAATAACGTTTCGCGTTTTCGGAAGGCGTAAGGGTGTTGTCTAAAGGAATGGTAATCATTTCGTTGGTGTAGTAGTTCAAAGCTTCCAATTTATCGGCATTTTCTGGCAAATTATAGCCATAGGTGTTGATTAATTCACCATATACTCTGTATTTTTCACGTTTTTCTGTATCGGATAGCTGTTTTAGCTGTAAGTCATATTTTTTCACATTTCGCTCTAATGCAGTCTGTACAATTTTTCTCAAATCTGAGGATTTCTGGCGGATACGAGTAATCTTTTCCTTCATGGAAAAATAATTAGACAATACGCCGGAAATATCTTCGTACCATTGTTCCTCCATAGTTTCAAATTGTTTCAATGGTATGGACGAAAATTCAATGGGTTCTTTTTCATTTTTATAAATAACAGGTGCAAATTTACCCTCGCGTACATGGTTCATAGTATGGCAGAAGGATTGGTAAAGGGCTTCCTTCTGGTTGTCTGCTAATGCATTTACCGGCATATCGCTATCAATGTCTGCGTGACAGCATACAGAAATACCCATTGCAGAGCTGAAACCGGTGAGAGTACTGTATAAAGCTTTAGCACTACTGCAAGGTTTTGTGCAAACAGTATTAAAAAAGGATTCTTTGCTCAATGTAAGAGGATTTTGCTTACCTGTGGTATCAGGGATAAAATACTGACGTCCTGGTAGGACTTCTCGCACGGAACTAATCTGGGCAGATACATGTTTGATACTATCTATGATCATATTTTCTTCATTACAGAAAATGATATTGCTGTACTTTCCCATGATTTCCACGATTAGATACTTCTGGCGCAAATCGCCCATTTCATCCAGATGTTCAATTTGAAAACGAATAATACGTTCCAGTCCGGGCTGTGTAATACTTGTAATGCGTCCGTTCTGAATATGCTTACGAAGCAGCATACAGAAATTAGGCGCAGTCAAAGGACTTGGTTTGTTGGTATCTGTAAAATAAACAAGTGGAAGACTGGCACTGGCAGACAATAAGAGACGATATTGATTTTTTCCGCTTTTTATAGTCAGTAACAGTTCGTCCGCTTCTGGCTGTGCAATCTTATATATTCTTCCATCTATAATTGTATCATTAAAATCTTTCACTAAATTAGCAATTACAAATCCGTCAAATGCCATAATAACCTCTATTCCGCCGTCTGATGCGGCAATTTCATTCCAATAATGCGTTTTTTATGTGCCTTACGGCAAGGGTAAGCCGTAGATGTTTATTATAAGGGTTTTTTGTTTCTTGTGCAAGTTTGAGCTTGCGAGTTCTATATTTTCCCGATTGTCCTTAGCAACAGGCA
>JBGVMW010000274.1:0-3187 GCA_045125095.1 Lachnospiraceae bacterium
AAGTGGAAAGGCTTCTACGAATATTATCAACAGTTACCTTCCCACAATTATTTATCGTTTGATACTCTACAAGATATTTTCGTAGCATTTCAGTTGTTATCTTTATTACCGGAATATTTATTGTTTCGAGCATTTTTTCAATATTACACCTATAATAGCGTATCGTTTTGTCAGAACATCCTTCTAAATGCTTTGCTGTTAAAAACATATCCAGAAATTCCTCGTTACCGGTTTGTAAGTAATCAAATGTGTTATTCTCAGACAACCGCTTTACTAACACCTCTTGTAGCTTTTGCATCTGTGATGCATTTAATACCTCCGCCATATCATTGATAATGTTATAGATCTCTCTACCCATAAGAGCACACTCCTTTTTGAAGGAGTATATCGCAGAAAAATTGGCACATCAACAGAGCGTATTACTGAAATTTATCGAAGTTTCGCTTCAATTTCTTTATCTGGCCAATAACCCCACGATTCAACAATCTTGCCGTCCACAACCTTAAAGTTCTCCAATGCCTCAAAGCTAATATGCTTTCCGGTAGCCGGTATTCCCATACAAGTTCCGGCATGAATACCCTGATAGAGAATTCTGGTTGCAACCATATTCTCCTGACCAAATACATCAAGCACCTCGATTTTCAAGTCAGAGAATTGTCCCTCCACGATTTTCAAGATGCCCACGACATCAGCATTACTTCTTGCTCCGGCAGGACTGTGGTCTATGTAGTCCTCCGCCATACATTCCATGATAAAGTCGTAATTGTGATTGATATATCCTTCCACAAAAAGCGAATTACCAGTTCTTCGTTATCCATAACTGTTGTTCCTCCTTGTCGTTAAGATTTATGTATTTGCTATCATTGTAGGCCCAAATTTGTATATTATGAACAAAAATTTCTTTATACTTGTTCGTGCCCAAACTGAAATTTCACTCTGTTATGATCCGTCTTATTCCTTTCCGCACAGGGGTATGCATATGGTTTTATTTACATTATTCATGTAACCTCCTGTAAATCTAAAAACTATCATCTGACTGCACTCATGTACCTGTTATATAAGCTTTCTGTCTTTTTACGCAGCTCAATATACTTTCTTCGGATTTGCAGATTCTCCGAACCGTATAAATATTCTTCTGACTCAATAATGCGAATAAGTTTTTTTATCCTTACATAATAAAAATCGTCTCCATCATCCTCATTGAAAACCGATAAATAGTAATCCAACACCTTTTCATAAGCACCACCAGCTTCACGAAATCTACATTTCTTACGGTTTGCATCCATATATCTGGCAATATCTCTGGCAAAAAATTTACCGTTGTGCTGAATTTGGGTAGAACAGAAATTTCCCTCAAATGGCGTAAGCCACGACATCGGGTCATCAGGCTTTCTTCTTAAGCAGATTTTTACCCATCTTCTGATTTCCTCATAGGACAATCCCGCTGCCACTATTACCTGATATAAATGACTCACTTTTCTGACACTCCCTCGGGATATGTAGTCGAAAATATTGGCATTCATCTCCTTGTCACTGCTGTCTGTCAGAGATGCCCAATAGATGTAATTGTTGTCAACAACACCCACAATCAAAACTTGCCCGGCATCATTGAAAAAGACTTCAATAGAGGTCTCTTTATTTTCAAGACTGTAGTTTGGTTTAACTTCTGTGTTTGTAGTTATCAGGTTTAATTCTTCAATATTTTTCATGACATGCTCATCCTCGTTCTGCAAAAAAACACAAAATTCAAATTCTACTTATCACTCGTCCACACTAAGTTATATCGTGTGACACCATTACTTGCCAATGTCTGATTATATAATTCGCATCCATAATGTTGATATATCTGTGCATATCGCTCCATATCAGTATCAAACAGTAATGGCACACTCTCTTCTTCCGCATATTTCTTCGCAGCTTCTACCAAATGCCTTGCGTAGCCTTTTCCCTGATATTCCTTATCCACACACACAAACAAAATATCAATATGTGGTTTTGTAGCATACTGCTTATTAGAGCCTGTAATTTGCTTAATATGTGACACATACTTTTTTAACGTCTTAAAAGGAATAACCTTTAACAATCGAATTAACATCTTTAGCTGTGGATACACAGATGCTTTTTTACTATGTACAAAACCAACTATACCTTTGTGATTCTCTGTTCCATAAAGTGCCTTTGATTCATACACATAATCTGTATATATATCCATATACTTCATTACAAGCTCTTTTCTGTCGTTTATATCTCCAAACTCGTGAAAAAGCTCATTCGTAATAAATGCTTCGCCAATCATTTTTTTGATTTCAGCCAACTCACTTTTTGAAACATTATCTATCAATGTTATTTCCACCCAAACTCACCACCAAATTCAAATCTTATGCCTAATCTAGCACTAACAGAATATTCATTATTTATTCTATCATCTGGGTAGCCTTCTCAAAACTTCAGAATGAAGTCTCCGCCTGATCCAGTACAAAATCCAACCACATCTCCTTTTTTTAAATGAGCTGACACATCGGCTGGAGCTGAATATTCCTGATTAAAGAAATCAATTCCCTCTGGAATATCTTTCGTAGTTTTGGGAGAAAAGAATACAATTCCCATTCCATCAATACATAGTTCAATATCTTTTTCTTCAAAATACATTTTCCTTTTCTTCTCCTTCATCGGCGTAAAAAATCAGAATTTGGTGTAAACACCTAAGTTTCAATACTCTTGTATCTTTCACATAATCACTCGTAAATCTTTCCCATATACAACATCTTTGCAAAAGTTTTATAATCAACATTATCCCAGTCAGTTTCTTTATCGAACTGAGATATATCATCTACCCAGCTTGCAAGCTGTCCAAGAAAATCTGTTAGCGTCGTATTGGTCCACTCTTCTGGATGCTCATTTGCGTCCCTCGCCAATTCAACGACAAAGTTTAAGAAATCATCCATATCTTTAATATTGTTTATCTTCTCTACTGGATTATTCATAACTTTCTTCTCCTTTAGTTAATTAACTTCAAATTCATGCGCGCTTTCAATCTCACCGGAAGACTGAAAGTTTCAGGTATGGCGTTAAATTGAAATTTTTTCTAGTCAACTACATAAAAATCAACTAATATGCGTTCTTGCCCCTTTTCAATAATTCTAAAAATCTCTCCTATGACGCCTTTTGAAATATATTCATAATCATC
>JBGVMW010000275.1:0-14268 GCA_045125095.1 Lachnospiraceae bacterium
GACAAACTATAAATAGTCAAGAGTTTTTTGAAAAAAATTTGTGCAATAAAAAAGGGTAACTTTAATAGACCATCTGAAAATACCGTATTTCAGATGGAACAGATAAATATATGTAAGGTAGATATTAACGAAGTTTCTGACAGTTAAAGTCTACATCCTGCCTCTCCAATGCATAGATGACTCTAATCAGTTTCTTTGCTACATGAGTGATAGCTACCCGGTGTTTCTTGCCTTCAGCACGTTTCTTTGCATAATAAGTTGCAAAGGTTAAGTCGAAACGGATTAAGGGAAGGCAGGCATTAAGAAGTACGTAACGGAGCTGGGAAGAACCGTGTTTTACCATTCGCCCGCCACGAGATTCTGTTCCAGAATCATTTATTCCCGGTTCAATTCCGGCAAATGCAAGCATCTGACCGGGATTAGAAAAGTTGGATATATCACCGTATTCAGCGTAAATAACAGCGGCTGAAATTGGACCAATACCCGGGATGGACATATAATGTGGATGTACCTCTTCGATTAGTTTAATAATCTCAGTTTCCAAAATGTTTATTTCGTTGGAAAGAGATTTGTGCAGGGTCAATAAGCTATTTAATTCCAAATCAAAAATGGAGTTGTTGACACCGACCGTATTAGCAGCAAGTTCTTTTAAGCGAAGGAACTGCTGGATAGAAAACTTTCCTCTTGAGATACAGCGAAGTTTATCGTAAGAAGTAGAATTCATACGAGCCATTTTCTCAGCGGATCCATAGTTTTCAAGAAGATATAAGGCTGTTTTAGAAAGTCGTTCATTGAAGAATGGTTTGAATTCAGGAAAGGTATGGTCTAAAACATTTGTTATCTTCACAAGATAAAAAGAACGCTGACGAATTAGCCTGTCACGCAAACGAGTTAGTGACTTTAAGGAATAAGCGTGGTAAAATCCTTTTGAATGGGGTTTGTACTCAACCGTCATTAACCATCGGGCTATTGATTCGCAATCAACAGAATCGGTTTTGGTTCGCCTTAAAGTTGTAGACTTTTTATATTCCTTGATGAGAACTGGATTAACTTCCATAAAGCTGTGGTGGGCATTCTCGAGGAAAAGTTCAAGATTGAGGGCATAATGGGCAGTTGATTCAAACCCTATTTTTATATCCTCAGGATTGGAGAGAGAATTAAGAGTAGTAAGCAGTTGTTCAAAGCCATCTTTATCATTAGCGATGGTAAATTTAGAAACAATTTGTTGGTCAGCTGCAGAAATAATGCAGCAATCATGTTTGTACTTGGAAATATCAATTCCAACAAAGAACATGGACATATAGATTTACCTCCTGAAATAATATTTAGCACTGCTGTCTTCCACAGAGAATTCGACTGTGTAATCACGTAAATAGAAACGTCAAGCGTTAACAAACTAATTACCAGTAATAGACGAAAAGCTGTGGTCTGAGTCACCTCCGAACAGTCAAAGCTGTAGTATTATAGGTACAGATCCACAGTGCTTTAAGTATTATAATGGAGTATTCAATAAAACCCAAGAGATTTGGGAGAAAGGAGAATAATCCATTACCCTCAAAAGAGGATAATTGGATTATACGAGTATTTATGAATTATGATGCCAAAGCTTTTAAAGCTAAAGCCAATAAGAGAGCCAGAAATATATGGCTTATATTCGCACTGCTGTTAACTGCTAATTATGGAACAGATGTAAAAGATGGTCTGTATCCTTCAAATTTTTATATAGTATTTCTGATACTATGTTGGCTGCCTTTTATAGCAGGTCAGATTATGCTTAAACTTAAGTCACCTTCAACAGACTATTACAAGCATATACTTGCTATTGGTTATGGAATATTCTATACTTTTGTAATATGTACATCAGATTCACCAATCGCATTTACTTATATTTTTCCTGTAACAAGTCTGCTTGTAATCTATAAAAACAGACGTTTTATGGTATTTTGTGCAATAACCAATTCGATGAGTATCATATTAAACATCATAATCAAATGCCTAAATGGCGTGACATCAGCTGCTGATATTAAGAATTATCAGCTTCAATTCTCATGCATTGTATTGTGTTATATCTGTTATGTATTGTCAATTAATCATCTTAATGAATCTGACGGTGCAATGACAGACAGCATCAAATCTGATCTTGATCGTGTCATCAAGACTGTATCTAAGGTTAAAAATGCAAGCAATGCTGTTGTCGATGGTGTAACTGTTGTTCGTGAACTTGCTATCGAGAATAAAGATGGTGCCACTAATGTCGTTACCAAGATGAATGAACTCAATGATAATAATCAGGTTCTTCAGGAAAAGACTTCTTCTTCACTTGATATGACAACAGATATCAATGAACAGGTACAAAATGTTGTAGGTCTTATATCTGATATGGTTAAACTCACTAATGAATCAGGAGAACATGCCCAAAATAGTTATTCCGAACTTGAAAGTGTTGTAACTACTACTAATACTATGTCAGCACTCTCAATAGAAGTCGAGAATGTATTAAAAGAATTTCAATCTGAATTCGAGATGGTTAAATCTGAGATTTCAACAATTGAGAATATATCCGGACAGACTAATCTCCTTGCATTAAATGCTTCTATTGAAGCTGCACGAGCCGGTGAAGCCGGTAAAGGCTTTGCTGTTGTAGCTGATGAGATTCGTTCATTAAGTTCAGATACTAAAGATTCATCAAGTCAGATTAAAAATGCTCTTGTTCGTCTTGGAGAAACTTCTGACAAGATGACTTCATCTGTGGAAGAGACACTCAGACTTATTCAGGTTACAATCTCAAAGATTACTGATATCAATAAAAGCGTAAGCACCATTACTGATGATGCAACACTTCTTGGTAATCATATAGATGTCATTGATTCTGCTATAAGAGAAGTTGAAACTTCCAACTCACATCTTGTCAATAATATGGAACAGGTATCACAAGTTGTAGATACTATGACTCAATGCATTGAAGCATCTGATGACACAACTAAGACTATGCTTAGCAAATATGCTGAAACTGCTACTAATATAGATCACATAGAGACTGTTGTTGAAGCACTTATGAGCGAACTTGGAACAGGTGGTTTCATGGGTGTTGAAGATCTTGTAAGTGGAATGAAAGCCTTTGTAACATTTACAAAAGATGCTAAAGATGAAGATAAATATCATGGTGAGATTATCTCTAATGAGAATGAGCATCTGCTTATATCTTTTGAAAAAGATCTTCCAGTAAAACGTATGCCTTGTGCTTGTAATATACAAATCACTGCCGGTAATGTCCTATATTGCTTTGAAAATGCTGATATTATTAAGGCTGATGATAGAAGTTCCCACCGTTTTGTAATCTATGTTGCATCAAAACCTACTATTATTAACAGAAGAAAATATCCTCGTATAGATATCTCTAACAGTTGTAAAGTTCTTATAAAAGAGACTAACAAGACTTATGATGCAAGATTATGTAATATAAGTGCCAACGGCTTCTCTTTTAAATGCCATAATGAAGCATTTAAGGAGTGCAAAGGTGAGCATGTATCTGTTACTGTTGACGATTTTAACATTGGAACAAGGAATATTCTTGAAGGCCGCATTATACGAAGTTCTAACAACGAAGGCTCTTTTATCGTTGGATGTCAGATGCCTGAAGATAACCACGAGATTATGGAATATATACATAACTATTTTAGCAAAAAATAATATACTAAAAACCCAATAAAAATAGCCATGCTTATATGCTACTTAATTAGTCTTTTTAATTAAAATATAGCAAAAGTCATGGCTATTCTTCTTTTTAGTATTTATTTTTTCAAATTTTATTTTTCGTTTCCTGTTCTTTGCTTTACGGATTCTATTTTTTGTTTTTAGTTTTTACTTTTCAGTTTCTTTCTAATTTTTCTTTTTTTCACGCATAAATGCAAACATTATAACACAGGTAATAGCTTCTGCCACTGCGTAAGCCATCCATATTCCTGTCATCTTAAGAAGTGCTGACATTATAAAAGCACTTAATATTATAAGGACAAATCCTCTAAGCATTGATACTATAAATGCACCTCTTACTCTCTCAACAGCACTAAAAAAGCTGCTGCCGATTATATTAAGTCCTGAGAAAAATATTCCTATAAAATATATTCTCACACCTTCATGTGCATATTTTGCAAGCATTATATCATTCTCACCATTAAATATTGCAACTACATTGTCAGTGCATACATATAGGAATGTATAGAGAATTATTGCACATACAAAACCTGTTATAAGTGACATATTACGAAGTATCTTTACATCTTTTTCATCACCTTTTCCATACGAACTGCTGATAAGTGGCTGACTTCCCTGCGCAATTCCGTTAAATACAGCAACTACTACAAGTGCAACATTAGCAACAACTCCATAAGCTGCGACTCCGACATTACCTGTAAGTGTTAATATAATATAGTTAAATACAAGTGTAATAACACCTGATGATATCTCCGCAACGAATGCAGATACACCAACCTGACATGACATGACAAGTTTTTTAACTGATATCATACATACTTTTACTTTAACACTACTTTTCTTAGATAAAAGATGTGTCATACATATTGCAATTCCTATTACCGGTGATAAGGCTGTTGCTAACGCTGCACCTCTCATTCCCAATCCAAGCGGGAACATAAGCACATAATCAAATACTATATTAAAAAGACTGCTTGAAAGTGTAGCTATCATGGCAATATGTGGTGCATTATCATTTCTTACATACGCATTAGCAGTAAGATTCCACATAAACATTGGTGCAAACATCATAAATATTCTTGTATAAGGTACTCCGACTTTTACTATCTCATCATCTGCTCCAAGCATTCTTAAGAGTGGTTCTGCTAAAAATAATCCAATTAAGATAAATATAACTCCAATAATTCCATTCCATACAATTGCATTCCATACATATCTCTCACTGTCTGCATCACCTTTTGATTTGCCGACAGAATATCTTATCGCTGAACCGACACCAATCATTGCACCTATTGCAAATATCAGATTATACAAAGGAAGTACAAGATTGAGTGCAGTAAGTCCATTAGCTCCCTGTGCTTTTGATATAAAGTATGAATCTGCAAGTATATAGCACGACAATCCTATCATTCCAAGAATATTAAGCGACACATACTTCATAAACTGTTTCTTTACATTCATTTTCATCCTCCTATTATTAATAAAAAAACCAGATAAGATTAATGTCTTATCTGGCCAATTATCTCTGTCCATCCGGGAATCTCAGATTACAATATATAACTTATAGTATATTCTACATTGTAAATGCACATCTATCATATGGTTTTGACACCATTACTTACATTAATAATCCAAAACACCTTGCAGGGTGCATCCAATGCACCGTCCGACTTAACAAGTGTAACATATTATATTTTTTATGTCCACACTCAAAACCAAAAGTTGTCTATATTTGAATTTTCGCATACCTAGTTCCTGATTTTAGCTTGAAAATCCTATTTTCTTCGTTTGGAAACTTTTTATTAGTTTCCCGTTTTTGCGTATTTATTCTGAAAATTCCAGTAGAAACTAAATATTTTTAAACAGTTTTTTTGACATATTTTTCAAAAATAAGTCTATCGTACTAGTTCTATTGGTACTTTCGCCTTATAGTAAAATAGTACTACGTTTTATATAATATAAAAAAGTCCAAAATTGCGCCCTATTAATTGTACATTTTCAACAAAATCCCCATTGATCATTCATACAATTAACTATTTCGGATTTTTTAATTTAATATTTCATAAGGAGGTTTTATGAAAAAAAACGTAAAGAAGCTCAGCTTTCTAAAGAAAGCAGGTGCTGCACTCCTTGCAGTTGCAGTTGCCACAACTTCTCTGTATGTCTATGACAAAAAGACTAACCAAAGCACAGTCGAAGCTGCCTCTGGTTCAAGGCAGGTTGAATATCTCGATCGTGGTCTTATTGCCATGAAGACTACAGATGGCGTGTATGTCGGCTGGAGATATCTTGGCACAGATCCTACTAACATAGGATTTAACGTATATCGTGATGGCAAGAAGATCAACAGCAGTGTAATCACAGACAGCACAAACTTCCTTGACAAATCAGGAAGCACTTCTTCAAGTTACTACATAAGAACTGTAGTTAATGGCAAAGAAAGTGAACAGTCTGATGCAGTATCTGTATGGGGCAACCAGTATAAGGATGTCAAATTACAAAAACCTGCTTCAGGCAAGACTAAGTCAGGTGAGACTTACACTTACTCACCTAATGACTGTAGTGTCGCTGACCTGGATGGTGATGGTGAATACGAGATTATCGTAAAATGGGATCCATCTAATTCTAAAGACAATTCACAAAAAGGATATACAGGTAATGTCTATCTTGACGCCTACAAGTTAGACGGAACTATGCTTTGGAGAATTGATCTTGGTGTTAACATAAGAGCCGGTGCTCACTATACACAATTCATGGTATATGACTTTGATGGTGACGGTTATGCCGAGATGGTATGCAAGACTGCCGATGGAACAAAAGACGGCAAAGGCAAATATATCGGTGACAAATCAAAGGATTACCGCAACTCAAACGGATATATCTTATCCGGTCCTGAGTACCTTACATTATTCGATGGTAAAACAGGTGCTGCACTTGATACTATCGATTATGAGCCAGGAAGAGGTAAAGTATCTTCATGGGGCGACAGCTATGGCAACAGAGTTGACCGTTTCCTTGCAACTGTAGCTTACCTTGACGGCAAGACACCTAGTGTTGTTATGTGTCGTGGCTATTATACAAGATCCGTCCTTGTAGCTTACGATGTAAAAAACAAAAAATTAAGCAAACGCTGGACATTTGACAGCAATTCATCAGGCAACTCAGCTTACAAAGGTCAGGGATTCCATAATCTTGCTACTGCTGATGTTGACGGTGATGGATATGATGAGATTGTATATGGTGCATGTACAATCGACCACAACGGAAAAGGTCTATATTCAACAGGACTCAAACATGGTGATGCCATCCATGTAAGTGATTTTGATCCTACAAGAGACGGCCTTGAAGTATGGGGTTGTTTTGAAGAGACTTATGGTTCTGCAGAATGGGATGCCAAGACAGGCAAGATATTATTCAGAGTAAAAGCTTCTACCGATACAGGACGCTGTATCGCCGGTAACTTTATCCCTGGTAATTCAACAGCTGAGATGGCTTCATACGCAGATTCAGTTCTATATGATGCAAAAGGTAACAAAGTCGGCAAATGGTCTGACATCACTAAGTGGGGTATGAATTATGCTATATACTGGGATGCAGATCTTGAACAGGAAGCACTTGACAGAACTTTCGTTGATGATTATACCAATGGAAGAATTCTCACAGGTGAAGGAGTTACATCCAACAATTCAACTAAAGCCAACACTTGTCTTACTGCTGATATCTTAGGTGACTGGAGAGAAGAGATCATCTGGCCAACAACAGATGGCAATGCTCTTCGTATCTATAGTACAACAGACGTTACATCATACAGAATCTATACATTAATGCACAATACACAATACCGTTGTCAGGTTGCTGCACAGAATGTAGGTTATAATCAGGGTGCTTATACAGATTACTATCTTGGTACAGGATATGCCCTTCCTTCACAGCCAAAAGTATATACAGTAGGCAACCATACTACAAATACAGTTCCTGATTCAGGAAGCAGTTCAGATTCTTCATCTTCAGTAACTGCTGCCTCATTATCTGACGGATGGTATTATATTAAGAATGTTAATGCACAGAAATATCTTCAGGTTGCTGGTGGCAAAGGTTCTGACGGTGCTAATGTTGAGATAAGCACTGGTACAGGTGCAGCCGGTCAGAAATGGTATCTTGAGAACAAAGGTAACGGATATGTTACTCTTAAGAATGCAACAGGATACATGCTTGATCTTACTAATGGCAAAAAAGATAATGGAACTAATATCGAGCTTTGGAGTGCCAACAATCTCGATCCTCAGTTATTTAAGATTGCCAAATCTTCAACTAATGATCAATATGGTATTCTGACTAAAGTTACAGGTGACTCAAAAGGTCTTGACTGCGCAGGATATGGTAAAACTGACGGTACTAACGTTCAGCAGTATTCTTACGGTGCTCAGTCTAATCAGTTATGGATATTTGAAAAAACAAGTTATTCTGAAAGTTCTTCCGGAAATAATTCTTCTAATTCAGGCAGTTCAAGTTCAGGTAACAATTCTTCTAACTCAGGTAATTCAGGCTCAGACAGTTCAAGTTCTTCATCTTCAGTAACTGCTGCTTCATTATCTGACGGATGGTATTATATCAAGAATGTTAATGCACAGAAATATCTTCAGGTTGCCGGTGGAACAACTGGTTCTGACGGTGCTAATGTTGAGATAAGCAAAGGTACTGGTGCAACTGGTCAGAGATGGTATCTTGAGAACAAAGGTGACGGATATGTTACTCTTAAGAATGGAACAGGATACATGCTTGATCTTACTAATGGCAAAAAAGATAACGGAACTAATATCGGACTTTGGAGTGCCAACAATCTTGATCCTCAGTTATTCAAGATTGCAACAAGTAAGACTAATAACCAATATGGTATTCTGACTAAAGTTACAGGTGACTCAAAAGGTCTTGACTGTACAGGATATGGTAAGACTGATGGTACTAACGTTCAGCAGTATTCTTACGGTGCTCAGTCTAATCAGTTATGGATATTTGAAACTTGCGATGCGCCATCATCCGGAAGTTCAAATAGTTCAAATTCTTCAAACAGCAGTAACTCAAGCAGTTCTTCATCTTCAAACTCTGCTTCCGCCTCAGAAACTGTTGTTACAATGAATGGTTCAACACTTGATCTGTCACCGGTAGCTGGAAAGACAATAACAGCAATAACTTTCGACCTTACTTCAAAGTCAACTGGAAATGGTGCTGCCCACCTTTCAGGTACTGACGGAAGCTGGCTTGGAAGTGCTGATTATTCTTATACTAATGAAAAAACTGTAACAATTGATTTATCTAAATACAAAAACATTGGTAACATCAATCTGTATATGTGGTGGAATAGCAACAATGCTTCTATCACTAATATACGAGTTACAACAAAATAATTTGCGTTACTGCCATATTCTGGTATGTACGAATTTGTTCACCATATATAGCTTATATATATAACTAGATGCCAGGGTCAAAAGGTCTAAGCCCACATGAGCTTGCTCATAGGTGGGTGAAAGACCTTAGGACCCGCCCCGATATGAGCATAAAAGTGGGATGATAATCCCACGATATGCGAATATTGGGTAGGATTGTGGGAGTGCGTAGCACGAAGCAATCCGTAGGCATCAAAGTCGGGGGCTTTTGACCCCGACATCATAACTACAGGGTATTATAAAACGACCATACAACACACATACCCAATTCATACAGTTGTCATATATCAAACACCACATACTTATATATGGCACTGTATGATAGTTATCAGTATCATATTATCACACTACGCATAAGCTATATAATAGAGTGTGAATCGCCAATCATACTCCATATATGTTAAAGATATTTTTTAAGTATAAAAGCACATATTATTTTAAAAAATAGAATAAAAACAAAAAGCGTATTAGACTCTGCCCTGTCTGATACGCTTTTTTCTGTTTCTGTATTCTTCGCTTTTTCTTTTCTATATTCTGCACTTTCTTCTATTTCTGTATTCCTAGTTCTGTGTTCTTCACTGTTTCTGTATTTCTATTTCTATATTCTGCACTTTCTTCTGTTTCTGTTTTTCTGTTTCTATATTCTTCGCTTTTTACTATTCTTCCTTAACCACAAACATTGCTACTATAGTTAATATTGCAGACATTATAAGTTCACTGTAATATCCAAGTCCTCTGCTTAATACAAGTCCGGGAAGAAGCTTTGTTCCAAATATTACTGCATAAAAACATTTGAATAAAATTTCGCTTATGCCCATTCCACCAGGAAGTGGAAGCATATCTACACATATAGATATTACAGCCTGCAACATCACAATCGTCAATGCATCAGTTCCTCTTAACTCAAACGCCCTATATACAAAATATGTTACCATAAACATCGCAAATCTCTGTAATATAGTAATTATAAACATATGAATTGTTATACCAATATGTTCTTTTATATATGCTGCTGCTCCATTATATTGACTTATGTAACGTGCAATTCGTTCATTTCTTTTTTCGTTATGTTTTAGTATATGTATCTTCTCTAAAAGCTTAAATATCCCTGTCACAAGATTACCTGCAAATGTCTGATGAAATGTTACCAACAACATAAGTGCCACACATCCTACATTAAGTACAATTCCAAGATAAAATATCCACATATATCTTCCAACGTATCTGTCAAGGAAATCACCTGCAAAGATTATAAGTGCAATTCCAGTAAGCACAAGAACAAGTTTGTACAATATTGTTACAAGCATAAGAACCACTGTTGCAATAGCCATTGGAATCTTTTTCTTCTTCATAAATACCATCTGCATAGGTTGTCCACCACTCGCTGACGGTGTCACACAGCTAAAGAAAAAACCTACTGATGAAAACAACAGACATATTCTCTCTTTTATCTTTATTCCAAAACTTCTAAAAAGATACCATAATATAATTGACTCACCACCGATAAAAGCAAATACACATATTACAGCTGGAATAAGCCACATTATATTACATTCTTTTATTACATCGCCAACTTCTGACATATCTTCGCCATGAAATATTCCATATATCGTAAGAATAAATACTAATGCAAAAAATATTCCATCTAAAAGTACTTTTTTCATATCTACTTTTTTCTTAGCTTTGACAACCTTGTCTTTCATATCTCTCATCTGTATCTCCCCATTATATATTATTTTTTAGGTAATCAAGGTATCTTTGCAAAAGATTTTTATGAAACTCTTATCTATCCTCTTATCACCTTATATTACCTAAACGCCAAAAGGCATACCGCGTGCCTCACGATATGCCTTTGCATCTCTTATTCATGTCACACACCGATACAGTGTTGCAATTATTTTTTAGTACTTAATACACTGTACTAAAAGAGTATAACACGAATATATATTTTTTAGTATTAATATATTCTTACAATTTCTTACGATATCACACGTAAGTTCTGGCTGTTTGTCAAATGCTGTTGATTAATCTACCAAAATATATGCTTTTTACTGCTATATATAATTGTTGGAAATATTAACTTCTATCGCCATATATTTTAATACTAGCCTTCGATTGCAATAATACTAACCTTCGATTGCAATATATCTCTTAGTCTCTGGAATCTTATTAAGCTCTTTCTTAGGTAATGTAAGTCTTAATATTCCATTCTCAAACTTAGCTTTTATATCTTCTTCTGTGATAGCTTCACCAACATAGAAGCTTCTGCTTACACTGCCGGCATATCTCTCACGTCTGATATAACTGCCTTTTTCATCTTTTTCTTCCTTAGATGTATCTGTTGTTGCATTAACTGTCAGATATCCATCTTTAAGTTCTGCATGTATATCTTCTTTTTTAACACCAGGAACATCCATTGTTATTATATAGTTACTATCTGTCTCTTCAACATCTGTCTTCATTAATGAACCGTTGCTTCTGTAACTTCCAAAAGGCTCCATAAAATCATCAAAAATATTTTCTCCAAAAATACTAGGCATTAACATAAGTCATTCTTCCTTTCCATCTATACTAAGTGCTTCTTCCACTTAGGAATCATTATTATCATTGTTACCCAGAACCGGTCACGTTATTCTTTTTGATTTATCTAATTCGTTTCCTTTGTTCTAGTTGTAATATAGCACTTATATTAGCACTCGTCAAGAGTGAGTGCTAATAATTTTTGTGAATTTTTTGTGAACACAAAAAAAGACTATTGCTTTCACTTAATTTATGGCAATAGTCTTTATATTTTCTCTATACTAGAGCGTATATGCACTTTATTTTATAAGGCAATTCATTACATTATTCTATATGTTTTCTCTATACTATGCATTACGCTATACTAATTTTAATCGCTTATTATAATAAATGTGCTCTGATCTCTTCTGCTGATAATGGTGTAAGATATGCTGGTGCAATATCGAATACTGTCTTACATCCACTTACGCCTTCTGTATGCAATCTGTTAATTGCTCTTGCGAATGCAAGAATTACAGATGATGTGAATTCAGGATTAGAATCAAGTTTTAAACTATATTCAATCACATGCTTATTCTCTTTATTAAAGCCTGTAACACCTGTACGGAATACAAATCCACCATGTGGAATTCCACTGTGATTAGCTTTTAATTCTTCTTCTGTTATGAAATGAACTGTTGTATCATAATCTGAGAAGTAATTAGGCATATTCTTGATTGTCTCTTCAATCTGCTTAAGATCTGCTCCTTCTTCCGGTACAACAAAACATTCTCTTATATGCTTCTGTCTTGTTGTAAGTTCTGGATTCTCACCATTTCTTACAGCTTCAAGAGCACTTTCAACAGGAATTGTATACTGCTTGCCATCTTTTACTCCAGGTACTCTTCTAATTGCATCTGAATGTCCCTGGCTTACACCTTTACCCCAGAATGTATAATCATTACCTTCTGGTAAGATAGCATTAGCATATAATCTGTTAAGTGAGAACATTCCCGGATCCCATCCACATGATATAAGAGCCACATGGCCACTTTCTTTAGCTGATTTATCTACATTAGCAAAATGTTCTGGAATTCTTGCATGTGTATCAAAGCTGTCAATTACATTAAAATATTTGGCATATTCCGGTGTCTGCTTTGGAAGGTCTGTTGCACTTCCGCCACATAATACAAGAACATCTACCTCATCTTTGTGTTCAATAATATCATTAACTGAATATACATTAACACCTTCTGTTAATATCTTAACTGTCTTAGGATCTCTTCTTGTGAATACTGCTGTAAGTTCCATATCTGCATTCTGTCTGATGGCACATTCAATGCCACGTCCAAGGTTACCATAACCTAAAATTCCAACTCTCATTGTGTTTTTTCCTCCGAATAAATTCCTTTTTTTCATTTGCTTTATTATAATAACATAACATAGCAAATTTGTTAATAAATTTAATGCTTACTGATGATTTTTTTTATTAACGTAAGTTCTATATCTGAAACGCATTGTCTATTCTCTTATTAAACAACCTGCTTACATCAAATATCTTCTAGCTTAAAGTTCAATTCCTAGTTCTTCAGGAAGAAATCGTGGGCATACATTCTCTGATGATATAATCACTGATGATGACAATCTTGTTCCTATCTCTATCGCTTCTTTTAATGACTTACCATAAGTAAGTCCACTTACTACACCGGCACAGAATGCATCGCCTGCTCCTGTTGTGTCTTTTACAAATACTTTTTTAGCCGGAGCACAGCCTTTGTCACCATTCATATCTGCATATACTGCACCTTTTTCACCCATTGTTACAATCATTGATGGAATCTTGCCACTTATAACTTTCTTAGATATTATCTCACATAATTCTTCTGGTGTCTTATCTGCAAAATCATCTGAAAAGAACATTCCTGCTTCTAATTGATTACATATAAAACAGTCAAATTTTTGTAAAAAATCTCTTCTCTCTATTGCTATCGCCATATTGCTGACTGCACCATAAAGTTTTGTATTATATTTCTCACATAACTGTATGAACTTCTTTACAATCTCTTTATCCATATCTATCTCAAGTACAACAGAGTCTGCATCCTTAAATATCTCATCACCATGTTCTTCAAGCACATCAAGAATAGGCATAAGATTCGGTCTTTGTGATATTGAGCCTGCAAGATCTCCTTTTTCGTCAAACACAGCAAGCCATGTTCCCATTCCGTTAGGAATTCTTCTCATATATCTGGTATTAACTTTATGATTCTCAAGCTTGCGGATTACGTCATCGCCAAGTGCTGATTCATCAGCAATACCAAGGAATGTTGGTCTTAATTCAAGGTTCGCTATATCTTCTACTATATTTCTACTCACACCACCATGAATATATTCAACATAACCTGCATTTCTTCCATCCGGAATATACTTGCTGTTAGGAAATCCTTTAATATCAATAAAAATTGCTCCTGATACTACTATACTCATAAATACACGTATAATCCAATTATCCTCTTTTGAGGGTAATGGATTATTCTCCTTTCTCCCAAATCTCTTGGGTTTTATTGAATACTCCATTATAATACTTAAAGCACTGTGGATCTGTACCTAT
>JBGVMW010000276.1:0-1557 GCA_045125095.1 Lachnospiraceae bacterium
GTACTAGTTCATTTAATGCTTCATCTGAATGTACGTTTGGTTCTTCTACCATAATTGCCTCTTCTAATGCCTCAGCCATTAATTTTTCAATCACTGGTGCCGCATAATCTTCAATAAATTCAATTTGTTCTGCATCTGTTAATTCTAAAAATCCATTCCCCAAAGTTTCAACATCCATCATAGGTGAACATCCTACTAATGTTAAACTCATTAATAACCCTACACTTGCCATTTTCATTCCGTTTTTCATCCACAACACTCCATCCCATTTTTATTTACTACACACTATATTGTATGTAGTCGATAGGGAAAATATTACTTAATTTTCCCTTTATTTTCTTCTTCTTCATCATCTTCTTTTGGTATGAATGGTATTCCTGCTCTTCTCATTATTTCTCCTTTTGTGACAATTTCTAGGTTGTCATATCTAAAATCTGCTTTGTTTCCGTTAATATGTCGAACAACTAAATCAGGTTCAAACATTGTGTGAGTTATGTATTTTCCCAACGGATGTCTTTTGTAAGCTCCTACATAGTATACACTTCCTGTTTTTGTGACACTTAACTTTTGTCCTCTAAGGTCTTGGTAAATCTCTTCATCAACAATAATTCTCACATCTTTAATTCTTATTGTTCTTATTCCATTCATATTATCATCTCCCTTACACTTTTATTATATTATAGATAGGGGTAAAAATCAACCCCGTTATTTTAAAACTTCTACATATTTGTCTGAAAGTTTCACCCATCCATCTCTTCCTGTTTCATAGCTTTTTAATAATCCCCAACCTGAATCATTTACATCCACAACTGTAAAACTTTCACCTGGTTGAACTTCTCCAACAATTTCACTTTGAGGACTTGGGTATCTACGAATATTTAATGTTTCACCAATTTCTTTAACACGTACAAAATCTCCTGCTTTAATACTTGTTTTAATAATATTCACATTTGTTGTTTTAACTTGTCCAGTTGCTACAATTTTATTTCCATATGTACTAACAATTCCATCAAAAATTGCTTGTGCGTATTCTTGTGCATATTCTTCTGTCATCATGTATCTACTATCTTCGTAGTTATCCATGAAGCAGCCCTCCACCAATATTGCATCAATTCCTGCTTTTGTAAATTCACGTGTAATAAATAATTCATTTGTAGTACCTTTTGCTCCTCTGTTTACTGTTCCAATATATTCCGCCATTCGTGTTGCCACATCTTTTGCTAATCGTTGTGACTTTTCTGAACCTAATACTGAGTAGTAAGACTCAGTACCTTCTGCGTTACTCCATTGGTAATCGTATAAAGCATTTTGGTGAATACTAATATGTAAGTCTGAACCTAACTGTATTGCTTTGTTTAAACGTGAATTCAAAGAAACATCCGTTTGTCCGCTTACATCATCTAAACGTTCTACTGCATATCCTTCTTGTTCTAACATTACTTCAAGTTTGTCAGCTACTGCATCATTAATATTCCATTCTCTGAAAGCATCGTCTGGTGTTCGTTTTCCGCTTGTATTGTATCCATGTCCTGCATCAATAGTAATCATTCCCTCTGC
>JBGVMW010000277.1:0-8759 GCA_045125095.1 Lachnospiraceae bacterium
GGCACATCCGCATAGTTGGCCAAAAGCTGCTTCGTGTCCTTCGGCAGGCAGTAGCCCCCATAGCCAAAAGAAGGATTGTTGTAGTGGGTGCCAATCCTCGGGTCCAGGCACACGCCACGGATGATTTCCGCCGTATCCAGCCCCTTCATCTCCCCGTAGGTGTCCAGCTCGTTAAAATACGCCACCCGCAAGGCCAGATAAGTATTGGAAAACAGCTTCACCGCCTCAGCCTCCGTAAAGCCGATAATCAGCGTCTCAATCTCCGGCTTCAATGCAGCTTCCTGCAAAAGCTTCGCAAACCTTTCCGCCTGCCGCGTTAGCTCCTCATCCTGCTTATCCGTCCCCACAATAATCCGGGAAGGGTAGAGATTGTCATACAGG
Organism: Lachnospiraceae bacterium; assembly: GCA_045125095.1. GTDB lineage: Bacteria > Bacillota > Clostridia > Lachnospirales > Lachnospiraceae > JBGVMW01. The sequence goes on from JBGVMW010000277.1 coordinate 382, forward strand.
GCCTTGCTCTCACGCAGAAACTCCGGGCTGAAAATAATCCGCCTGCTGCCGGTGCTCTGCCTGATTCTCTCCGTAAAGCCCACCGGGATAGTGGACTTTATCACAATTATGGCATCCTTATTGACAGACATTACCTGCCGGATAACCGACTCCACCGCCGAAGTATCAAAAAAATTCTTTTTGCTGTCGTAGTTGGTAGGCGCCGCCACAATCACGAAATCCGCATCCCTGTAGGCCGCATCCCCGTCCAGCGTTGCCGTCAGGTTCAGCTTCTTCTCCCTAAGGTACTGCTCAATATAATCATCCTGTATAGGGGATTTCCTGCTGTTTATCAGCTCCACCTTTTCTGGCACTATATCCACGGCAGTCACCTGGTTCTGCTGTGCCAGCAAAACAGCCAGGCTCATGCCCACATAGCCGGTACCTGCTACTGCAATCCTCATCATCACTTGCACCTCTCATTTATCAACATCAATATACACCATCAATATATATGTACATCAATAACCATATCTATCAGCATTCATATCTATCAACAGTCATAAAACTCCTTGTACCACCTGGCAAAGCTGCGCAGCCCGTCCCGAAGGGACGTGGATGGCTTGAAGCCAAAATCCCGCTCCAGGCCGCTGGTATCAGCATAGGTCACAGGCACATCCCCCGGCTGCATAGGCACCAGCCGCTTGTGAGCAGCAAAATCATAATCCTCCGGCAGCACCCCGGCACCAATCAGCTCCTCCTGCAAAATCTCCACAAATTCCAGCAGGTTCTCCGGGTGGTTGTTACCGATGTTATAGACGGCATAAGGCGGCAGCGGCAGCCCGTCCTCCCCCGTCTCCCTCTCAGGAGCGTGCTCCATCACCAGGCTGATGCCATGCACTATATCATCCACATAGGTAAAATCCCTCCGGCAGTTGCCATAGTTGAATATCTGTATCTCCTCGCCTGCCACCAGCTTGTTGGTAAAGCCGAAATACGCCATGTCCGGCCTCCCGGCAGGGCCGTACACCGTAAAGAACCTCAGCCCCGTAGAGGGGATATTGTACAGCTTGCTGTAGGCATGAGCCAGCAGCTCATTGCTTTTCTTGGTGGCGGCATACAGGGACACGGGATTATCCACCTTGTCCTCTGTAGAATATGGCACCTTCTTATTGGAACCGTACACAGAAGACGAGGAAGCATACACCAGATGCTCCACCCCCTTTGCCCCATCATCATAGGAATGGCGGCAGGCCTCAAGGATATTGTAAAAGCCGATGATATTCGCCTCCATGTAGGCATCAGGATTGGTAATGGAATACCTGACACCTGCCTGTGCCGCCAGATTGACCACCACATCAGGCCTGTAGGCGGCAAAGACATCATCCACCAGCTGCTTGTTGGCGATATTGCCCCTGACAAAATGCCAGTCACCACCTGCTGCCTCAATCTGTCCCAGCCTGTACTCCTTCAGGCGCACATCATAATACTCATTCATGCTGTCCAGGCCAATGATTTTTATGCCCTCCACATGCTTCAACAGCTCCAGCACCAGATTTGCCCCGATAAAGCCTGCTGCACCAGTGACCAGTACCGTCTTATTCCGCAAATCAACATTCTTTGCCAGCATACACCATACCCCCGTAAAGCTATAAAAATATAAAGATTGAATGATATAAAAATGTAAAATACAAAATATGAACCATAAAGATATTAGCTAAAATAAACTTTTATAAATAAGCCGATTGTCCCATTGCAATTTTTCATTTCTTGTGGGCTATATATATTAATATATATATGCATACATAGGAACAAACACAGCTTTTATACCATAGAACAAAATACATTTTTGTGGTATGATTTACCCAATGAAAGCTTTCTACAACACTATAGCGACTGTATATTATAAGAATGACATTCGAATAGCACCTGAATGTCTTCGGAATATTTTCGGAAATTTTTACGGCACATACTGCATAGCAAAATCTACCTATTTGCCTGATTTTTTGCTATAATAAAGGAGGAAGCTCTATGGAAAACAAATCTGTGCGTGACACCATGTTCCGCCACTATTTCAACGGAGGCCACGGCAGCGGCATACCAAACATGAGGCTACTATCTCTTGTCAACGCCATACAGGGCGCAGACCACACAGACCTGAATCTCTTAAAAATTAACACATTGGACGGCAGCTTTTTCAGCAGCCTAAAAAACGATGTATCCTGCACCCTGAACGGCATCTACCTCATGCTGATAGAGCATCAGAGCACCATCAACGACAACATGCCGGTCCGCTTTCTCAGCTACGCGGATGAACTGTTCAAGCTGCACCTGCAACCATTCCACGAAAAAATCTACAAGAGCAGGCTAATTCACCTGCCAACGCCGGAATTCCATGTGTTCTACGATGGCGAGGACACCAGCTTTGACCACAAAATTCTCCGGCTCAGCGATGCCTTCATCGCCCCCGGCAGGAACCTGGAGCTCATCGTCCATTGCCATAACCTGAATCCCGGCAAGAGCCAGAAGCTGAAAGCACTCTGCAAGCCGCTGGATGACTACAGCAATTTTTCAAACAAATTTAAGGAATACCGCAAAGAAAAGAACTCTATAAATGACTCGGTTCGCATGACCATCGACTACTGCCGCAAAAACGGCATCATGACTGACTATCTTACCGACAACGAAAGCGAGGTTATTAACATGTTTGGTTTTGAATGGAACGAAGAAGACGAAAGAAAGGCCCTCATCGAACTCGGCGAGGAACGGGGCGAACAGCGCGGTGAACAGCGTAGCACTATTAACAGCATCAGGAATCTCATGAAAAACATGCACTGGTCTGCCGAGGAAGCTATGGCCGCCATCGGCATCGAGCAGTCACAATACAAGCAGTATCTGGCATTGCTTTGATAGCTGTTCTTGAGCTCGGATTACCTATAAACCACATAGAACGATGCAGCACCTAGCTCAACCAACCATTTAATGACAAAGCACATATCATCTATGTCAACGGAGAAAACAACAGTGATACTCCACTTGGACAACTGATGCGGGATTTCAAGCAATCCAATCCCGACCTGATAAGAGCAAAAATATTATCTGATAGGATGAAATATCTCAAATCCACCAATGAGGAGGTAATCAAAATGTGCAACATCGTAGAAGAATACACTGCCAAAAAAGTCGCTGAAGCAGCTGCCCGCAGCAGAGACGAAGGAATGCAAGAAGGACTCCGCATAGCTAACTTAAACAACATTAAGAGCATCATGGAAACTCAGCATCTGTCAGCTATGGAGGCTATGGATGCCCTTCGCATTGACAAAGCACAGCACAAACAATATATGGCTTTGCTGTAAAGTAAATCTAATATCTCTATTTCAAGTCATGGTCACAGTGCCATGACTTTTTCTTTGGAGATTTTGTAAAAATAAAATTACGATAAAAAGTTAGTAGCTATAAAATAATTAACAAAACCTCTTACATCATAACTTTTTATCCCCGAAAGATACACATAGCATTTTCCTATAAAGCCCACACAGAAGCCCCCTGCTCTCCTTAGACGTGGACACAACAGCTATATACAAAAGTAAAAACACAATACCAGCAAGAACCACTCCCCATAAATTATCAAAATAACTTCTAACTAAAATTGCAAATATGCAAGCTATGAATGAAGAAAATACAGGCAAAGTACTATTTTTACAAATACGAATAGCAGAAAATCCAAGATACTTTCTAGCTAAACATATCTTCACTACATCCAATTCCAGAGAACATAAGCTTACACCTATAACCAAATAATAGAACTCCATAGATGAGGTAATATATATTACTAAAAGCACAACAGGAAAATATAATACCTGTGAATATGTAGAAATTTTAGGCAAACCTTTAGCTCGCAATGCTTCACTTACCATAGAGTTTATTGTAATGGAAAATATTCCTACTAATCCTAGAAGCCCCACCAAAAAATCAGCTTCATGCCACTGCTCACCTAATAACAATCCAACTATCATATCCCGAAAAACAAAAACAGCAAAACCAAGCGGCGCCATAATCAAGATACAAACTTTCTGCATATTATAAAATGTATCTTTAAATTCATCAGAATTATTCTGTAAACGAGATAAGGCGGAAAACAAAACCGGCATAACTGAACCACTTAATAACGAAAATATCGCTGATGTCAAAGTCATGCCACCTCTAAATATGCCCAAATAATAGCTGCTCAATAAATTGCCAATTAACAAAAACTGCCCCCAGGTACTCAGCCAAATACTTATAGACTCAAGCAACGTCCACAAGGAAAATGACAGCATTTTTAGCAATAGATTAATATCAAACATAAAAGATATAGGCAGCGGAGAATATATCCCCTGAAAAACACAAGTGACAATTTGCTGCACTAACATACCTATTATCAACGACCAATAATCAAAACCTAAAACAGCTAACGGAATAGTCACTACAATTGGTATACAAACTGTTATAATTCGCAGTTTAAACAGCAATTTAAACTGAAAATCCCGTTTAAAAATGGCTGATTGCATACCGCTGAAAGAATTCAACAAAATCCCACTACCTGCCACACACAGCCCTGTCTTTATCTCAGGTGCACCTAAAAATAATGCTAGTCTATCAGAAAAGAGGCAAATAACTAACCAAATTATCACCGCTGATATACAGCATGTCACGAGTGCCGTCGTAAAGGCACTCTTTTTTTCATTCTCATCACAAAAATCATGCTGTACAAAATATTTTTGGAATCCTGCATCTGCAAACATTTCTGCAAAAGAAGTAACTACCAAAATAGCAGCTACGATTCCAAATGCCTCCGGCGTAAGTATATGTGCCAAAATCGCACCTGTAACAGGGGTAATTAATTTCCCTAAAATCTCTGTAGCAAATGTCCATTGGGTAGCATGTTTTATTCTATTATCCATCTTGTTATCTGCATTCATTATGTTAACTAAACCTTTACATACTCAATAAAAAGCTTCCTTCCAGCTGCTACAAGGCGTAACTGGCAATTTTTCATCACTTAAAATTTCATGCCACCTTTTACCATCCCATTTAGACTCATTAGATACAATTTCCGCCACATCATTCTCATCTACTAAAGGATACTTACCATCATACGTTCCCCTTGCTTGATTAATAGCATGCATATACTCCATCCTGGCACCATATAATGTAGCTATGACTTCATCAAAAGTAACAGGGTTATCACCTACTCCAATTAGCCCTATTGGAACAGCAGATGGTGCTAAAGGTCCCTCTTTATCTCCGACAATAATCATATCTGCGACAATCAAATATTTCCTAACTTTTTTATCACGCAAATTTCCCTTATTATCTGCATAAAAAATTATTTTATTAAGATCTGTTATAGTTTTGCTAATAGTATTATTTCCATACCAACTTCCTTCAGAATATTTTTCATTACCAAAATGCCTTGCTAACACTCTATCAATTCGACATAACTGATTAAGCAGCCAAGCAGCCTTTCTTCGATGCTGTGTTTGAAGAAGACGATTTCTCCAATCCAGCAAAAAATTTTCTGCATCGCGAAACAGCGACTTGCTTTTATATGCATCTCCACCATTATTCTCATCAAGCAAAGCACCATTTGTGTGATGAGGCAAATATTCTTTTCTAGTGCAAGCACCCACACAATTCTTTAATGCAGCAGTTATCCCCGCCTTTCTATGCATTTTACATTTGGGCATGTTAATGATAACATCTGCATTTAATACATCTTCAGAAATAGCATATTCATGAATATCAGCGTTGTGATGCCTATTTAATATATCAGGGTCATAATCCGTTATACGCATGGCAGAAATTTGCTTTTCCGACAATCCTGCAAATTCACTATCTTCATTGAGTTGCACAACAATGCCTTTTTGATTTGAATTCTCCTGATACACATACAGTCCATTTTGTCTAACACTTCTAATTCCCCGCATATCCTTTAATTCTATGCTAATATTATTTATATTTTTCTTGTAAAAATCCACTAATTTATCATAACCACTGTCCTTTATTAACTTATCAAAATCACATGCTTGCATAGGCGCATCAGCAACAATTATTTTTCCTCTGCCATTCAAAGCTTTAACTACATAATCTACAACTGGTGCCACCACAGAAGGCTGAGTATACAAACATTCTTCCCCTTCGCCTGAAGTATTAATATGCATAACCATATTAGGCTTAATAAGCACGGTATCACCAGACTCTATAAATTCAGACAACGGATTCCATTCTTCCATTCCATAATGTTCTGAATCAAGCCCCATCATACGAAAAGCTTCTCTTATCGCATCATATACAAAATTTTCAGAATCTGATATTTCAGAAAAAATATATTCAGGATATTTCTTTGACGGACGAAACGAACCTTCCCGAAAATAATACATATGATTTGTTTTGTACAAAACCACTTTACTCATCATATATCCTTCCCTCATCAAAATTTCAACAAAACTACGCCAATAAATTGCTATGCACGAGGTAGCTTTATCCAATCTCCCAATATCCGATCATATTTTTCTGGATAAAATTCTTCCATACCTGCTCCTGGATAAAATGTTAATTCACCAAAATAAACCTTATTATTAATCTCATAAAAGTCCACTCGCACAAAAGGTATATCTTCAGCTAATTTTTCTGCCAAGTTCTTCATTAACTCAAAATTAACAGGCTTGGGTATCAAACCTGCCTTAGCAGCTGGATAATGTCGCTCAAAAGGCATCTGATTCCAGTCATTATCAAAAAAAGTTACTTTTAAACCATCCTCAGAGTGTCTATCAGTACAAGTAAACATGCAACGAACTTTTCCGTTAAAACACATAAATTTATAATCTATCATATCATCCAGACCTGACTCTGACTGCTTTTCATCAGCCATAAATTTTTCAGCAATAATTCTAGGTGGAACATTCTTATACGGCCATTCATAACCAGCATAATAATAGTTATGCCTAAGCCCATTTTCCAATTTTTCTTTTGCTACATCTTTGTCAATTTTGCCTTTATCAGTAACAACAACTACACTTCCACTATCGTGGGTACATTTAAGAACAAACTGATCAGGAAGCTTATCAAATTCTATTTCATCAAAATGATCCCAAACACCCAATGTAGGAATTATATACTGTGCGCCAATCTTCTCTGCCACATATTCCTTAACTGCATACTTATCCACCATTGTCGTATAAAGCGGATTATGATCATGCAATTTCAACCACTGCAACTTTTCATTGAAAGTCTTTGGATTGTCCAAATTAAGTGAATACCCCATCCGTTCCTTAAACATCTTTTTTAGAACAAATTCGGGATTGACAATTCTGCGATATGCAAACCACATATCACCATATATCCGCTTTAAAAACCTTACTTTATTTTCTGATAAATTTCCTTTACAAAAATCTTTAATATTCATAACAACACCCTTAAACTAACTAAAACAACTTTAAATAATGTACAATCATCTCTTTACAAAAGGCATTCCTATCTTTCATAGTTCAATTTTATATATAAAACATTAAAAAATTCGCCTTCTTTCAAAAAAATTCTACATAAATAATACACTAGCATCTATTATTTACATACAAAGTATCGTATAATTAAATCAAGAAGTTTCTTATCTATTATTAAACTTTATCAATATAAAGAGGCAGGCCTGCACGCATACAAATCTATGCCACTTTGTGGTATAATAAAGGAGGAATACAATTGCCTAAAATACACACTACCCTAGCCAGGGACATTGAAGCAGAAAACCTCGACATACGCTACGACATGAGCGTTAAGCGTGTCCTAGGCAATATCCCGTTGCTAGCTCCCATCACCAAATACACCGTCAAGGAATTAAAGGACTTTTCCATTCCTATGATTGAACAATGCATTGATGCAGACTCAATTCAAATCAGCCAGGTATTTGTAGAACCGGGGCTCACCAACAGAAAAATTGTCAATGACGAGCTGGAAAGCAAAGTTCTCGGCGAAGGACGCGCTATCTTTGACATCCGCTTTACCATTACCCTGCCTGATGGCAGCAAGACAAAAATCATCATCAACATCGAAGCCCAGCAGAAAAGCAATCCCGGCTACAGCCTGCTGAACCGCGGTATCTTCTACGCAGCACGGCTTATCTCAGCCCAGCTTTCAGTAGAATTTACCAACGACGGCTCTGACAAGGAGCAATACGACAACATGAAGAAGGTCTACAGCATCTGGATTTGCATGGACTGCCCGGAGGACAAGAAAGACTCCATAATTAATTATTCCTTTGAGCCACATATCATCTATCAGGGCAATGACAAGCTGCAGCCATATAAAAACTGTGACCTGATGAATATCACCTTCATCCATCTCAGCGGCAAGCCTGACCA
>JBGVMW010000278.1:0-11101 GCA_045125095.1 Lachnospiraceae bacterium
AAGGACATTCTGCTAAAGGTTTTTACAGCATGCATCTGAATGTTTTTTATGATTTACAGAAGCATACTTATTCGGATGCATTCATTCAGTCTGTTCACCATAAAGATGAATTTTCAGCATTTTGTAAAATGGTTGACCGTCACCAGACACTCAGTGGTACAAAAGATGTTTTTATTGGTGACAGAGGATACTGCTCCTACAACAACATGGCTCATGTTCTGGAAAAAGGTCAGTATTTTCTTTTTCGTACAAAAGACATCCACTCCAAAGGACTTGTTGGTAATTTTGAACTTCCCGAGAAAGCTTCCTTTGACATCCGGGTAAATGTTTCACTTGTACGCAGTCATAAAAAGAGCATCTTAACCGAGACCGACCATTACAGACGTTATATGGATGCAAATGCAACCTTTGATTATCTTACATACGGCTCAACGGATACTTACAATTTATCTTTTAGAATTGTAAGGTTTCCTATATCAGAAAGTACTTATGAATGTATCGTTACTAATCTTCCAGAAGATGAATTTCCAATGGAGCAGATAAAATTGATTTATTTTTCAAGATGGTCTATAGAAGGTTCATTTCGAAAACTTAAATATACCATTGGTCTCAGCAACTTTCATGCTTATAAACCGGAATATATTAAACAGGAAATCTGGGCAAAGCTGATTGCTTATAACATAACAGAAACACTAATTAATCATACTGTTGTAAAACATGGTGACACAAAACATGAGTACAAGGTAAATTTTAGTGTTGCAGCTCATATTTGCAGAGTCTTTCTCCGTATGACCACAAAGAAAGACTCCTTAGATATAATGGATCTGCTTTGTAAAGAATTAATTCCGATACGAAATGGCCGTCAATATCCAAGATTGCAAACGGCACATTTCCGAAGGCCGCGATACTTTATATATCGGGCAGCATAAGAAAGCAGTTCCATTAGTATCTATAATACTCTTTTTTTAAGTAGGTGTAAACCTGCTTATTTGTCATGCAATTTTTGGTCTATCAAAATATAACAAAAAGATTTTCCTTGCTTAATACCATCCGAATGTTCTTTCACACACTTAAACATTGGTTCATCTACAAAATATAGAAGGTATTTTGAATTTTAACTAAATGACATTGCTCTCTGAATATGTACATATAACGTCACCTTTTTTAACGACTGTTCCCGCCTGCAAACGGTTCTTTATTTTACAAGGATTTACTTCTGTATAATTAGCATCATTTTGACCAGTAGTATTCAATGTTGCAGCCCATGCTGAGTAATAATTTCTTTGACTACCTCCATCCTTTTTTTCATATTTCTTTGTACATAACACTTCACAAGATTTTCTATGTTTCTCTATCCATTCTTCGCTTAGATACTCTCGAAGTTTCCCGCTCCACATATTCTTGCTTGGAATGGGCATCCCAATAACATAATTCTCATCATTTATCAGCACACCCTTTGCAACCATCCCCAAAACACGAATTTCTTCCTTGCTAATTTCAAACATTCTTGCGATGTCAGCTATCATAGATAAAATATTTACAGATGCCTCTTCAGAAAGATTAGCCACTATAAGAAGCTCTACTAAATATGTATATTTATATGCCTCAATATCATTACTTAATCTACTTAAATCTGATGTTTCAAATCCCAATCCCATCTTATATAAATCTTCAGCAGAAGTATTAAAATCACAGCCTTTAGCCAGCCGACAAAGATATAAAATTCTATTATAAAAATCTGTTTCCTCTAACAACAAAATGTATGCCAAACTTGAAAACATCAATTTTTTACTCTCAGCTGATGCACTACGAATACTTTTGTTAACTATTGGATTTTCTCCTGCCAATTTAGTTATCTGGTCAAAATCCGCTTTTTTCTCTTCTTCTGTTTTCGGTTTCATTTTTTCGATTTCATTATGTAGAGTAACAATATGCTCTTCGATATTTCTTAATTCCACCTGCAAATCTGTCAGATTCATTCTTTCATCTCCTTGCTTTTACCCATGTTTTTATGGAATCTTTATTATCTTCTTCATGTGCAATGACACCATAATATGTATTGTTATTTCTAAACTGAAAAATTGTCCCAGGAACTGATGCTCTTATTTCTTCTAATTCATAATTTTTTATATATGAATATCCCCAAGATTTCTTTTCTCTTTGATATGTAGCAATAACGTCCCCACACTGTACCTTCTGCTGCTGTTGTACTTTCCATTTAAAGTTCTTAGCAACGCTATCATGAAGTTCTACCACAATTACTCGCAATGCTTTCTGGCTATCTTCCGCAAATTCACTCTTGAAATAATGGCTATATCCTTTAGCTTTATCCTGCACAACCTCTAAATCTTCGCGACCAATGCCATCTATCCTTTGACTAAGTGCCAACATAGCGACCAAAGCAAGTTCCTTTATACTTTTTTCAGAAATGCCCAATATTGTTACTATATCAGCTATATACTCATAAATTTCCACGTTAGCATTACCTGTTATATTTGCAACAATAAGTGCATCAACAAAGAAATATTCTTTGTACTTTTTAGGTATCAAATCAACAAACTCAAAATACGACTTCTTATCAATTTTAAAACTATCTTTGTACAAATCTTCAAGTGTCCAATCTATACATGCCTGAATTTGTAACCACTGAATAAACACTATTCTGTTTATTGTCCCTTCTTCGTCCGAATCTAAATGCACAATACTAAGTAGCATTTCTAAATATACCTGACAAATATGCCCATCCTTAAGCTTATACAAAGGATGTTTCCCAAAATCAATCTGTTTTGCAAGCACTTCTATCTTCGAAAAATCAAGAGCTACTCCATCTGAAGAATTCCTTATGTTATCAATATCTGCACTAACATTCTTGATACTTTCCACGATTTCTTGTACGCTATTCTCTAGTTTTCGAACATCTTGTTGTATATCTAATAAACTCTTCATTAATCTTTACCTTTTTCATTCATCAATTAAATCTGGCTGAATTTACATATTTACAATTTGTCGCAGAGGACTGTGTAGTAAACATTGTTCGTTTCTCATTATCAGGATCTATATCTCCACGGTTTGTATGCCAACAATTTTCAAAGGAACAATTATCAACAAAACTCTTAATATTTGAAATAAAAGCAGAACGATAATAATTTGCACTATTTACACCGCCACAATCTACAAACAAAGAATTAATCAAATCAAATCTCACTATAACAGAAGGACGGTCAGAGTAAATAACACCGCCAAATACTTTCCAATCATCAGAACTATTGCTATAATACATCTTACAATTCTTAAACTTGCAATCTTTTACCATGATGCTATTGCTATCATTAAAAATAAGCGTTCTTTTGCTAAAATTCTCAAAACAACTATTACTAATTATTATTTCACTACAACAATTAAATAATAGAGAATTATTGTTTCCACCGATAAATTTGCAATTTTCCAAAATTACTTTTTCTCTGTTTTCAAAAATAATTTTGCAGTCATCTGCATCCATAATTGCTCCTATTATCTTTATGCATGGAGTATTAATTTCCTTAATTTTTTCCAAAATCTGAACTGTTACATCTTCTCTACATGTAGCTTGAAGAATAGTCATGTGTTCATTGCTACAAACACAGCCATTGGAAATAAGATACATATAATCACTAAATACATAATCCGGAATAGTATCTTCTTTTATTTCATATGCACAAACATAATCAAATGCACTCATTCTAACAATCGCACCTGCCATTGTAGCAATATAATTTAATTCCTTCTTTGTAATTTTAAGTGATTCACAAAACTGCGCAACCAATACTATCTGTTCAGGTTCTTTATTTTGTACGCATGTAATAATCAATGCATCCAATACCCAACGGTATTTTAAATTTAAATCCTTACATTCATTGGAAAACTTTATATAATCCTCTATCTCAATATCTAATGCCATTCTCAAATAATCTTCTGCTTTTTTATCTGTTCCAGCACCCGATACAATTCTTTTAAACATATTCAATTGAGAATCATATATGGTTTCAGATTGTTGCAGTACTACCGCCAGCATCTTCAAATATCCATTCTTTATATAATCTGTATTGTTAGCTAATTCTTCATTTTCAATTGGATACCGTTCAGCAACATTATTATTTAAATACTCACATAAGATATCTATTTTTGACTTGTCCATTTCATACACTCCTATATTTTATTAATTAGTGCTATATATTCCTCCGTATTTTTGTAAACATCATTAATATGAATATCTTCCGGTCTTATATTACATGCCTCTTTGATAATATCAATCAATTCTTCTCTATACTCACTACCACCTGCCACTTTATTAATAACCGGCTCAATTCCAGCAAACATATTCTGTAGCATATCCACCACCGAATTGTCAGTCTGGATTCCTTTTTCCCTCTTATACTCCTCTATCAGTTGCAAAGGATTCTGCACCTTATCTTGCAACAAATCTATTTCAGAAGGTTCCGGCATATCGATATTAACAATGTCTGAAATAAACTTAATTTCAGTAAAGAACTCATCTTGCAATTCTTTGAGTTTTTTACTAATATCTTTAAGTTCGTTAACATTCTTCTGTGCCTCTTTAACCATCAATTGCAATGGTTCCAGTATCTCTGCTTCAATATCCTCTGCTGCAAGTTTTGTAATTGATGTATTAAGCCTTGTAAGTTTACGACTCTCTTCATCAATCTCATCCTCATAAAAATCTTTACATCTAACAAATAGTTTCTTAAAATTCCTTGCAAAATTCGATTCATATATCTGACGATTCCACGATTCAATTTGCTCTCTTATCTTATTTGCATCATCTTCAATAAAAGCTTTTAAATCATCATCTTCAATTTGTTCAAGTTTACTTGTAAAAGCTAAAACATCAACATAGCGAACACCTTTTATATCCAAAGTTGATTTTATCTTTGCAATGATATTCTTAAGGTCAGAAAGATTCTTCTTATCTGCTTTGTTTAAGATTACAAGCATAGGAATACCCTCTCGAAGAGTTTTTATAAACTTAATATCTTCCTCGGTTATAGTTCCTGCGTCTGCTTGAACAAACCACAAAATATAATTACTTGAATTAAGTTGCCCTCTTGAAATCTGCTCATCTGTCTTTGCAGAATACTTCTCTGAGTCCGGTTTCGAATATCCAGGTGTATCAAGAAAAGCGATATTGTCATACTTATGTAGTGGTGTTGAAAAAAAGATATTCTCTAAAACGTGTCCTAAAGTTACGGAATCTGTAACTTTTTCATCGTCATCATCTTCAACCTCACCAAATCCATGAGCAATTTTTTTTATGTCACGTGGCTGCATCTGTACTTTTGTATCAAATACATTAATACCCATTACTTCATGTTTTTCACCCTTTACTATGTATGTCGGAACCGATGTTGATGGATCTATATCTGCTGGTAACACAGATTTTCCCATTAAAGCATTCAAAAAGCTGGATTTGCCACTTGAAAATCCTCCGCCCAATGCAACAATGTTTTTTCCAATCAATTTATCGTACAAAATAAAATCTCGGAACTTTTCATATTCAGATTTAAAATCTGTATAAAGTTCATAAAAATCCTCTGGAGCGTTTTTCTTTAATGTATCTGGAATCTTATTATTAATTATTTCTTCAATCTTAGAAAGGTCTGCTTTCATCTGATTTCCAGATGTATTTTGCTTTATGATTGCACAAAGAAGTTCAAAATTTTTAAGTAACTTCTCGTATACATCTTCATCGTAAGCCATCTTTTATTCCCTCTATTCTTTCCAAATCTGCTTTAATATCAATTGCAAGATTTTCTTTCTTCGTTTTTTCATCATTCATTTGTTGTCTTAAATCAGCCATAGCTTTTTCTAACGTATTTTTTTGACTTGTTAGTTCTTCTTCAATAGAAGTATTTACAAGTTTTATCTGTTTAGTAATTGTCATTTCTATCCCATTACCAACTTCTTTGAGCACTTGTGGAAACACTTCCGCACGTAATTTTTGCCTTATCGCCTGCTTGGCTTCTTCTCTTTTCTTATCACCAGATAGTTTCACAAAAATCCCAACTATTATCCCTAAAATTGGAGCTCCAAGAAGTAATCCAGCCACTACAGCAACAATACTTCCTGTCATTCCTTTATTTAGTTTATCTGTGTCAAATGTAAAGGAAATATTAACATCACCTATTGATTCACTATTGATAACTTTTGCAACCCTTTTCAAATACTTCTCAACTTTTGGAATAAATCTTTTTTGTACACTTACTGTCACTGCATTTCTAACCACCGAATTAAGGTGGTCATTAATACTCTGGTTATTTAAAGCCATCGCAACTAATGTTGATTCTTCTGCTTCCATTGCTCTCTGCACATCAGATTTAATTTCCTCAACGCACTCTGCAATTTCCAAATCAAAGTCCTCTTGCTCTTTTGAAAACTTAGACTCTAATGATGAAAGCTGCTTTTTTATTTTATCTTCTTTTTCATCTAATTCAGATTCCGAAAGCCGACTTCCATTTAAAGTCGTAATTAAATAATTTTGTGTATTTTCTAATATTGGCAAAGCAAGAATTTTGTACTTCGTAGCAAGAATATCTTGCGATTTTTCTTGAATTTCTTTCAAGAATTCCTCTAATTCCTCCGCGTCACCAGTAAAACTACTTGTCCTACAGTACCTAATCTCTCTATCACCTACAAAGCGTTTCAAGCTCTCTTTCATTTTTTCGAAGGTCACTTCAAAATCATCATTACGCTTATCATACTTTGTAATAACAACACAAAGAGGCATATCATGGAGACACAATTCTTTCAAAATATTTCCCACACTGCTTCTAACAATCATATCATCAGCAGGAAATGCAACAATATATGCTAAACTCTGTGGCAAATAATTATCGATAGCCTTATTATGTATCTCGAATCCTGATTCAAATCCCGGCATATCAACTATCATTACATCTGGGATTTCTTCAAGAAAACTATTTCTAAGCTGAATACGTGCACTTTTAACCGTATTAGCATCCGCCTCATATTTTCTATAATCATCAACCGATAAATGTTTATATGCACCATCATTTCTAATAATAGTTATTATATCTTCTGAATCTGTATAGACAATTTCTGCTGGAATTGCCGTTTCAGGAGTAATATCTTCTTTGAGAATTTTTCTACTATACCCTAAAACAGTATTAACCAACGCACTTTTTCCAGAACTAAACTTTCCAATAATAGGAGTGCAGACCTTTGCTTCATATATCTCTGCTTGCAATCTACTGATTCCGTCTGTATCAATACCATATGCAGTATTTATATTTTTCAACCCCTCTAATGCTGCAATTACTTTTTCCATACTTATCAAGCCTCCACTTCTTTCTTAATGTACCTTCCGGATTTCACCCTCTCATCTTTTGGCTTTTCTGCATCTTTAGGTATTGCCCATGTATTTCCAAATTTAATCGCTCCGTCTATCCTGCCTTCAAGACACAACGTATTAATTCTTCGAGCACTTAACCCCCACTTTTCAGACGCTTCACTAATCTTCATATAACTATTCATACTTACATAACCTCCATAGTTTCAAAAGAACACCATAGTATGAATATATTATAAGCGATTATTCGCCTAATATCAATATTTTATAGACATTTTGCACATCATTTTCTTTGAAAATCCACTTTATCTATACATACTATACATATTTTCCACTTCATTTTTCATTTCATCTACAAATGTTTGCGGAGATAACGCTTTTACTTTACTACCCTGAGATAATAAAAACATGTTTACTCCTGTCCCATAGGTTTCGGCTTCTATAATCGCGGCATTTCCTGTCTTGTTAATTACCCTTGCTGTTGGAATTTTATCTAATATAGCCTGTACTGACATTCCGGTATATTCAAATCTAATTTTTCTATATTCTCCAGGGAACATAAACTGAATTTTATTTCTCAACTCACCTTCATCAAAATCATGTTCACGATTAATTTCAAAATGTTTTCGATGTTCCACCACATTAACTATACGATCAACTCTGTAATATAAAGGTTTCCAATCATTCTCATCACATCTATAGGCTATCAAATAAAAGTAAAAATCTGAAAACATTATAGCTACTGGCATCAATCTTCGTTCAACCATATCTCTAGACATCTTATAATAAGAAACCGATATTTCAATTTTCTCATGAATACAACGTATCAACTGCCATAAATTATCTATCACACTCTTACAATCATGATTCACTTCATTATAGTGATACATTTCCTTCATAATAATTTTTTCCAACATATTACGGTCATTAAACGATGTAAAATTCTTAAGCTTTGTAATTATATCAAGAATTTCCATCTTACTAAACGCTCTGCAACCAATCATCATTTTAATAATCGCTATCAGTTCTTTGCTAAGCAAAAAATTATCAAATTCTAGATAATATGATTTTGAACTCGCAGCATACTTCAATTCAGTATTTCCAACCAGCTCTCTGTTTTCACATAAAAAATTCTTAATTTCTCCTATATCTCTCGAAATACTCTTTGCTGATACCCCATATTCATCTGCAAGGTTTTTCACAGAAATATTTTCGCCCTTCATTGCTCTAAAAAAAATTTCTAACATTCTATTTTTCTTCGTTCCAGTGCTACTCATACATTTTAGTTCCTTTCTTGTTTTTTACATTATATCACACTATTAGGACAAATGTATGTCTTACTAAAATAGTGAGCAGTTTTTCTGCTCACTATCATAAAATGTCAATGATATATTCCTATCCAAATATTCCACAGAAAATACCTTTTACAATACCAAGAGTTCCTCCTATTACACCTCCCACAATTTTGCCAGGGATGCCCAAGATTTCTCCACCAATTTCACAACCTGCTGTGGCTCCATCCGATAAACAGTCCCATACCGTGTCACAAAACCCACGTTGTGTTTCCCCACGATAATCATCTTCTTTATCATCATAAAGCCAGTTATCTTTATCATCATTAATATTATCTGCCAATGCCAATCTCTTATCTTTAGGAATTGCCTTCACAATGTAATACAATAGTTTTGTGAGATTATATGGTTTCCTCTGTTCTCCACCCTCCTCTTTATATCCGGCACAATAACAAATAGGCTTAATATCTAAACCAGTTCCCTCTTTAATTCTTTTTTGAACAGATTCAGCCTTCTTTTTAAGAAAATCTTTAAGTACCTCATCAGGCTCATTCATTTTCGAGTTCCAATGATTTCCTTTCATCGCAATATCTGCTTGATTTAATGCAATCAAAATCCTTTCTTTAGCAGCCTCTTCTCCAAGACAAGGTATAAGCACTTTATTAATCAAATCATAAGATGTACCTAAATCTTTTGAAGAGGAATCCAATATCACAACAACCATATCAATAACCGGATTAAGTTCTTCATCCAATTCGTTCAATTTCCTGATGATATCACGAGTTATTCTCTCATCACTTTCTACTCCATCTCCAAGCCCCGGTGTATCCCAAATAATTAAGTTATCCAACTCATATTTGGCAATACAATCCGTTTCAGGATCTACACCCACACCTACTTTAGCAACCTCCATATTAAACAACGCATTGATTGTAGAGCTCTTTCCACTACCTGTTGCTCCTGTTAACATGATATTCACTTTCTTGCTGCGAATCTTAAGCAGCCTTGAAAGTCTCTTTGTTTTGTCTGCATCTGGCATATTTGAGGCCATTATTTCTTCTTCAAGCAAATCATAAATACTCTTTTTATCATCCTGATTTTCAACCATGTCTTTAGTTAACTCTGGCTCATTGCTGTTTTCATTTACAGACTTCTCATTTTCCTTAACAATATCCTTTTCTTTATCCTTTTTTTCCATCTTTTCTACTTCCAAAATATCCTCTGGAGACAAAGTAGGGATTTCAATTCTCTTCTCTTCCATGACATATTCCTCCTTAATGTATATACCAAAACAATTTTTAACAACGTCTTTTAGGTACCTTGTACCAATAAGATATCAATTCACATAGACCAACGACTGTCCTAGCAAAAATATTTTTCAAAAAATAAGCACCTCTGTACCATTTTGTATACAGAAGTGCTTATTTCACACAATGCGAAGACATTCATTTGTCTGAATATTAGATTTTTATTCCTGTTCCACTTTTAAATTCCACCGTAAATCCTCCGTCCGTATGAACAATGACTTGCTCTACCAACCTTCTCACCAATCCGTCATCAAAAGCATCCAACTCAACGGTCTGCTCTTGAAGAAATCGTATCATCCCTTCCTTCTTAAGTTGCCTACCTTTATCTTCTGCGATTGCAACCATAATACGCTCCTTCTCTTCTCGAAGGGAAATTACATCCCTGCTCAAATCTTCCGACTCTAGTTTTGTGGTATTTTGGTTTACTAATTTCAATTGCAATTTTTCCATTCTTGCATCTATATCCGCTAATTGCTCCTCGTAGTCCGTTGCAACAGTCTGCTCCAACAAGGTTTCCATCTGCTTTATGACATCTGATTTTCTTCCAAGAACGTCATTTATTGCCATCATAACTGCCGCCTGTAAATCATCTTCCAAAATCGTAGGTGCATCGCACACACCCGGACCGTGTTCCACCCTAGTACAGCATCGCCATACCATGTATTTCTTCCCCCTGTTGTTCCATGCAATTCTGCGATATACATCCCCACATTTCTCGCAAGTACAAATGCTGGAAAGAGCATATTTACTACTATAAACTCGCTTCTTTTTACCATCCTTCCCACTTCGCAGATTTGCTCGTCTGACCAATTCTTCCTGTACCCTCATAAATATGTGCTTTGGAATAATCGGTTCGTGACTTCCTTCCACATAATACTGTGGTGCTAATCCGTTATTTTCCTGTCTCTTCTTTTCAAGGAAATCCGTTGTCACCGTCTTCTGTAACAATGCATCCCCAATATATTTTTCATTCGTAAGAATTTTATGAACTGTACTTGGAATGCTGTTTACCGGCAGAAAGGTACTTCCATCTGACCATCCAAGGGTAAGCATTCTAAATCCAAAGCGGTATGTATGCTTTGCATGGTCATAGACTTTTGTAAGAAGCTCTACCTTTTTTGAACGGTTTCGCTCAAACA
>JBGVMW010000279.1:0-21214 GCA_045125095.1 Lachnospiraceae bacterium
ACAGATAGTTTGTAAAAAAGTTATCCACACAAAAACAAAGTGCATACAAATCTGTAAAATCATACGTTTTTGTGTGGATAAAACTTGTGAAAAAATTTTTAAATTTCTCTCTTTTGACTAGGACAAGGCTGAACTGTTACACCCTATATGAAAAAAATGCCAGAAATTGTTGAATATAAAATTAAAATATGTTATACTGGCTTGAATTGAATATGTAACAATTAGGTGTCAGAACAATAACAATGTTTGTTGGTTCTGGTGAAAAGGGAAACAGGTGCAAATCCTGTACGAACTCGTCACCGTAATTAGGGAGCAGGTGCTGATATATCACTGGGAAACTGGGAAGATAGCACTGATGCATGGATCTATAAGTCGGGAGACCTGCCTGATTGTTGTACAGAAACGATTGTTTCAGACCACGAGTAACTGGTTGTACGTGAATATTTGCAGGATAACAATACATCCCGCAGATTTACTTTGTGTACAAACCCTTTACCTGTATAGGAAAGGGTTTTCTTTTTGTTGTGCTTTTTGTTGGTATTGGAATCGTTTTTGTAGGCAGATACATATTTGATGAAATATACAGATAGCAGAGAAACTGCGGAAATGAGGAAAATATGAAAAAACAATTAGTAGTGATGTTGACAGCATTGTTGAGCATAAGTTGTCTTGGCGGTTGCGGTGATGAAAAGCAACAGCAGGAAGTGACAAATGAGAGTGTACAGGAAGAAAGTACAACTTCTGCTGATGCACAAGTAAAGCCGGAAAAAGAGGTTTCGGATGGAGATGCAGAACAGGCAAAGAATGAAACCGCAATTTTAGTAGTAAGTTTTGGAACCAGCTATAATGACAGTAGAGATATCACCATTGGTGCCATTGAAAAGACAATCACAGACGCATATCCGGAATATGAGGTTCGTAGAGCGTTTACCAGTCAGATTATCATTGATAAGTTGAAAGAACGTGATGGATTAGAGATTGATAATGTAGAAGAAGCATTAGACAGAGCAGTAGCTGATGGTGTTAAGGAATTAATAGTACAGCCAACACATCTGATGAATGGTTATGAGTATAATGACCTTGCAAAAGCTTTGACAGAGTATGTGGATAAGTTTGACAAAATCACATTAGCAGATCCATTGATGATAAGCGATGCTGATTTTGATGCAGTAATCAAAGCCATTACAGAAAAGACAGCTTCCTATGATGATGGTGAAACAGCTATCTGCTTTATGGGACATGGAACAGAAGCAGCGTCCAATGAAATTTATGCAAAGCTTCAGGAAAAGTTGACAGAAGGTGGTTTTGAAAATTACTATGTTGGCACAGTAGAAGCAGCTCCTTCCTTAGATGATGTGATAGCAGCGCTTAAGGCTAAGGGAAGTTATAAGAAGGTTGTATTAGAACCATTAATGGTAGTTGCAGGTGATCATGCAAATAATGATATGGCAGGAGCAGAAGAAGATTCTTGGAAAACCGCTTTAGAGAATGAAGGTTATGAAGTAGAGTGTATTTTAGATGGACTTGGTCAGATTCCTGCTATTCAGGATATTTATGTAGAACATATAAAGACAGCAATTTCAGAAGGAACAACCTTTAGCGGAGTGACAGAGACAGAAGCAGATTCCACAGTAACAGAGATTGAGAATGGAACTTATAGCATCGAAGTAGAATCAAGCTCCTCTATGTTCAAGGTTGAAAAAGCGGAACTGACAGTAGCAGATGGAAGTATGACAGCCGTTATTACTCTCAGTGGAGATGGTTACAGTAAACTTTATATGGGAACTGGAGAACAGGCATCGTCATCTAGTGAAGCAGATTGCATTCCTTTTGTAGAGGATGCAGATGGAGCTTATACATATACAATTCCGGTAGAAGCATTCGATCAGCCGATTAATTGTGCGGCGTTTAGTAAAAAGAAAGAACAGTGGTACGATCGTGAACTTACATTTCTGTCAGCAACTCTTTCAGCAGTTAGTTCCAACGAAGCGGCTTCTACAGAAGTAGCGGTAGAGGATGGTACTTATACAATAGATGTAACTTTTGAAGGTGGAAGTGGAAAAGCTACAATAGCTTCACCAGCGACTATTACTGTGTCAGAAGGCAAGGCAACTGCAACCATACAGTGGAATAGCCCAAATTATGATTATATGCTTGTAAATGGAGAAAAATATCTCCCGGTAAATACAGAAGGTGACTCTGTATTTGAAATCCCTGTTTTGGCTTTTGATGAAAAAATGACAGTGATTGGAGACACAGTGGCAATGAGCAAGCCTCATGAAATCGAATATACAGTCACCTTCCATTCTGAAACAATGAAGGCAACAGAATAAGAGGAATTTAGAATGAATAAAAGAAACAAAGTAATTACTTTATGTTTCTTGCTTTTAACAGGACTGCTGGGACTATGTAGTTGTAGCAGTCCTGCTTCTAATTCTGCGTCTGATTTTGCGACGGAGTCAAAGGAAAGTATAGAAACAGAAGATGGGAAAACTGAGCTTATATATGAAAGTAGCATGGAGCTACAGTTTGCAGAAAAGTTTTCGGTGGATTATTATGAGGGCGGTTACACAATGCTGACAATAACGGATGGTAATCGATTTCTCATAGTACCGGAGGGACAAAGTGTACCTGAGAAGTTGGAGGAGGATATTGTAGTCTTGCATCGTCCGATAAAGAATCTTTATCTGGTAGCAAGTGCGGTTATGAGTATGTTTTGTGAGTTGGATGCTTTGGATGCAATTCGGCTTTCTGGTCAGAAGGAAGATGGCTGGTATATTGAAGAAGCAAAAGAGGCGATGGCAAGAGGCGATATAGTCTATGCTGGTAAGTACAATAAACCAGATTATGAATTGATTTTGTCTGAAGATTGTTCCCTTGCGATTGAAAATATGATGATTTCCCATTCACCGGAAGTTATTGAGAAGCTTGAAGATTTTGGGATTCCTGCTATGATAGAATACTCCAGTTATGAGTCACATCCTTTGGGTAGAGTGGAATGGATAAAGTTCTTTGGTGCATTACTTGGTAAGGAAGAAGAAGCAGAGAAAGCATTTAAAAAACAAGTGGACATTTTGGAACGTGTAAAGGCAGATGAAAAAACAGACAAGACAGTTGCTTTCTTTTATATTACCTCAAATGGAATGGCGCAAGTGAGAAAGACTACTGATTATGTACCAAAAATGATAGAATTGGCAGGCGGTAAATATATCTTTGATCAATTGGGTGAAGAAGATTCCAAGCGTTCGACTATGAATATGCAGATGGAAGAATTTTATAATACAGCAAAGGATGCAGATTTTATTATATATAACAGTGCAATAGATGGTGGCGTTTCCTCATTGGAGGAGCTTTTTGGTAAGAGTGAACTTCTAAAGGATTTTAAAGCTGTACAGGAAGGGAATGTCTGGTGTACAACGAATGACATGTATCAGCAATCTATGTCAATTGGTTATTTGATAGAAGATATACATAAGATGCTATTAGAAGATGAAGAAAACCAAGCAGAAATGAAATATCTTTTCAAGTTAGAGTAAGCGTGTTTGCTTGAATATAGCAAAATTCACTCAAAGTGGGAATTGCAATTGTAGGAATGAATTTTCAAACGCGCTCTAGGAGGAACAGAATGCAGAGAAATAGAAGAATTAGATATATATTGGCTTTTTTATTGCTTGGAATCTGTGTGATAGCATTTTTGATCTGCAATATTTGTATTGGTAGTGTGGAGATTTCGTTATCAGATATCAGAAAATGTCTTGTAGGAGAGGAAATGGATAAAACCATGCGAAGAATTCTTTGGGATATCAGGTTTCCCAGAGCAGTGGCAGCTATGATACTTGGCGGCGCTTTGTCGCTTGCCGGATATCTTTTGCAGACGTTTTTCCATAATCCCATTGCAGGTCCATTTATCCTAGGTATTTCCTCAGGTGCAAAAATGATTGTGGCACTGGTAATGGTGTTTTTATTGGGAAAGGCAATAAAAGTGAGTTCGGCAACTCTTATCATTGCAGCATTTCTTGGGGCGATGATATCGATGGGTTTTGTTTTACTTATGTCGCGAAAAATTAATAATATGTCCATGCTGATTGTCAGTGGTGTTATGATTGGATATATCTGTTCTGCCGTTACAGAGTTTGTGGTAACATTTGCAAATGATGCCGATATTGTAAATCTTCATAACTGGTCAAGAGGAAGCTTTTCAGGAATGACATGGGATCATGTGGCAGTTATGACAGTTGTGATACTGGTAACTTTTTGTATTATTTTTCTACTCTCTAAGCCGCTCAGTGCATATCAGTTAGGTGAATCTTATGCAAAAAATATGGGAGTGAATATTCGGTTGCTTCGGATATCTATGGTTGTTTTGTCTAGTATTTTGTCTGCATGTATTGTGGCTTATGCAGGACCGATTTCATTTGTAGGAGTTGCTGTACCGCATTTGGTAAAAAGTCTTTTAGGGACAGCCAAGCCAATTCTTATGATACCAGCGTGTTTTCTGGGAGGAAGTGTTTTCTGTCTTGTGTGTGATTTATTGGCAAGAACATTGTTTGCCCCGACGGAGCTGGGTATCAGCACAGTAACCGCAGTTTTTGGAGCGCCGGTAGTGTTGTGGATTATGGCAAGGCGTAAGAAGGAGAGGACAATATAATGGAATATTATTTTTGCACAAAAAAAATGAGTGTCGGTTATCATAAATGTCCTCTGATAGAAGATATTGAAATTGGTCTGGAAAAAGGAGAAATTTTGACGCTGATTGGACCGAACGGTGCAGGGAAATCTACGATTTTAAAAAGTATTGCCAGACAGCTTGCTCTAATTGATGGTGTGATATATCTTGACAGGCAGAGTATAATACAAATGTCAGGTGAAGAATTATCACAGAAAATGGCAGTCGTGCTGACCGATAAGCTAAAAACAGAAATGATGACCTGTGAGGATGTTGTTGCAACCGGACGATATCCATATACAGGCCGCTTTGGGATTTTGTCGGAATCCGATTATCGAGTGATTGAGGAAGCAATGGAGCTGGTGCATGTAACTGCAATGAAAGATCAGGATTTTACGCAGATTAGTGATGGTCAAAGACAACGTGTTATGCTTGCCCGTGCTATTTGTCAGGAACCAGAGATTATTATTCTTGATGAGCCGACATCTTACCTGGATGTAAAATATAAATTAGAATTTTTGTCTATTTTGCAGGAAATGCGTAGAAAAAAAGGTCTTACTGTTATTATGTCACTCCATGAACTTGAATTAGCGGCAAGAGTTTCCGATAAGATACTTTGTGTGAATGGAACATATGTTGACCGGTTTGGACAGCCGGAGGAAATTTTTACGTCAGGCTATATTTCTGGTTTGTTTGGTATCACATCAGGGAGTTTTGATGAAGAAAGTGGAAGTATGGAGCTTGAAGCATCGAAAGAGATAGCAGAGGTCTTTGTAATAGCAGGTGGAGGGACAGGAAGAAACGTGTATCGCAGATTGCAAAGGGAAGGAACTGCTTTCATAACAGGCATTTTGTTTGAAAACGATTTAGATTACCCGGTGGCAAACGCTTTGGCAGAAGAAGTGATAATGGCAGAATCATTTGAGCCAATAAAAGATGTGTTATTGGAAACTGCCAAACAAAGAATAGATTCCTGCAAGCGAGTAATCTGCTGTAAAGAAAAATTCGGAAGCTTTGAACTGGCGAACAGAGAACTGCTTGCGTATGCCAGACAAAAAGGAAAAATAATTGAAATGAAGGAAGCGTAGAAAGGCATGGTTAATGTATGGCAAAAGTAATTATGATTCAAGGCACAATGTCAAATGCAGGAAAGAGTCTTCTTGTAGCAGGACTTTGCAGGATAATGAAACAGGATGGGTATCGGGTGGCACCGTTTAAATCACAAAATATGGCATTGAATTCTTTCATAACGGAGGAAGGTCTTGAAATGGGCAGAGCGCAGGTTATGCAGGCAGAAGCGGCTGGTATGAAACCAATGGTTTGTATGAATCCGATTTTGTTAAAACCCACAAATCACACTGGCTCACAGGTGATAGTAAACGGAGAAGTGCTTGGAAATATGAGCGCACGAGATTATTTTGCCTACAAAAAGCAACTGATTCCAGATATCAAAAAGGCTTTTCAAAAATTAGAAGAATTAGCAGATATTATTGTAATAGAAGGGGCAGGAAGCCCGGCAGAAATTAATTTGAGGGAAAATGATATTGTCAATATGGGTTTGGCAAAGATGGTAGATGCGCCGGTACTTCTTGTTGGAGATATTGACCGGGGCGGTGTATTTGCACAATTATTAGGAACGTTGATGTTGTTAGAGGAAGAAGAAAAGAAACGGGTAAAAGGGCTAATCATTAATAAATTCCGCGGAGACAAGTCCATACTTGATCCCGGTATAAAGATGTTGGAAGAAAAAGGAAAGGTTCCGGTAACAGGTGTGGTTCCTTATATGGAATTGTCGTTAGAGGATGAGGACAGCTTGACGGAACGTTTTGATAGGAAAGCAGAAGGATGTATTGATATCGCAGTGATTCGTTACCCAAGAATATCTAATTTTACGGATTTTAATGTGTTTGAACAAATCCCCGGCGTGACTGTTCGATACGTTACTTCTGTAAATGAATTGCATCATCCTGATTTGGTATTTTTGCCGGGCAGTAAAAATACTATGGGTGATTTAAAATGGATGCGACAGAATGGGTTGGAAGCTGCTGTGAAAAAACTTGCAGAAGAAATCCCGGTCTGTGGAATTTGCGGTGGCTATCAGATGATGGGGCATCAAATTTCAGATCCACAGGAAGTGGAGGAGGGAGGTATCATTCGGGGAATGGAATTGCTTCCTGTTATAACGGAATTAAAGAAAGAAAAGGTACGCTGTCAGGTGGATGGCAAAATAAATGAACTACAAGGTCTGTTTTCCGCAATTTCAGGATTGGCGTATGATGGGTATGAAATACATATGGGACAGACTAGCTTAGTAAAAGATGGACAAGAAGTTACAATTGACAAAGAAAAAGTAGTGATATCTGCCAGTAATAAAAATGTGTACGGTTCCTATGTACATGGTTTATTTGACAGAGGTGGTATAGCAACTTCTATTATAGAAGCATTGGCAGAGAAAAAAGGAATTAAGATAGATAATGGAGTTTGGGAAGATTATCAGAGCTTTAAGGAAAAGCAATATGATAAATTAGCAGATACGTTACGAGAGTATCTGAATATGGAGGAAATCTATGGAATGCTTAGAGAAGCACATTTTGAATAGATATACAAGAGAAGAATTGATGTGTCTGGTAGTAGATGCACCGGATGAAGATATTTACAGGCAGGTTTTGAAGAATTGGGATACCGTTGCAAAACCAATTGATGGAATGGGCAGATTTGAAACACTGACAGCACAGATTGGTGCCATTACTAGTACGGATAAAATAGATATTTCCAAGAAGGCAGTCATTATTATGTGTGCAGATAACGGCATTGTGGAGGAAGGAATCAGCCAGTCCGGTCAGGAGGTTACGGCAATCGTTGCAGAGAGGATGACAAAAAGACAGTCTTCTGTAGGAAAAATGGCAGAAGTAATTGGAGCAGATACGATTCCGGTAGACATTGGCATTAATCAAAAAGAGATGATACCGGGGATACTTGATAAAAAAATTCGATGTGGAACTAGAAATTTTAGCAAAGAGTCTGCTATGACAGAGGAAGAAGTGATTCGGGCGATTTTTACAGGGATAGAAGTGGTATCTGATTGTAAAAAAAATGGTTATCATATGCTTGCTACTGGCGAAATGGGGATAGGGAATACAACAACAAGCAGTGCCATTGCAGCAGTGTTATTAGATTGTGAAGTGGCTGAAGTTACTGGAAGGGGTGCTGGACTTAGTGACGAAAAGCTGATACATAAGCAGCAGGTTATTACTGATGCGATACAGAAGTATAATCTTAAGAATGCAGATGCACTTCAGGTATTGGCTACCGTTGGTGGACTTGATATTGCAGGGCTTGTGGGTGTCTGTATAGGAGGTGCAATTTTTCATGTGCCAATCGTATTAGATGGTGTGATTAGTATGGTGGCGGCTCTCCTTGCAGAACGAATTGTGCCGGGAACGAGAGATTATCTTATTCCATCACATAAGGGGAAAGAGCCGGCAGTGGAAAAATTGATGGAAGCATTAGGGTTAGAGCCTGTTATTGATGGGAAATTGGCATTAGGCGAAGGAACTGGAGCAGTTATGATGATGTCGCTGTTGGAAATAGCATTGAGTGTTTATCAGGATAGGACAACTTTTTCGGATATTCAGATAGAGCAGTACAAGAGGTATTAAATTGAAAATTCTCAGATAGACAGAAAGGAAAGGCTTATATACAGTGATGACATTGATTATCGGAGGAAGCGGAAGTGGAAAGTCAGCTTATGCAGAGAAATGTATTGCGTTATGCTCCGAAGGAAAAAAGAAATATTATCTTGCAACAATGCAGGTTTATGATAAAGAAGGGCAGAAAAAGGTAGACAATCACCGAAAGTTCAGAGGTGGAAAGGGCTTCATAACCATTGAACAGCCGGTATCCATTGAGGAAGTGGTAGATAAGATGGATAGGGGAGAAAAGACAGCTTTGTTAGAATGCATGTCCAATCTTGTAGCAAATGAGATGTTTTCGGAAGAAATTCCAAAAACAAAAGAAGCGGTGACAGATAAAATAATAAGTAACATGAAAGTCTTGAAAGAGAAACTGACACACCTCATAGTTGTCACAAACAATGTATTTGAAGAAGGCACTTCTTATGATGAAACAACTATGGAATATATTAGGGGACTGGCAAATATCAATGAAAAACTTGCTGTTATAGCAGATGAAGTGGTGGAAGTTGTTGTCGGTATTCCTGTAGTAATAAAGAAAGGTCGATGATATGAAAATAGTAAAATCATTTTTTATCGCATTTTCCATATATTCGAAGATTCCGGTTCCACAATTTGAGTGGAAGGAAGAAGATATGAAATATATGTTATGCTTTTTTCCGTGGATTGGAGCAGTGATTGGTGGATGCGTATATTTGTGGGGATATTTCTGCGGAAGTCATAATGTGGGAGAATTGTGTTATACACTTGTGGGTGCAGCCATTCCACTTTTGATTACGGGAGGATTTCATGTAGATGGCTTTATGGATACAATGGATGCGTTTCATTCCTATCAGCCAAAAGAAAAAAAGTTAGAAATCCTAAAAGATTCCCATATTGGAGCTTTTGCAGTGATTATGCTGGCTGCATATGGGTTGGTTTATCTAGGAGCATTTTCAGAAATGAAAGATGATACGTTATTAAGGATGGGATGTGGAGGTTTCTTTTTATCACGTTGCCTTAGCGGAATTAGTGTCGTTTCTTTTCCGTCAGCAAAGAATGATGGATTGCTTTATCTGTTTGCTAACAATTCTCAAAGAAAAATAGTGAAATGGGTATTGTATCTGCAAAGTATCATTTGTATCGGGTTTATGCTATTGCAATCACTTTATGCAGGTGCGATTGTGACGGCTACCGCTTTTTTTGTGTTTGCTTATTATTATTATCGTTGCAAAAAGGAACTGGGTGGAATTACAGGTGATACAGCAGGGTATTTTGTACTGATTTGTGAAGGAAGCATGATGGTTGTGATATCATTGATAAATATTTTGGCATAGAGGAAGAAGAAAATGAAATTGATTATCGGCGGGTATGCGCAGGGAAAATTGAATTATGCAATACAGAAGTATCCTTTGGAAACAAGCATAGTATGTGATGGTGTAATACCGGAGGACATAGAAACACAAGGAAAAACGGTGATTATGAATCATTTTCATAGTTGGGTAAAAACTTGTATTTCCAAAGGAAGATGCCCGGAAGAAGAAATAAGGTCATTTCTGGAGCATTATCCGGATTGCATTATTATCAGTGACGAGGTTGGAAATGGTATTGTACCAGTTGATGCTTTTGAAAGAGAGTATCGGGAGCGGACAGGAAGAATTCTTGTTGAGCTTGCAGGCAGAGCAGAGGAAGTGGAGCGTGTTATATGCGGAATTGGTCAGAAAATCAAATAACATTCGTGCTAATCCGGCATGGAGCAACGAAATCCAATAGAGAACAAAGATATTTGGGAAAAACAGAAGAATCTCTTTCGGAAGACGGGGTAAAAGACTTATTAGAATATAAAAACAAAAACCGCTATCTGAATGTAGAATATGTATTTACCAGCCCTATGAAAAGATGTGTGGAAACAGCAGAAATTCTTTATCCAAATGTGAAAAACATAGTTATACCGGAATGGGAGGAGATGGATTTTGGGGCGTTTGAAGGTAAAAATTATATGGAGTTAAAGGATGACAGACGATATCAATTATGGATTGACAGCAATGGTACACTGCCTTTTCCGGAAGGGGAGAGCCGGGAAGAATTTATTCTGCGATGTGAGCGTGGTTTTTATAAAATGATAAAAGAACTTTGTCAATTGATAGAAAAAGATGGAAGTCAGCCAAAAACAATAGGAATGATTGTTCATGGTGGAACAATTATGGCATTGCTTAGTCAGTATTATGGTGGTGAATATTTTGACTATCAGGTATCCAATGGTGGCGGATATGTGTGTACATTAAAAAAATGGAGCGGTAAGCCTGAAATGACAGAGTTGAAGAAAATATAACAGGAGAGGAAACGCATGAAATATCATATGATAGCATTCTTTTGTGGATTTCTGCTTGATTTACTTATAGGGGATCCTTATTTTCTGCCACATCCGATTCGATTGATAGGAAGTTTGATTGCGAAGGTGGAGAACTGGTTATTAGGAAAAGGACAGAATAGGGCAAGAGAGTTTCGGCAGGGGATATGGATGGTGATTATTGTACTTAGCAGTACGGTAGCTGTAGCCACATTGATTCTATTTGGAGCGTATTGGCTACATCCCTATGTAGGAATAGTAATAGAAACAATTATGACGTATCAGATTCTTGCAACCAAGTGCTTGAAGGTTGAAAGTATGAAGGTTTATAAATGTCTAAAGGTTCAGAATGTGGAAGAAGCAAGAAAGGCAGTTTCTATGATAGTTGGCAGAGATACGGCTTGTTTAAATGAAGAAGGAATTGCAAAGGCGGCGATAGAAACTGTGGCTGAAAATACTTCCGATGGAGTGATTGCACCGATGTTGTATACTGCGATTGGTGGTCCGATATTTGGATTTTTTTATAAAGCAATCAATACAATGGATTCCATGATTGGTTATAAGAATGAAAAATATTTGTATTTTGGCAGAGCAGCTGCAAAGTTGGATGATTTTGTAAATTTTATTCCTGCCAGAGTGAGTGCATATTTTATGATTGCAGCCTCATTTCTGGGAGGAAAAAGTTTTTCAGGAAGACACGCGTTTTACATATATAAAAAAGATAACAGGAAACACGCAAGTCCTAATTCAGCACAGACAGAATCGGTATGTGCGGGGGCGCTTAGAATACAGCTTGCAGGAGATGCCAGTTACTTTGGGAAGGTGGTAAAGAAGCCGTATATTGGAGAGGCTTTACGCAAGGTGGAATATGAAGATATTAAACGTGTCAATCAGTTGCTTTTTTTGACAGCATGGATAAGTGAAATTGTATGTCTGCTTTTGATGATGCTTATATGTGTACTTTGACAATTTGTCGCCGTATAAAAATCTAGAAAGGAAGTGAAAATTTAGAATGAAAGGAATTCATGGAGGAGATATATACAATAACCATGTGAATATCGATTTCTCCGTAAATGTGAATCCACTTGGTGTGCCGGAAGTCGTAAAGGCGTCACTACATGAAGCGGTAGAAATATGTAGCAAATATCCGGATATGACAGCAGAAAAATTAAAAAAGGAAGTCAGCACAATGTTGTCAATTCAGAAGGAATATTTGCTCTTTGGAAATGGTGCATCAGAGCTTTTCATGGCGATTGCTCATGGGATAAAACCGAAAAAGACAGTCATCCCCGTTCCGTCTTTTTATGGGTATGAGTACACAGCAGGAGCAGCCGGGGGAGAGATTGTTTATTACGAGATGAAAGAGGAAACAGCATTCTGCCTTAATGAGGATTTTTTTACTGCATTGACGGAAGATGTAGAGCTGCTTTTACTTGCCAATCCAAATAATCCTACGGGAAATCTGCTTAGCACAGCGTACTTGAAAAAACTTTTATGTCATTGCCGAAACAATGGAATTTATGTAGTATTGGATGAATGCTTTATTGAGTTTTGCGGAACAGAGTTTTCGATGTTACAGGAGATAGAGCAATTTGAAAATCTGATACTTGTCAGAGCGTTTACCAAGATATTTGCTATCCCCGGTGTGCGATTGGGGTATCTGATTTGCAGTAATCAGGCACTTTTAGATAGAATAAAAAGACAACTGCCAGAGTGGAATCTTTCTAGTTTTGCACAGGAAGCAGGGTGTGCATGTGCAAAGCAGTCAGCATTTATAAGGGAGACAGCAGATTATATAAGGAGAGAACGGCAGTTTTTAGCAGACAATTTGAAGCAGATGGGATTTAAGGTGTTTGGTGGTGAGGCAAATTATATTTTAATTTACAGTAAAGCATTGATGTATGAACGATTGCTAGAGCGAGGAATTTTAATTCGTGACTGTGAGAATTTTAAAGGTCTAAAAAAAGGTTATTACCGGATTGCGGTGAAAAGCAGAGAGGATAATGAAATATTATTAAGAATGATTGGAGAAATAAGTTGAGCCGAATAGAACATTTACTTCCAGAAGAAATTGAAAAGCGAAGCTTTGAGATGATTGCAGAAGAATTATTAGAAAGGGGAATTTGTCTTCCGATAGAAGAAGACATGATTACAAAGCGAGTGATACATACCAGTGCAGATTTTGATTATGCTGAAACGCTTGTATATTCAAAAGATGCTGTTGCAGTTGCCAAAAGATTGCTTTTAAACGGTGCAGATATTGTGACAGATACCAATATGGCACTTGCTGGAATTAATAAGAAGGTGCTTGCAGAATTTGGAGGAGAAGCGCACTGTTTTATGGCAGATAAAGAGGTTGCACTTTTGGCAAAAGAGCGAAGTACGACAAGAGCAGCTATCAGTATGGAGAAAGCATCTAACATAAAGAAGCCGGTGATTTTTGCAATTGGTAATGCACCGACTGCTTTGATACAGTTATATGAAATGATGCAAAAGAGTGATTGGAGACCGGCATTTATCATTGGCGTTCCGGTAGGGTTTGTAAATGTGGAAGCGGCAAAAGAACTGATAAGGAAAACAGATGTGCCTCACATTATCAATGTAGGGAGAAAAGGTGGCAGTAATGTGGCGGCGGCTATTTGCAATGCGATTTTGTATGAACTTAAGAAAAATGTGAAAAATTAGTGGCAACTGTACGCAGACAGAGGAGGAATATCTATGCACTATGGCTTTACTACAGGAAGCTGTGCAGCGGCAGCGGCAAAGGCAGCCACTTATATGTTATTGACAGGCAGAAGAAAAACAGAAATTACGATAGAGACACCAAAAGGAATTACTTATACAGCACAGCTTATAGATATCAACTGCAAAGAAAACGTAGTCAGTTGTGCAGTGGAAAAAGATGGTGGAGATGATCCGGATATTACAACAGGTGCGTTGATATATGCAAAAGTTTCTTATGGAGAGAGTCAAAAGCAGGAGATACAAATTGAAGGGGGAACTGGTGTAGGAAGGGTGATAAAGCCCGGTCTTGATCAGCCGGTAGGAAATGCTGCGATTAATCATGTACCAAGAGAGATGATAGAAAAGGAAGTCATGCAGGTTTGCCGGATTACTGATTATAAAGGCAGCTTACATGTTGAGATTTCTGTGCCGGAGGGGGAACGATTAGCAGAGCATACGTTTAACCCAAGACTTGGCATTGTTGGCGGTATTTCGATATTGGGTACAAGTGGAGTTGTGGAGCCGATGAGTAATCAGGCAATTTTAGATACGATTAAAGTGGAATTAAAGCAGAGAAGGGCGGAAGGGTATGATTATGTTACAGTGTCACCGGGGAATTATGGACTGGATTTTATGAAAAAATCATATGGTTATGATTTAGACAGAAGTGTCAAGTGCAGCAATTTTATAGGTGATACGATTGACATGGCAGTAGAATTGGGATTTCAAAAAATGCTTCTTACCGGTCATATCGGCAAGCTGATTAAGGTAGCAGGTGGAATTATGAATACGCATTCAAGAGAAGCAGATTGCAGAATGGAGCTTTTGGCAGCTTTTTCGATAAGAGAACATGTAAAGCCTGAACAAGTTTGTCAGATATTAGATTGTGTTACGACTGAGGAAGCGGTGCGTATTTTGAAAGATAATGGAAAGTTACAATTGGTAATGGATCATGTGATGGAACGTATTTGTTATTATTTAGAAAGACGTGGAAAAGGAAAACTTCAGATTGACTGCATTCTATATGCAAATGAATTTGGAGAATTGGCAAGAAGTAAGGAGGCAGAATCATGGTTTACTTTGTTGGCGCAGGAACTGGAGCAGTAGATTTGATAACAGTCAGAGGGATGCGTTTATTAGAACAGGCAGATGTAATCATTTATGCTGGTTCTTTAGTCAATCCTGAACTTTTAAATTATGCAAAGGCAGAATGTGAGATACACGACAGTGCAAAGTTGACACTGGAGGAAGTGCTAGAGGTTATGCAGAAGGCAGAAGCAGAAGGAAAAATAACAGTCCGACTTCACACTGGAGAACCGAGCATCTATGGAGCAGTACGAGAGCAAATGGATGAATTAGATAAATTAGGAATTTCTTATGAAAGCTGTCCGGGAGTCAGTGCATGTTTTGGAGCAGCGTCCTCTCTCAATCTGGAATTTACTTTACCGGGGATATCTCAATCGCTGATTATTACTAGAATGGAAGGAAAAACCAAGGTTCCTGACACAGAAAGTATTGAGAGTTTTGCAGCACATCATGCATCGATGGCAATTTATTTGAGCACAGGGATGTTGGAGGAGCTGAGCAAGAGGCTTATTGCAGGCGGGTATGATAAGGAGACACCGGCGGCACTTGTATATAAGGCGACATGGAACGAAGAAGAAGCATATATTTGCAACATTGAAACATTGCATAGCACAGCAGTAGCACATGGCATCACAAAGACTGCCTTAGTATTGGTAGGAGATGTCATTACGCATCAAAATTATAAAAAGTCAAGGTTATATGCGGCTGATTTTTCAACGGAATTTCGGCAGGCAAAGGAAGAATAGAATGGTATGAAATTAAGTATTATCAGCTTTACGGGGAATGGAATAAATCTTTCAGAAAGAATTGCAAAAGAGTTGGTTGAAATAGAAGTTACTTTATTTACGAAATGTACGGTCAGCGAAAAAGACGAACGAGTTCTGATTGTTAATCAGAGCATTGGAGAGTGGGCAAAGAAGCAGATGAAAGAAAAGAATGCACTGCTTTTTATTGGTGCCTGTGGCATTGCAGTAAGGGCGATTGCACCTTATCTTACAGATAAGCTTCATGATAGCCCGGTGCTGGTGACAGATGAGAAAGGCAGGTATGTGATTCCGATTTTGTCTGGACATATGGGCGGTGCCAATGAGCTGGCATGTTATATTGCGGGGGAAATAGGTGCAGATCCGGTTATTACTACAGCAACCGATATCAATAGAAAATTTGCAGTAGATGTATTTGCAAAGAAAAATGGACTTTTTATTGTGAATAAAGATGGAATTGCAAAAGTATCTTCTAAGATATTGGCTGGAGAGCCTGTCACAATATCTGTAGAGCCGGGACATGTGCAGAAAGGAAGTCATTTGCCTGATGGAGTACATATAGTTTCCTATCCACCGGGGCAGCGTGTTGATATCGTGGTTACTTCGCAGGAAAGAGAATTTGATACAGCTATTCTTTTAAAACCAAGGGAATATGTTATAGGAATGGGATGCAGGAGAGGAAAGGAAGCAGATAAAATAGAAGATTTGATTATGCGCAGCATGGATGTTCTGGGGATTTCTGTTACGCAGATTTTGGCATTATCTTCGATAGAACAGAAACGTGATGAACAGGGATTTATAGCATGGAGTAGGAAAGAGAATCTTCCATTTATTACTTATACAGCAGAAGAATTGCAGAAAGTGAAAGGCAATTTTCGCAAGTCAGCTTTCGTAAAAGATAAGGTTGGCGTTGACAATGTATGTGAACGGGCAGCGTTAAAGGCGTGTGAACCGGAAGGAAGGCTTGTATATGAAAAACATGCAGAGGATGGAATGACGATAGCAATTGCCAAACGGGAATGGAGAGTAGTATTTGATGAAACATAAAATTTATATTGTTGGAATGGGACCGGGAAAGGAAGAAATGATGACAGCGGAAGCGGTGTATGCGTTGGAACAGTCTGATGTGATTATAGGTTACACCGTTTACCTAAAATTGTTAGGAGAACGTTTCCGGGAAAAAGAGATGTTATCTACTCCTATGCGTCAGGAGAGGGAACGCTGTGAACTTTGTTTTGCAGAAGCAGAAAAGGGAAAACAGGTAGCCATGATATGTAGTGGTGATGCAGGAATTTATGGAATGGCATCTTTGATGTATGAAATCGGAAAGAATTATCCGGAAACGGAGCTTGTAGTTATTCCGGGAATTACAGCAGCAAGCAGCGGTGCGGCAGTTCTTGGTGCACCACTCAACCATGATTTTTGTGTAATCAGTTTAAGTGATCTCTTGACACCGTGGGAAAAGATAGAAAAAAGACTGATTGCAGCAGCAGAAGGTGATTTTGCGATAGCGATTTATAATCCATCCAGTCATAAGAGAAAGGATTATTTGATGCGTGCCTGCGATATCCTGCTTCAAAGTATAGAAGGAGAGCGACCATGTGGTTATGTAGAAAATATTGGCAGAGAAGGCACTAGGGCAGTGACTTGTACATTAAAGGAATTAAGAGATACTCAGGTAAATATGTTTACGACAGTATTTATTGGCAACTCCGGTTCTGAAATTATAAATGGAAAGTTGATTACAAAGCGAGGGTATCAAATTGAAAGAACTACTGATATTTGCAGGGACAACGGAAGGTAGAAAATTATCGGAGTGTTTGTCATCATCCGGCATAATTCATACCATTTGTGTGGCAACGGAATATGGAGAAATTGTCTTAAAGAATCATCCTTTAGCAAAGATACATAGAGGCAGAATGAATCTAGAAGAAATAAGGGAATTTCTTCAAAATGAACGTTTTGTAGCAGTGATAGATGCGACACATCCATATGCAGATGTGATTACGAAAAATATTAAGATGGCTATGGCAGACCTTAATATTCCATATCTACGTTTAAAACGAGAAACAGATGTGGCAGAAATCTATAAAAAAATTGCTTATTATGATACAAATGAAGCATGTGCGAAAGCATTAGAAGAAATAGAGGGCAATATTCTGTTGACTACAGGAAGCAAGGAGTTGTCAAAATATTGTATCTCAGAGAATGTAAAAAGCAGGCTTTATGTAAGAGTGCTTCCTGGCATGGAAAGTCTCACACTTTGCATGGAACAGGGCATTTATGGAAAACAAATTATTGCAATGCAAGGTCCTTTTACTATGGAAATGAATGAGGCAATCATCCATCAGTATAAAATTTCCTGTTTAGTTACAAAAGAAAGCGGTATGTCTGGTGGATATCAGGAAAAATTAGAGGCGGCAAAAAGAGCCGGAATACCAGTGTGTGTGGTAGGTCATCTAAAAGAGGAGGAAGGATATTCTTTTGCAGAAGTGTGTAGTGAATTGGAAACGCTCTGCGAGCAGAAGATTAAGCGAAGTAGTCAGTTGGAAATAATTCTGGCAGGAATTGGTATGGGACATAGAAATAGTTTGACCAAAGAAGTGGAGGAGGCAATAGACGACGCAGATATTTTGTTGGGAGCTGAAAGAATGTTGCTGCCTTATCAACCGAGGATAGAAAAACGACCATATTATCTGGCTAATCAAATCATTCCGTATCTGAAAGAGGTGCAGGAGAAAAATCTATATATGGAAAGTAGAAGGGTAGTCATTCTTTTTTCCGGAGACAGTGGTTTTTATAGTGGATGTCAGTCGTTATACCATGCATTGTCAGAAGAAATACAGAAAGGGCGGTTGCAATCATCCATACACATAATGCCGGGGATTTCTTCTGTCGCATATCTGGCTTCCTATATAGGAGAAAGCTATCAGGATGCGGCTATTTACAGTATGCATGGAAAAGAGATATGGAATCTTGCACATAGAATAAAAGAAGAACAGAAAACATATTTATTAATGTCTGGCGTAAAGGATGTCAATAAACTTGGAAAACTTTTAGTGCAAGCAGACATGTTGGAATGCGAAGTTGTGACAGGGTATCAATTATCTTATCCGGAACAGCAAATCAGAAAACTTACTCTTAAAGAGTGTTGTGAAGTGAAAGAGGAGGGGTTATATACCTGTTTTATCAAGAATCCCCGTGCAGAACACAGGAAACTGACACATGGCATGGCAGATGGAGAATTTATCAGAGACAAGGTTCCTATGACAAAGGAAGAAGTAAGAGAGGTCAGTATTTGTAAATTGCAGTTACATAAAGAAGCAGTTGTTTATGATATTGGAAGTGGAACCGGTTCTATTGTGGTAGAAATAGCAGGTCTTTCTGATGATATACAGGTATATGCAATCGAACAGAAAAAAGAAGCAGTCTCACTGATTGAGAAAAACAAAGAGAAATTTCAGTTAGAAAATATAACTGTTATAGAGACGAAAGCACCGAACCGTTTGACAGAATTACCGATGGCAACACACGCATTTATCGGTGGAAGTGGTGGCAGTATGAAAGAGATATTGTCTGTGCTGTATCAGATAAATCCCCAAATGCGTATTGTTATCAATGCTGTCAGCATAGAAACAATATGCGAAATTAAGGAGATTTTAGAGGAGTATTTTATTGAGAAGGAAGAAGTTGTACAGTTACAGGTTAATAGAGCAAAGAAAGCAGGACGGTATCACTTAATGCAGGCTGAAAATCCTGTGTGGATATGTGCATTTAATTTTCGAAAGTTGTGAGGAAGAAATGAAATGTAAGCGAGTTATGATTGCCGCTCCTAAAAGTGGAAGCGGAAAAACAACAATCACCTGTGCGTTACTACAGGCGTTAAAGAATAAGGGTAAGCAGGTGGTTTCTTATAAATGTGGACCAGATTATATTGATCCGATGTTTCATGAAAAGGTAATAGAGATTCCTGCTAAAAATTTAGACACTTTTTTCACAGATGAAGAACAAACAAAAGCACTTTTTCTGAATAACACAACAGAAGAAGATTTTGCAGTTTTAGAAGGCGTGATGGGACTGTTTGATGGCTTAGGAGGGGTTAGGGAAGAAGGTTCCTCCTATCATTTGGCAAAAGTAACAAAAACACCGATTATTTTAGTGGTGGATGCAAAAGGGATGGGGCGTTCCGTAATACCTTTGATAGCAGGGTTTCTTGCCTATGATAAAGAACATCTCATTCAAGGCGTGATATTGAATAGAATGTCAAAGTCCTATTATGAAATAATAAAACCGCTCATCGAAGAAGCATTGAAAGTTACTGTTTTGGGATATTTTCCAGAACATAAAGAGTGGCAGATAGGGAGTAGACATTTAGGTTTAATGATGCCGTGTGAGTTAGAAAATATAAAAGAACAGTTGCATATGGTGGCAGAGGAACTTGTTAAAACGATTTCACTTGAAACTATAATGAAAATAGCGGAATCAGCAGGAGAGATAAGGAATGAAAATAAAACATTAAATAATGATAAAATATCTGCGATTGATGAGTTGGTGATTGCAATAGCAAAGGATGAAGCCTTTTGTTTTTATTATGAAGATAATCTTCGGATGTTAGAAGAAAATGGTGCAAAGCTAACATATTTCTCACCTATTCATGACAATGAATTGCCTGCTAGGTGTCATGCACTTTTAATTGGGGGCGGTTATCCTGAATTGCATGTAAAAGAATTGAGCGCTAATAGCAGAATGCGTACAGCAATCAGACATGCAGTAGAAAGTGGAATGCCTGTAGTGGCGGAATGTGGAGGTTTTATGTACTTGCATTCGGCAATGATAGATAAAGAAGGAATAAGCTATCCAATGGCAGGAGTTATTCCGTCAACGTGTTCTTATACTGACAGGCTGGTACGTTTTGGTTACATTGAGTTGCTAGAGAAGCAGAGCCGATTTTTACCAGCAGGTGAACGGATAAGAGGACATGAATTCCATTATTTTGATAGTACAGATAATGGATGTGATTGTCTGGCAATCAAACCGGTTACGGGCAGACAATATCCGTGTGTGATAGCAGGAGAAAATTACTGGCTTGGTTTTCCGCATCTCTATTATCCATCAAACCCGGTCTTTGCCAGAAATTTTGTAGAAAAAGCCAGAAAATATATGGAAAGAATGAAGTAGGAGTGTTGTATGGAAAATTCATATCGTTTTTTTGAAAACAGAGAGTGTGCATATTTTCCCTGTCATAAGGGCTTAAACGATTTCAACTGTTTGTTTTGTTATTGTCCATTGTACAATAAAGAAAATTGCCCGGGGAATCCCCAGTATATAGATAAAAATGGAAGAAAAATAAAAGTATGTACCAATTGTACGTTCCCCCATCAGTCAAAGAATTATGATGTGGTTATTCAGATGCTTAAAGAAGGTTGAAGGAAAATAAAAGACCGCTTGATATCTCAAGCGGCCTAGTATATAATCTAATTAGAAAGGTTATCGGACGCAAGTTCCGATTGCCCTCAGTAAGAATATTTATTTTTGAAATAGCATCTAACTTTGGACGGTTAGGATGCTATTTCTTTTTATTATGATTGTCTATGTAAGACAGAGCCGCAAAGATTACAAGTAACAAGGTCAAAACATCGCTTATACTTATCATAAGGGCATCACCCTCTCTTTCATAATACTGGAGGGCATCGCACATCGGAAAAGGGCATCCAACTTTCTTTTCAATTACTGGTTAAGGTGTCAAAAGTGATGATAAAAGCACTCAAATATAGTAAAATATAATTATAAAAACTATATGAATGTGCGGTGTTATTATGGCTTTTAAAACAAATCAATTTCAACAAATGAACTTATTTGATCCTTTATATTCCATGAGCGAAAGAAACAAACGGTTTCTACAAAAATCATGGGCAAATGACTTTGCAAATATTGTTTTTCCTGCAATCAATGA
>JBGVMW010000280.1:0-4994 GCA_045125095.1 Lachnospiraceae bacterium
TCATTGATTGCAGGAAAAACAATATTTGCAAAGTCATTTGCCCATGATTTTTGTAGAAACCGTTTGTTTCTTTCGCTCATGGAATATAAAGGATCAAATAAGTTCATTTGTTGAAATTGATTTGTTTTAAAAGCCATAATATCACCGCACATTCATATAGTTTTTATAATTATATTTTACTATATTTGAGTGCTTTTATCAGCACTTTTGACACCTTAACCAGTTACTTACACTTTAGCCTCAAACATACTTTGACTAATACCTTTAATCCACATATCCTGTGTTGTTCCATATCCTTTTTCCTGTCCTATATCATACAATCCGCCACTATCAAAACCTATTGTCAACACTAAATCATTTTCTTTATTCCATCCATCCTTAGCATATTCTAGCCACCTATTAGAATAAAGCTCATACCCTGCGCTGTTCTTAGCTTTTTTCTTAAACAATGCAAGTAAATCTATGCCATCCTCTGCAATAAAAGTACCATTCTTGTATGTCGCATTACGTACATCATATCCAGTTGTACTATACACCTCATGCCATAAAGAATATTGATTTGCCTTTATCATATTTGCTTGCAAATTAACAACTTCATTATCTGCATCATGCATACAAATCCACGTATGTGTCCATATATTTTTCGCATTATCTCCTTCATTCAGTAATTTTTCTATCAGTGATAACGTATCTTTATCGGTATTTCCTGACACCTTTAATTGATATGTATATGGATCAACTGAAAATTTTAAATCCACTTGTTTTGATAAATATACCCCATGATTGGAAAACAGATTTAAAATCTGCTGGTTTATAACACTTCTGGCATGCTGCTTTTCCTTATCCGTATTACGGCTGTATCCCGTACTTCTTGAACCACCCGTATATAAATCTTTGTAATCCTTTAAAGCATAATCATACCGGGCAAACCCGCCTATCGGTTTTCCTCCTGTTTGCAACATTCTTTTCTCTGTTCGGTAAGCTATGGAACGTTGATCTGCTGTCATATGTGAGCAAAAGTTTGGGGAAGTCACATCACAATATTTTGATCTAACATATGCCATCGGATCGGAATGCGTCAAATTTTCTTTATACACTTTATCGTAATGTTCCTGTAAAACTTTTTGTACCAAACGGTCTTCCGCTGTAAATCCATCGTATTGATAACCTACAGTCGTATCAGCACTAGATGCAATGGGCAGGTTAATAAACTCCCTGCCCACTGGTATTTTGCTATAATAGTCAGAATTACTTACTATAACCATACCATAACCCTACCTTATATAAGTCTCATAATCAGTATCGTGTAAATCATACTGAAACCCTATCTTCAGCTTAACATTTCTCATTGTTGACTTAGCTGTAGCAAGAGCATTATATTTGAAACTCCATCTTTGCTTCACAGGTATTCCATCATCAATATCAATATTATAGTGACCACTACTTGCACTTGAAACCGTTGAAGTATACCAAATACCGTTACTTGCAGGCATAATCATATGATGCACATTTCCTTGGCTAGGGGACTGGGTCCCAGAAGATGAAATACTTGTAACGATAGCGTTATCAGGAATTTTCGTATCATTGGTTAAATTCACTGATATGATAGATGAATCAACGCCCGACAAGCTAATACTGCTATTCCCTGGATTAGATGCCGTTCCTGAAATCGGAACATCTACTGATGATGTCTTTATTCTGTTATAAGCTGACAACGAAAAATAGATACTTCTGTTTATGTCCACGCTACCTCTATGCAAAACCAAATAATAATTTCTCGTGGAAGTTGAGTCATTATCACAGTCCAGATATATATCCGGCGTAACACTATCCGCATTATAAACATCTTCCGGTGTCATTTGAGGTACGCCTTGTGTAATCCCCACTCCATTCTGTATTTCAAACCACTCGCCTGCATATTCTTCATCATATGATGCCCTTAAATAAATGTGCTCTCCTGGACTTAATGTAAATTCCAGCCAAGACTCTATTTGTCCACTCTCTAAAATAATAGTTGCATAGTTAGAATTAATCGATGACCAACTGCCATAGTTGTAAGCTGTTGTTCTTGTATTATTACCTGTAATAGATGTAGCCGCTTGTGCATCTATTGCATTAATATTTACCAGACCAAAACATAGTGCAATTACTGCCACTAACCCTACAAAATTTTTTAGCTTTTTTTTCATTTTAATTACCACCTTCCTAAAATTAAATTGATTACTTCCCCCTTATGTTTCCACATCAGGTTAACTACAGAACACACATTCATGCATAATTACTGTTATATAAAAATTTATTAATTTTCACACCTCTTCGTCAAAATATATACTTATAATTTGCATGATTGCATATCTATGTGCATCCAATAAATGCTTACACGTCCATAATAGCAAAACAAAGTTAAAGGTCAATCACCCTTGCAGAAAGTGGACCATTTTTGCAGAAAACGGCATAAAAAAGCCTTTCGGATACAATATAACGTTCTGAAAGGCTTTTTTATGCTTAATTTTCTTGTTCAACACAAGCTTTCGTTTATCACTATTGCCACATTACTATTAAATCTTAATCCTCTTTCCGCTTCGGTCTCTTCGGCTGATGACCAATTCCCATGCAAATAGGAGGATATCCGTCCATAACTTTTTCAGCTTCATTGCGGACGATTCTCTCTACTACCTTCAATACCTTGTTTCCTGCTTTTTCGTTTTTTTTCATTGTATCCTTACCTCCTGTTTTATTATTCTTGCTAAGCACATCAGAAACGCACATAATATGATAGCCGCTGACATATAGCCAATATACATAAAATCAGCTTTCAAATAAATTAAGGCAGCAATTATCATTACCTCCATTAAAATCAGCAGCCTTGCTGCTTTCTTAGACTCCCGTAATTCACTTTTGCTCATATCCATATTAGGGTGGTTTATTGTCCCCATTATGCAAATTAAAAGCATTGCAAGAAATAGTAACCCATACATAATAGTCGGTTTCCTGCAAAATATGGGTACAATCTGTATAATCGCAATATAAAATATGACCGTCCCTAGATAACACTGCCAAAACTTATTCGCATGGAATCCCCCTGTCCGTTTTCTTAATGAAAGAAAGAAAACCATAAAACAGACGGTATGCAGGAATTGCCTAAATAATAATCCTAAAAGTAGCATAGTTCCAACTGTTATAGCTTGTTCAACCATACCTACTAATGCATATTCGTAGTATTCACAATTCGATTTGCTTATTATCTTCTGCTCCTCCATTTGATTGACAATCCTTAACGCCATCTTCTCTATCATAAATATGCCTCCTTAGTTATTCAGTATGAAGGGAATATAGAAAAAATCAAGGCACTTTGCAGAAAACGGATATTTTTTGCAGGAAACGGCACAAGCTAGCTTTAGAGACACCCATTTTGACATTAAATTCATGCAGGAATAATAATAGAAAAGAAAAATTCTTTGTTCTTATCTTCAATTACATATGAACCAGCATACTTCTCAATAGTTTTTATTATGTTTT
The DNA here is from genome assembly GCA_045125095.1 of Lachnospiraceae bacterium. Taxonomy (GTDB): domain Bacteria; phylum Bacillota; class Clostridia; order Lachnospirales; family Lachnospiraceae; genus JBGVMW01. Next base: position 3,520 of record JBGVMW010000280.1, read on the forward strand.
TAATTCCTACACCATGTTCATCCACACTTGATGTTTTTGTAGATTTTATCTCTCCATTCTCATATATAACATCATAATTAAACGTATTTTTAACGGCAATGATTATCATATCATCTTCTTGAATAAATTTGAACTTAATTACCTTATTATTTTCACACAGTTCACATGCTTCAATCGCATTATTCAAAAGATTAGAAAGAATAGTTACCACATCCTCATCTTTCATTTTCAGCTCCGAAAGATCATTTACCCGGAATACGAAAACAATCCCTTTTTCTTCTGCTTCATGATACTTTGTATTAAGTATGGCATTTACAATTACATTATTGGTGTTAATAGCATCCGGTTCATTATTCATAGAACCGTAGATCTTTTTTACATATTCCTCTAACTTGGAATATTGCTTTTTTACCAGTAAGGATTCGATACATGAAATCTGATTTTTGTATTCATGAGTCTTTCTTTTTTGATTATCAAAATTTTCAGAGATAGACTTATACATTTCCAACTGATTTTGCGCCTGAATTTGAAAAACCTTGTTTTCATGCAATTTCATTTCCCTTTCTACAATATCGTTAATTAGATAGAATACAACAATATTCATTCCCACCATTCCAAATGCAATAACAGCAAGCAAATTTGCCTGCTCTACTGTCTGTACATGTTCAAAAACAGATAACATTGCATAAATAACGGCTATAGTAAAGACAGGGAAAAAAAGTAATCTTAACCATTCTGTATCTAACATCATTTCTATTGACTTTTTTCCAAACTGCTTTCTTATGACAAGAATAAAGAAAAACAATATTACTTTTACCAGAAGATATGCCAGAACAGCTCCACTTCCATACAGTTGCTCTGATAAATTACTGTCCAAAGCTAACCAGTCAATAATCAAATACACCAAATAGTCCATTGCCAGCAGGAATGCATCAAATAACACAGCTAAAGCAAAAGATTTCTTCAAGCTAATTTTAACATGCCAAAGCATAAATGCTGAAAGAGTTAAAATATTAGCAATCTGCCTTATTACAAAATTTTCTGAAAAGCCAAATGCAAGTAAGCATACGCTACCAAGTAATAATATAAACTGTATTACATTAATCCATCCTTTATACCGCACTTTCCCAAATGTTTCATAAAAAATCTTGCAACACATTATTTCAATAAATATCAACAATACGCTCTGCATTAACTCAAACATCTACACTTCTCCTCGGAACGCTATAAACTTTTTCTTAACTTCTGTATACCTTACTTTCGGTATAGGTAACTCAACCCCATTTGATAATATCACTTTACAACGCACAACATTCTTGATATGTTTTGCATTTACAAGATAACTCTGGTGTGTCCTGATAAAACCATTTTCTGAAAGCATATCGTCCAGCACATTTAATGTCTCATACATGGTATACACTGTTTCAGTATCCTCCATAACATGAAACTCAAGTAAATGCAACTTGCTCTCAATA
>JBGVMW010000281.1:0-10504 GCA_045125095.1 Lachnospiraceae bacterium
ACAGATAGTTTGTAAAAAAGTTATCCACACAAAAACAAAGTGCATACAAATCTGTAAAATCATACGTTTTTGTGTGGATAAAACTTGTGAAAAAATTTTTAAATTTCTCTCTTTTGACTAGGACAAGGCTGAACTGTTACAAAAAAAATAAAAAATTTGAAAAAAGGTGTTGACAAATCATTTTTTCTGCGCTATACTAAGCAAGTAAGTTCGGTGAGCAACAAAGCACTGGACAAACGAAATGGGATCTTAGCTCAGCTGGGAGAGCATCTGCCTTACAAGCAGAGGGTCACAGGTTCGAGCCCTGTAGGTCCCATTGCAGAAATGCAAATCAATAAAATATGGCGAGATAGCTCAGTTGGCTAGAGCACACGGTTCATACCCGTGGTGTCGAGGGTTCGAATCCCCCTCTCGCTACTACTTTAAAAGAAGGCGAAAACTTGAATGTTCAAGGATTCGTCTTCTTTTCGTTTTGGCTTGCAACCATGAGAGTACGAAATAGTTATGTGAAATCATTCAATTTAGATGTTGGAAAAAATCTGCGTATATGCTACACTACATATAGCAAATAAGAATGTGCCTTTTTGAGGCAGGAATCGAGGTAAATATGAGAGTTGGCATGGGGTATGATGTTCATAAATTAGTGGAAGATAGAGAGTTAATAGTAGGTGGCGTGACCATTCCTTATGAAAAAGGCTTGCTTGGGCATTCCGATGCAGATGTATTGTTACATGCCATTATGGATGCTCTTTTAGGGGCTGCCGCTTTGGGCGATATCGGAAAACATTTTCCGGATTCAGATGAACGTTACAAAGGAATTTCCAGCATAAAGCTGTTAGAGCATGTGGGCGCACTGTTAGAGGAAAAAATGTATGTAATAGAAAATATCGATGCAACGATTATTGCACAGCGTCCAAAGATGTTGCCACATATTCCGCAGATGATAAAAAATATCGCTGATACGCTTAAGATTAATGAAAATCAGGTAAATGTAAAGGCAACGACGGAAGAGGGATTAGGATTTACCGGTGCAGGAGAAGGAATTTCTTCACAGGCAATCTGTGCGTTGACAACGGTTGCTGATTATGCGTATGATACAAGAAGAATTGCAGCGGCTGTTGACCAGAATGGTAACGCAGCAGGTTGTGAAGGGTGTCCGGGCTGTAAAAAACAGTAATTCCGCATTTTTCTAGTTGACAAAAGAAAGAAATTTGCATAAACTATAACACGGGTTGGGAAATGAATATAGAAAAGGCTTTGAACAGAAAAGTACCTTATGTGTGAATTGCAGAGAGAGGCTGTCATTGGCTGAAAGCAGCTTTAAGGAACGGGTAAGGGAAGTGCATCTGGGAGCTGACCGGGTGAAGTGGAGAATGGTTGAATTCCAGGTAGTCCGGTACGTGTACACACGTTACGTGATTTGAGTGGAGAATGTAGATTCTCTATAAGAGTGGAACCGCGGATAACTTCGTCTCTTAAGTGCAAGAGACGAAGTTTTTTATATACTAGGAAATCACAACAGTTTATTGTAGAATGTAATCGTTGCATTTTTCTGGTATTACCCTTTAAAACTATAAAAAAATTGATTCAGGAGAGGCTGGATGCAATATGGGATTGATAAAATTTATTAAAGAAGAAATGGAAGTAATTAAATCAAGAGATGCAGCATTGCATACGAATATGGAAGTGTTTCTGTATCCAAGCTTTAAGGTGATGATGCATTACAGGCTGGCACATAAGCTGTATCAGAATGGACATTATTTCTGGGCAAGATATATTTCCCAGAGAGGCGTACGCAAATCTGGAATTGAGATTCATCCGGGGGCTCAGATTGGAAAAGGATTGTTTATTGACCACGGAAGTGGTGTTATTATCGGCGAGACAGCAGTGATAGGCGATAACTGTACCCTGTATCAGGGAGTAACTCTTGGAGGAACCGGAAAAGATACCGGTAAGCGTCACCCAACCTTGGGAGATAACGTTATGGTTGGTTCCGGCGCAAAAATCCTAGGACCATTTACCATTGGAGATAATTCGAAAATCGGTGCCGGCTCTGTTGTGTTAAAGGAAGTTCCACCGAATTCCACTGTTGTAGGTGTTCCGGGAAGAGTGGTTCGTCAGGAAAATATAGAAGTCCATGTCTGTGATTTAGATCAGGTACATTTACCAGACCCGATTGCATTGGATTTACAACGTCTTCAGCAGGAAAATGAGACATTGCGTGTCCGGTTGGAAGCGCTAGAGAAGCAGTTACAAAAATAAATTGACGTTCGCAGAAGCGGCAGAAAGGTATAATAATGAAGTTATATAATACATTGACAAAGAAAAAAGAAGAATTTGTACCAATAGAGGAAGGTAAGGTTCGCATGTATGTCTGCGGACCTACCGTATACAATTATATTCATATTGGAAATGCAAGACCGATGATTATGTTTGACACGGTTCGTCGTTATTTAGAGTATAAGGGCTATGAAGTGAATTATGTGTCAAATTTTACAGATGTGGATGATAAGATTATTAAGAAAGCCAATGAGGAGGGCGTTTCCACTACGGAAATATCGGAACGATATATCAAAGAGTGCGTACAGGATATGAATGCACTGAATATTAAAAAGGCAACTAAGAATCCAAAAGCGACAGAAGAGATTGATGGCATGATTGAAATGATTCAAAATCTGATTGATAAGGGATATGCCTATAATGTGGATGGAACGGTGTATTTCCGGACCAGAAAGTTTGATGGATATGGTAAGTTATCTAAGAAAAATATCGATGATTTAGAAGCTGGAAAGCGTATTGCTGTGGAAGAACAGAAAGAAGACAACATGGATTTCGTTCTCTGGAAGCCGAAAAAAGAAGGGGAACCATATTGGGAATCACCATGGAGTGAAGGACGTCCGGGTTGGCATATTGAATGCTCTGTTATGGCAAAGAAATATTTAGGGGACAGCATTGATATTCATGCTGGTGGAGAAGACTTGATTTTTCCTCATCATGAAAATGAGATTGCACAGAGTGAGGCGGCAAATGGCAAGGATTTTGCACACTACTGGCTGCATAACGGTTTCTTAAATATCAACAATGTAAAAATGTCAAAGTCTCTGGGCAATTTCTTTACAGTAAGAGATATTTTGGAGAAATACGATGCGCAAGTGTTACGCTTCTTTATGCTCAGCGCACACTATAGAAGTCCGCTTAATTTCAGCGATGATTTGATGGAAGCTTCTAAAAATGGTCTGGAAAGAATAATAACTGCTGTAGAAAAATTAAAGGATTTGTCAGGTGTAGAAAATGCAGAGATGACATTGGAGGAGCAGACCCAGTTTGCTGTGGCAGAGGAACTTGTGAAAAAATTTGAGACAGCAATGGATGATGACTGCAATACAGCAGATGCGGTATCTGCCATTTTTGAACTTGTGAAACTCTCCAATGTGACAGCATCCAATGATAGTACCACGGTGTATATACACAAATTACATGAAACGATTACAAAGCTTGCAGATGTGTTAGGTATCATCACAGAGCACGAGGAAGAAAGTTTAGCGGCAGAAGTGGAAGCCTTAATTGAAGCAAGACAGAATGCAAGAAAAGAAAAAGATTTTGCAAAGGCAGATGAGATCAGAAATCAGTTGTTAGCAATGGGCATCGAATTAAAGGATACCAGAGAAGGCGTAAAATGGAAAAGAATTTAACAGAATTTTTAAAGGAAAAATATGAATTGCCAGATGTGGATATTAAGACATATTCGCCTCTCGTGCTTGCTTATATTGGGGATGGGATATATGATCTGATTATTCGTACAATCGTTGTTTATCAGGGAAATACCCAGGCAAATAAATTGCACCGCAGAACCAGTGAGTTAGTAAAAGCGGCAACCCAGGCAACGATGATTGATTTGTTGTTTGAAGATATGACAACAGAAGAACAGGATATGTTCCGCAGGGGACGCAATGCCAAGTCCCCTACTATGGCAAAAAATGCTACCATGAAGGATTACCGCAAAGCCACCGGATTTGAGGCTTTGATGGGATATTTATACTTAAAAGGCGATTACGAGCGTATGACAGATTTGATTAAATTAGGACTTGCCCGTTTGGAAGAACAGAAAGGAGCCAAATGAGATACGAAGAATTTACAATCGAAGGAAGAAACGCAGTGACGGAAGCGTTCCGTTCCGGAAAAACCATAGATAAATTATTTGTGTTGGATGGGTGCAGAGATGGTGCAGTGAATACCATTATCAGAGAAGCGAAAAAGCAGGATACCTTTATCCAGTATGTAAAAAAAGAGCGCTTAGACCAGATGTCGGAGACAGGCAAGCATCAGGGGGTAATTGCCTATGCGGCAGCGTATGAGTACGCACAGGTGGAGGATATTTTAAAAGTGGCAGAGGAAAAAGGCGAAGATCCATTTATCTTTATTTTAGATGGAATTGAAGATCCTCACAACTTAGGTGCCATCATTCGTACAGCGAATTTAGCTGGTGCTCATGGTGTTATCATTCCAAAGCATCGTGCAGTTGGTTTGACTGCTACTGTTGCAAAGACGTCAGCCGGTGCTTTAAATTACACTCCCGTTGCCAAGGTAACAAATATCGGTAAAACCATTGAAGAACTAAAAGAAAAAGGTATGTGGTTTGTCTGTGCTGCTATGGATGGAGATATTATGTACCGCGTAAATTTAAAAGGCTCCATTGGTCTTGTGATTGGAAATGAAGGCGAGGGCGTTAGTCGTCTGGTAAGAGAAAAATGTGATATGACTGCTTCTATTCCAATGAAGGGAGATATTGACTCCCTGAATGCTTCTGTGGCAGCAGGCGTACTTGCTTATGAAATTGTAAGACAGCGGTTGTCAGCTAAGTAGCGTTTTCGAAAGAATCAGATCGAATCACTTGCCTATTTTCCTGATTGTACATGTCAAAAACTTCAGCGTGGTCGTTGCCCCATTGTTTTTTGCTATGTTCATTCAGAAACATATTCTGCACGATGATATGTAATATCAACTGGTCAGCGCGTGAGAGTAGACAAATAGGAGAAAGATAGGAGGCATATGGTAAATTATTGTTCATACTCCGATGAGGAATTATTAGGTCGGATTCAGGAAGACGAATCCGGTATTACCGATTATCTGTTAGAAAAGTATAAGAATCTGGTGCGAAAAAAAGCAAAAGCCATGTATCTGATAGGTGGCGACAATGAAGATCTGATTCAGGAAGGGATGATAGGTCTTTTTAAAGCTATTCGTGATTACGATCCAGAGAAAAAAGCAGGTTTTTTTAATTTTGCTGAGTTATGTATTACCAGACAGATATATACGGCTGTGACTTCTGCCGGAAGACAGAAGCATATACCGTTAAACTCCTATATTTCCATTTACTCAAAAGTATCAGGCAATGAAAAGGATGGCGTGGAGTTATTTGAAGTGATGGAGGGGGATACGGAAAATAATCCGGAATCTCTTTTCATCCATCAGGAAAATTTAGAGCAGTTAGAGCAGTCCATAGAAGAGAATCTAAGCGACTTTGAAAAGGAAGTATTGGATTTGCATTTGACAGGACTTGGCTATCAGACGATTGCTGCCATCTTAGATAAGCAACCGAAATCCGTAGACAACGCTCTGCAGCGCATTAAGAGCAAAATTGCAAAGCTTGTGTGTGAATAAGATATTTAATAGTATATATTTTTTGAAAAATTATTGACAATTTTCATGCTATATGATATTATAACTTTCGGTAGTAACCAAGCTGGCATGGCACAGTCGGTAGCGCACTTCATTGGTAGTGAAGAGGTCACGGGTTCGATTCCCGTTGCTAGCTTTAAAAAGCTGAGACATTTGATGTTTCAGCTTTTTTTGTGTAAATCAGATACGATTTTCATGAACAAGGGAATTCTATACCAAAATGCAAGTTGGTAAAACTAACGTAAATTTTGAAAAAAATTAATGTAAATTGTCGATATTAAACGAAAAATAGAAATAATGATAAAATTTAGAAAAAATTCCTTTACAGAAACGTAGTATTTCGTTAATATATAATTTAGATGCGTGCGGTCAGCGAACGGAACGTGCTATAAATACCATCCATGTAGGTATTTTTTTTGCTTTTTATGTAAATAATTGGTATAGAAAGTGTAAAAAGAAGGTAAGCATGGAGAGGACGCACAAGCGATATCGTCCCATCTGATGTGCAGGAACAGCCTGTGAGTTTCTATAATAAAGACTGCGAAGAAAGCACAGTATGCTTGAGAAAGCAGACACTTGGGAGGAAAATTAAACATGAGTATGACAGATGTGGAATTGCTATTTTCATTTGCCGGTGGTATCGGATTATTTTTATTCGGTATGAATATTATGGCAGAAGGTTTGCAAAAGGCTGCAGGAAACAAGATGAAATCCCTGCTTGCTGCGTTGACAAGCAATCGTCTGCTGGCGGTTCTGGTTGGTGCATTAGTAACTGCAATTATTCAGAGTAGTTCTGCTACAACGGTAATGGTTGTTGGTTTTGTAAATGCTGGATTGATGAATCTGACACAGTCCGTTGGTGTGATTATGGGTGCGAATATTGGTACCACAATCACAAGCTGGCTGGTATCGATGAAAGATATTGGTAGTTTATTCAGTCCGGATTTTTACGCTCCACTGATGATTGGAATTGGTGCATTTGCTATTTTATTTGCAAAGAAAGAGCGCACGAAAGAAGTAGGTCAGATTTTAATTGGATTTGGTATGCTGTTTGTAGGTTTGAATTTTATGTCTGGTGCAATTGAACCATATAGAGATTCACCAGTATTTTCGAACGCTTTCCGTGTATTAGGCGAGAATCCATTTTTAGGTATTTTAGTTGGTGCATTAGTTACTGCGTTGATTCAGAGTTCTTCTGCCTCTGTAGGTATTTTACAGGCACTTGCCCTCAATGGAATGGTAACCTGGAGAGCGGCAATTTTTGTTACATTAGGACAGAATATTGGTACTTGTATTACAGCAATTTTGTCCGGTGCAGGTGCGCAGAAAACGGCAAAGCGTGCAGCCGTTATTCATTTGCTGTTTAATGTGCTGGGTGCGGTGATATTTGGAGTGATTATGTTCCTGTTCTTCTGGGCAAAACCGGATCTTGCAGCAAGTAACATTTCAACCGTGCAGATATCAATATTCCATACTATATTTAATATAACAAATACAATTATCCTGTTCCCGTTTGCGAACCAGTTAGTAAAGGCATCTCACTTAATTATCAGAGATGGCAAAGAAGAAGAGGAAGAAGAGCATACAGGGCAGATTCCTCATTTGGATACCCGTATTTTAGAGACACCATCCTTTGCGATTGAGAGTGCCATTACAGAAATCGGACGTATGGGTGATATATCAGTAAAGCATTTACAGACGGTACGTGATGCGTTGTTTGAACGTAATCTAAAGAAGATTAAGAAGGCTACGAAAATGGAAGAAAATGTGGATAACTTTGCTTCCAGCCTGTCTGAATATCTGGTTAAAATCAGTAATTTATCACTGACAGAGCAACAGCATTCCGTAGTAAGTAATTTATTCTACACAGTAAGTAACTTTGAGAGAATTAGTGACCATTGTGATAACATTGGAGAACTGGTTGCTAACATGGTAGAAAATGGATATGAATTTTCGAAAAGTGCGAAAGCGGACTTGAAGGTTATGTTTGATAAGACAGAAGATGCAGTAGAGCGCGCAGTAGAGTGTCGTAGAAGCATGTCCTTAGATGCCGTAAATGCTGTTCATGAAGATGAGGATGCCATTGATGAAATGGAAGAAAGATTGAGAAAGCAGCATGTGAAGCGTCTTTCAGATAAAAAGTGTGACACGAATGCGGGTATTATCTTCTTAGATTTATTAACAAACTTAGAGAGAATCTCTGACCATACAGAAAATATTGTTGATTATGTTGGAGACGAAATTGAAATAGTAAACCATAAATAATAATTTAAGCCCTGGTACTTGCCAACCGGTATAGTATCAGGGTTTTTAGTTGCCCATTTTTTCGATAGAAGAAAACAAAAAAGCTTCGGCGTATGTCATTACGCTGAAGCTTTTTATTTTATACTAGGATGTACACGAATTTGAAAGGAAGATGCACTTCGTGTCAAATTATACAAAATCTAACATCTGTTGCAAAGCAAATGGCATAGAAGTATTTGCTGTATATGCCTGTTTTGCATCTTCGTTGTTATCTGGTTCTTCCTGTTCTAAATATTCCATGAAAATACTGAGGAAATTAAGATAATCATCATATTCAAATGATAATGATTCGTTTAACTGATTCACAACTTCCTGAATTTCTGCATCTACGTCTTCTACAGTGAGGTTTGTAGGAGTATAAGTAGTTTGTGTGGTTGTTGCTGGAACAGTAACACCATCGGTAAGATAACCAGTAATTTTCTTGATATAATTCTGGGTTTCTTTAAATGGAGGGACACCTCCATACTTTGCAACATTTCCGGAACCGGCATTGTAAGCAGCCAGTGCAAAGGTAACATTGCCATCATACTTATCAAGTAACTGTGATAAATACTTTGTTCCACCCATAATATTCTGCTCTGGATCAAAGGCATCTTTAACACCTAAAGATTTTGCGGTGGATGGCATTAACTGCATTACGCCCTGGGCGCCACAGCAGGATACTGCTTTGGCATTGAAATTAGACTCTGCTTTGCATACCGCCTTTATGAGAGAAGCCGGCACGTTATATTTTTCAGAAGCCTTTGTAATAATAGAATCGATAGAAGTACTCTCCTGTAATACAGAAGAAAAACTGGTAGATGTAGTTTCGGTTGCAGCAGAAGCTGCTGTAGTTGAAATGGATTGTTCCATTGCACGTATTTGATCGACTGTCATATGTATATTCCCCTTTTCATCAATCTAATCTGATGTTATATTCACATATATTGAGTTTACCATATTCCGCCAGAAAGGTAAACAGGAAAATATTCCTTGACAGAAGAAAAAAAATCATTCAAGATGAATAGAAATAATGTGGAAAAGAGGAAAAAATATGGTAACGAAAACACCGATAAAAGTACGTTATGCAGAAACCGATAAAATGGGGATTGTACATCACTCCAATTATGCAGTCTGGTATGAGGCAGCAAGAGGAGATTTTATTGAAGCCATGGGAATGCGCTATTCCGATATGGAAGAGTCTGGCGTTATGGTACCTCTAGTGGAGCTTCATTGTAAATATATGAAACCGGCAAGATATGAGGAGAATTTAACAGTAGAGTGCCGGATTGGTACATTCCGTGGTGCGAAGTTAGAATTTTTCTATAGTGTTAAAACGGAGGATGGAACTGTGATAAATGAGGGAAGTACCGTTCACGCGTTAACGAATACTTCTTTAGTTCCGATAAATGTTAAGAAAACGAATCCGGATATTTATGAGATGATAAAAAGGGCGTACTAGCAGTTGGAAAATCCGTTTGTGCAATTCGGATTTGTGGGTGCGTCAATGTGTATTTGTCAATCGTCCGGCAGAGAGAGGGACTGTAGTTTGCTACCCGTCCGGCTCCGGATTACAGCGAAGATTGGGAAATGGGGCAGGCTCCAAGGCATAAGTGATTCTAAGAGGCTTGAATTGGCGCTAAGGACAAGCGGAAAAATATAGAACTCGCAAGCTCAGACAACTATATTTTTCCGCTTAACGCACCAATCCAACCATCTAAGAATCACTAATACCTTTCCGAACAGCCACATTTCCCAATCTTCACCGCAACCCGGAGCCTACTTTCCGAATTTGCTATAATTTTGCATATAGAATTTCACTTTCACTAAAAGCGGATCGTGCACCTCCTGCTTAGGAACATGTCATGCTCGCCGCCGATGACAGGAGCAGAAGGTTATTAAGCAGACAATCACGAGCCGTTTTTATTGGATGGTATACGTTGGAAGACATAGGCGAGAGGTGCTATCGCACAAATCCGAATTCTTGATAAATATACCGCCGTTCGAAATGCCACAACAACTAGCGTTTTCGTTATGGTAGGCAGAGAGAGGGGCTGTTGCTTGCTATCAGAGGCTGTTGGTTAGATGTCTAGTGGTTCTTAGGGATTTTGTTTGTTGCGTTAATCGGGAAAATATAGTTGTTTGAGCTTGCGAGTTCTATATTTTCCCGATTGTCCTTAGCAACAGGCAAAATCCCTTAGCACCACTTACAGCTAAGTGCCCTGCCTCTGATAGCAAGCTACAGCCCCTCTCTCTGCCGGACGTTTTAGCAACACACATTGACACACGCACAAATCCGAATTTTCCTCAAATTAGGATCCCTTTAAACTTATACATTGATTACTTTATTACATATTTTTACACGAAAAAAACAGCCTCCCGGCTGTTCTCCTTATGCTTTCAAAACTGAATATAGAAGATTATATCATCCAAATATATATTGGTCAAGCCCTCGACCGATTAGTAACAGTCAGCTACATACATTACTGCACTTCCACCTCTGTCCTATCTACCTCATACTCTCTAAGGGGTCTTACTGTAT
>JBGVMW010000282.1:0-6897 GCA_045125095.1 Lachnospiraceae bacterium
AGGCTTTGTGAATCTTGTAGGTTTATTCTTAGTAAAAGCAGGTGGCGCTCTTATTGATAACATGGCTCTCCTGTTTGTTATCGGCGTTGGTGTTGGTATGTCCGAAGACAACGACGGTACAGGTGGTGTTGCTGCATTAGCTTCCTGGTTAATGATGACAACTCTTCTTAACACAGGCTTTGTTACAACAATTATGCCTTCAGTTGCTGAAAGCGCAACAAAGACACTGGCATTTGACAAGATTGCTAACCCATTCATCGCAATCATCGCTGGTATCATTGGTTCTTCCTGCTACAACAAATTCAAATCTGCACAGTTACCAGACTGGTTATCATTCTTCAGTGGTAAACGTTGTGTAGCTATCGTAGCTGGTGGTGTTTCTATCGTTGTTTCTGTAGTATTACTGTTCGTATGGCCAATCGTATTCGGTGCTCTTATTGCTCTTGGTCAGGGCGTTGCTGGTATGGGCTTTGTTGGTGCAGGTATCTATGCATTCCTTAACCGTCTCTTAATCCCAACTGGTTTACATCACGCTCTTAACAACGTATTCTGGTTCGATACAATCGGTCTTGGTGACCTTGGTCACTTCTGGGCTGGCGAAACATCTGCAGACGTATCTTGGTCACTTGGTATGTATATGTCAGGTTTCTTCCCATGTATGATGTTTGGTATTCCGGGTGCGGCATTGGCAATGATACAATCTGCAAAGAGCAATAAGAGAAAAGTAACAATTGGTCTTGTTGCTTCCGCAGCGGTGTGTGCATTTGTCTGTGGTGTTACAGAACCATTCGAATTCGGCTTCATGTTCCTTGCTCCTGTATTATATGTAATCTATGCTGCATTATATGGTATTTTTACCGTGATAACAGTATTAGTTGGATTCCGTGCAGGTTTCAGTTTCTCAGCAGGTGCAACAGATCTTCTGTTCTCCGCATCACTTCCGGCAGCACAGAACACATGGATGATTATTCCATTAGGACTTGCAGCATTTGTAGTATTTTATCTGGTGTTCCGCTTCGCAATCACCAAGTTTGATTTAAAAACGCCTGGACGAGAAGACGATGAGGAGGAACAAGAGAAAAAAATAGTTCTTGCAAATAATAATTATACGGAAGTAGCGGCTGCTATTTTAGAAGGAATTGGTGGAAAAGAAAATGTTACAAGCATTGATAATTGTGTCACCAGACTTCGTCTTGAAATAAAAGACAATACGTTGATAAATGAAAAAAAGATAAAAGCTGCTGGAGCATCAGGTGTTATCAGACCAGGTAAGACATCTGTACAAGTTGTAATAGGTACAAAAGTTCAATTTGTTGCAGATGAATTTAAAAAACTTTGCAAATGAAGATAACATAATTTAATCCCTTTAAAATACAGGGCACTGCTCATGGCCGGAGTGCCATGGGTGGTGCCGTAATTGTGCATATGGGCATCAGTTTTGCAAACGCCTATAAATAAATAGTAGGAAAGGAAGGGCATGCATATGATTAGATTTGTACGGGCAAGAGATTATGATGATATGAGTAGAAAAGCTGCTAATATAATTAGTGCGCAAATTATTGTAAAACCAGACTCCGTGTTAGGGCTGGCAACAGGTTCTTCCCCAATCGGTGCATATAAATGTCTTGCGCATTGGTATGAGAAAGGAGATTTGGATTTTTCACAAGTTACAAGTGTAAATCTTGATGAATATAGAGGTCTTTCCCATGACAATGAGCAAAGCTATTATTATTTTATGGAAAGAAATTTATTTAGTAAAGTGAATATCAACCGGGAAAGGACATTTGTTCCAGATGGCACAATTGAAGATGCAGAGGAAGCCAGCAGAAAGTATGATGAAATTATCAGTGCTACTGGTGGAGTGGATTTACAGCTTTTAGGCTTAGGACATAACGGACATATTGGATTTAATGAACCAGATGAAGTGTTTGCAAAAGGAACGCATTGTGTAAATTTAGCGAAGTCTACGATAGAAGCAAATGCAAGGTTTTTTGATTCCGTAGAGGAGGTCCCGACACAGGCCTATACTATGGGTATTCAGACAATCATGAATGCAAAACGTATTTTAGTTGTGGTAAGTGGTGTTGCGAAAGCAGAAATTGTGGAAAAGGCTTTTTTTGGCGGAATTACTCCATGGGTTCCGGCATCAATTTTGCAGTTGCATAGAGATGTGACAGTTGTAGGTGACGAATTGGCACTTTCTAAGGTTGAGGATAGGATATAAAACGAGGTGGAGTATGATTATTAAAGGCAAAAAAATTTTTTCAGAGGATGGTGTATTTCTTGAAGGCAGTATAGAAATCACAGAAAATAAAATCAGTAATATAATCTGGGGAAATGCAACGGAGGAATTGAGAAAAGAGGATGTCATTGATATAGGAAAGGAATATGTAATTCCAGGATTAGTAGATATTCATTTTCATGGATGCAATGGCGTTGATTTTTGTGATGGTACGATGGATGCAATCGAATGTATTGCACAATATGAATTAGAACAAGGCATCACCAGTATAGTACCTGCAACTATGACACTTTCTAAGGAGGAGCTGGCAAGAATCTTTGAAAAGGCGGGGAAGTATAAGTCGTCTGGTGGAAGTACGATTCGCGGCATTACCATGGAAGGACCATTTGTTTCCATGGCAAAGAAGGGGGCGCAGAATGGCTCCTTTATTCACAAGCCGGATATGGAATTTTTTAGAGAAATGCAGAAGCTTTCTGGTGGAATGATTAAGCAGGTGGCAGTAGCACCGGAGGAAGATGTGGAATATGCTTTTATAGAAGAAGCAAGCAAAGAATGTGTGGTTTCTATTGCACATACGACAGCTGGCTATGAAATCGCCAAAGAAGCTTTTGAGAGAGGTGCTAGCCATGTAACACATTTGTTTAATGCAATGCCTGCGTTTCATCATAGAGATCCTGGAGTGATAGGAGCTTCTGCTGAGAATGACAAGGTGTTCGTGGAATTGATTTGTGATGGAGTACATATTCATCCATCTATGGTGCGTGCTGCTTTTTCGCTGTTTGGCGCGGAGAGAATTTGTATGATTAGTGACAGTATGATGGCTACCGGAATGAAGGATGGCGAGTATTCACTTGGAGGACAAGCGGTTAAAGTAGTGGGAAAGGTGGCAACCCTAGAAGATGGAACGATTGCTGGTTCCGCGTCGAACTTGCATGATTGTCTGAGAACAGCAGTACTGCAAATGCACATTCCGTTGGAGGATGCAGTAAGGGCATGTACATTGACACCGGCACAATCATTAGGCTTAGATAAAGAATGCGGAAGCATCCGAGAGGGCAAAGAGGCAGATTTTATTATTTTAGATGAGAGTTTAAATATAAAAATGATAGTAAAAGGGGGAGAAATTGTATTAAAAAGATAAGGAATAGAGCAATCAGAACGCTTTCTTATTTCTCTTATTGTAAAAATCTGGTACAATAGTAGATGATATCGAAAGAGATAACAATGCATTACTATGTTTTTTCAAAACAATAACAATATATAATATGAAAGAGTGGTAAATGGTATGAATCTATGGAAAAACAGAGAGAGAAAGCTAATGGTGCTGGCTCTGACAACTGCCTTGGTAGGGAATATGACAGACTTGTCTGCACTGACAGTATCGGCATCTGAGAAAACAGAAGCTGTCACTACAGTAGAAGGTGTCACGAATGAGATGTGTGAGACAAAGAGCAGTAGTCAGATTGACGGTATGGAAGTTATTGTATATGAAGAAGAGATTGAGATGGCGCCAGTGGAGACATCGGCGCTTCCGATTTCCCTGTACAGTTTAGAAGATGGAGTGGTGTATTTAAAAAATACAAATGAGGTGAACTGGATTGATAGGATAGATACATCGGGTGCAGGGATAATCAAGGATTTTTATAATACACTTGTGGAAGCTTCTGATAATGATGGTGTGGATGACTTTCTGATTGAGGATAAATATTTAGAGGCAGAGGAAGGGTATAGTATAGAGGTTGTGCGTGTAACTGGTCATGAAGACACAGAAGACGACGTGCAGGAGGTCTGTAGCACGAAGCTTTCAAATTACGCAAAATATATACGAGCTGCTTTTGATGCTTTTGACAGAGATTATCCGGAAGTATTCTGGTTGTCGGGGGCTACCAAGTGTTCAGCAGGTATCTCTTGTGCTGGTAATGTGAAGACGGGATATAACTATACTCTTACAATCAATTTTCCGTTGATGACAAGCCAGGGATTTGATATTCGAGCAACAGACTATCAGAGCGAATCGGCAATTAAGACCGCAATCGCTACCAGAGATAACAAGGTCAATGATTTGGTTAGTGCAGTTGCAGGCAAAGGGACATGGGAGAAACTTAGTTATTTTAATCAACAACTTACGCATACAAATCAATATAACACAAGCTCAAACTTAAATTATATTGGACATGATTGCAGAGAATGTATTAGTGCTTTGGAGGGACGTACAGGAACTGTAGGACCTGTGTGCGAAGCCTATGCAAGAGCCTTTAAGGTGTTATGTGATGAGGTAGGTATTCCGTGCGTTTTGGTAGATGGAAATGCAAAGACTTCGTCTGGTTCATTAGGAGAAGCACATATGTGGAATTATGTACAGGTGGGGGCAAGCTGGTATGGAGTGGATGTAACATGGAATGACCCGTCAGGTCTTAGTTCAGGTGCAGTATCTGGTGGGGAGAACGAGAATTGGTTTTTGGTAGGTTCAGAGACTACAATCCAAGGCATGACATTTGCATATTCTCATCCAGTAGCAAATCAGGCTTCGCAAGATGGCATTTGTTTCACAAATGGACCAGTACTTAGCACGGAAAAATGTGATAAGAGTGAGTTAGATGCTTGTAATCATGTACAGGAAAAGATCTTCTATAGAGGAGATGGAGAATATGCACCTACTTGTACCAACGCCGGACTGGGTCATAAGGAATGTACTAATTGTGGTGTAACAACAGAAAGCGAATTTGTAGTTGATGCATTGGGGCATACAGGAGGCACGGCAAGCTGTAAGAAGAAAGCAGTATGTAGCAGATGTCACCAGGAATATGGTACGGTAAACAGTAACAATCATGGAGAGACAGAGGTTCGGGGACAGGTGGTTGCAACCTGTGATGCAGTCGGCTATACAGGAGATACCTATTGTAAAGCTTGCGGAATAAAGATTTTGAATGGCTCACAAATTCCAGCATTAGAGCATTCTTACACAAGCAAAGTAACAAAGGAACCTACTATAACGACAGAGGGGGAGCAAACGTATAGCTGTAGTGTTTGTGGTGCAACAAAAAAAGAAGTCATAAGTAAATTGTCAGCAACGAAAGGAACGGTGTTCACTGACCAGAAATCAAAGGCACAGTACAAGATAACAAAATCCGGTACAAAAAATGGTACAGTTGAATACATAAAACCAACAAATAAAAATGCAACGGTACTTACAATTCCAGCAACAGTTACATTAGGAGGCGTTACATACAAGGTAACAAGTGTTACGAAAAGTGCATGTGCAAATTTCAAAAAGCTTACTAAGGTTACAATCGGAAGTAATGTGGTAACGCTTGGTGCTAGTGCCTTCCGTGGTTGTACCAAACTAAAGACTGTTATACTTGGAAAGAACGTAACAACGATTAATGAAAATGTGTTTTATAAATGTACAGCATTGACGCAGATTACAATACCAAGTAAAGTAAAGACGATTGGTAAAAATGCATTCTTTGGCTGCAAGAAGCTGAAAACCATTACAATTACAACAACAAAGCTGACAACAAAAACAGTAGGAAAACAGGCATTTAAGGGCATTTATAGTAAGGTAACTATCAAGGTGCCAAAGAGCAAATATATTTCTTATGTAAGTCTCCTGAAGGCAAAAGGTGTGAGCAAGACGGCGAAGTTTAAGAAAAATTAAAATAGTATATTAGAAATAAAAGAATTAATATCTCCAGTCAGAATGATGGCTGGAGATATTTTTTATATACTAGGAAATTGTAACAGTTCGTTGTATGATGTAATGTATGAAATTTCCTAGTATATAAAAAACTGATGCGCACGAATTTGAAAGGAACCTCCACTGCGTGCCAAATTCGGCGCGGCAAAGCGGGCAAGCTGCTCCCGGTTAAAAGGAATGTCAAATTCCTTGGATTGCTTCTGGCTGGCAAGCAGATTGAAATAGGTCAGGAGCTTTCCACGAAGGGATTTTTGAGTGAGAATCTGTATTTTGGTATTCAAATTGATATTACTTACCGCCAGAGATTTCAAAATATTGTCTATCAGACGTAAGCGGTATTCCGAACCAAATTCCACATTTTGAAATAAATAGCGGATGTTGATGAACAGTATGGTGCAAGCCGTGATGGCACGGATATCGCAACGAAGGCGGTAAGTATCCTCTAAGCATGCATAAGATTCGCCAAAGGCTTCACCGGAACCGAGACGGATGACTATGGTATCATTTCCGCAGATAAAAGGATGTATGACATCTACCGTTCCATCTAAAATAATACCGGCATAGCGGACGTTAGAACCGTTATCATATATGGTAGTTTCTGGTTCGAATTTTTTTATGTAACAAATATGTGAGTTCACAATAGATATCATATTTTCAGAAGAAATGCCTTGAAAAAAAGCTGTTTTATTTAGTATATTGATATTTTTTATCATTTATCCTCCTTGAAATGTTGCATATGCAACTGAAATACAAAAAATCATGTGCTATGATAGGAAACGGTTTTTGGTTAGAACAAACTAACTTTGCTACAATTATAAAGAAAAAGTAACTATTCAGTACCCTCATAGTTACGAGCCAAAATCCATGCAGAATCACCTACGGTGATGGATTTTGGCCTGCTGCCACTACGTTTTCATACGGACTGTGCAGTTCAGCACAGTCCTGTTCTGAATAGTTA
>JBGVMW010000283.1:0-23976 GCA_045125095.1 Lachnospiraceae bacterium
GTAGCGGACACTAAGGCTGTAAAATACACAGCCTAAGTGCCGACGTTTTCAGAGGGTCACATATAGACTATGTAGCAAACAGCTATCTGTCACAAACAATTCTGACAATTCACTACCTTGTTGGCGTTTCGCAATTATCTAAAACACTTTATTCGTTATCCTGAGAGTTTGCTAATTCTAACATAGAGATTGAGACCTGTTGAATCTCCTTGTTATCCCGAATTACCATATCCATATTTTCTCTATATACATTTATCGTATCTGCAATGGCTGTTACCGAATTCTGGTTTGCTTCCGAAGAATTCGTCATTTCTAAAATCTTGTGTTTCAAATCTTCCACAATAGCATCCATCTCATGTACATTGCTGTTTTGTTCTTCAATATTGTGATACAAAGCACCAAAATGACCTGTCAGATTATCAAAATCTCCCGCAAAACCTTGCAAAGCCCGGATAGAAGCATGAATCGCTTCTGTACTGTCAGACAACTGCACTGTTGTTTCTTCAATACGCTTCTGCATGGCATTTACAATAGAAACAACCTGGGAAGAACAACTATTACTGTCTTCTGCCAGTGCCTGTACTTCTGATGCCACCACGGCAAATCCTGCTCCCATTTGCCCGGCTCTTGCCGCTTCAATCGAAGCATTTAGGGCAAGCATATTTGTGTTTGATGCAATTTGTGTCAACTGCTCTGTCATCTCTGATATTTCCAGAATCTCATCTTGCAGAGACCGAAAGACTTCACTAGTATTCGTAACAATATTCTGAAGTATCTCCATCTTACTGGTCATCTCCTGCATATTCTTTTTATTATCTGCAAGAGAATCCTCTACCTTTTTCACTTCCACATTCAAGTAATCTATCTGCTTTTCTGTTATCTGCATTTTCTCCTGTACAACTTCAAAGGTCTCAGCAACTTCTACTGTTCCCTGAGTAATGCTCTCAGAACCTAATCTCACATTATCTGCACAAGCTTCTAACCTCGTATTGGCTTCCTGCAACTTTTCCATTCGTCCAGCAGAATTGTCACAGTTCTGCTGTAATTCCTCACCTGCTTTTTTCAGCTCTGCTAACAGCTTTTCTGCTTCCTCCGCCCTTGCATTTCCAATTTCAATGTAAGCACGTCCTCTTTTTATCACCATGTACATAATAAACGCACCAACTGTAAACACCACCATACACATAACATATTGTGACAATGATTCCGCTTTTTCCGGATGCAACAGATACGCGACCATTAATAAAATATCAATTAATACCGTCTGCACCAGTGCATATTTCGGTACCAGATATAGTCCCGATATACCAATTACTGCCAGATATAACGGAAAATCATCGCTGTAATAAGCCCCGCTGTTTATGGAGATGCAGAATACAACAAACACTACACAAATACATACAGCAAACTGCTGCTTGTCCCGATCCATCCTGCATTTTTTCATAACAGAAATGACAATCACAAACACAAGCAGACATACCCCAATTACAATTGCACCATACCATGACTGGCTGATTATATTCTTCAAAAAAAACACTGATGCTACCGAAAACACAGCAATCATCATATTTCTGAATATAATCTGCTCCGAAACAGGTTTTTTGTTTATTTTTTTCCCCTTATCCATACAATCCCCTCCTTATTGTACACTATGTGATTAGTATATATCCTTTTTGATGCAAATGCAACGAATATATTAATTTTTAGCCGTATACCATCCTGTTTTTTTTATTTTTATTACCATGTAACATGTATGTATTTATGTAAAAAAACCTGCACAATTTTTGTTTTGTGCAGGTCTTTTCTTCGAAGCCTTGGTTTCCTCTTGTACAGTTGTCAATTTATTATCTTCATTTCTACTTTCACACCCCAGCAACAGACACACAGCCTATTACACTGGCGCATATACTGCCATAAGCTTTTTCATTGTCTTTTTCATAACATTCTCCATTCCGTCGCTTCTGCGGCAATACCATCAATTCCCTACTTTGAACAACGCAACCGAACAAATCACCTTTACTCTAAGATTTGCTTCAATAAATATACACGATTAAATGGCAATGAAAAATAAAATCCATCTACATCATCCTTCGCATACGCCATAACCTCTTTTACAATAGCAATGCCCACTGCTTCACTTTCTTCCTTTGTCATATCTGGCAAAAAGCGTTCTGCAATTTCGTCAGAAACCTCTATTCCTGTCATCTCATTTTTAATGAACAACGCATTCTTACGACTAACAAGAGGCATTACACCACATAATATTTTTGCACCGGTTGCTTCCTTTATCTGCTTCACTCGCTCTACACCATTTCGGTCAAACACCGGCTGGGTAAAAAAGAATGTTGCTCCTGCTTCCATTTTCTTTTTCACACGATTGATTTCCACATCAAGGTTCCGGCGGTGGCAACCGATGGCACCACCATATGTCATTGGATTTTCTGCAAACTGATCCGCATTCATATCCTTAATAATTTTCATAAATCCAACGGAATCAAAGTTAAACACACTTTTTACAGATTGTCGAATCATCGTAGGCACCGGATCACCGGTCACAACCAGAAAATTAGAAACACCATTCATATATGCCCCCAGCAACTGTGAGCGTACTGCTATGGCATTTTTATCACGACAGCACACATGTGGCATCACGCACAAACCCGTTTCTGAAGCTACTTTCGCTGCCATCAACACAGAATCTGCCCTCGTTCTGCCTGATGGAGAATCCGGAAACGTAACCACATCCACATCCATATTTTTCAGGCTGTTTGCTGCATCCATCATTTTTTCACTGTCGCCAGTCATAGGTGGTGCCAATTCGACGGCAATTACCTTTTTATTCTCTTTCTCTGCATAAAAAGCACTGTTTTTTATTGGCGAAGTTTCTTTTTCGCTCTCAATAGTGTGATGGGGATATCTGTGGTTCTGATCTAAGGTTTCCCACATTTTTTTTATAAAAGCAGGTGTTGTTCCACAACATCCACCTAAGATATCAACACCCAGTTTCTCCATATCCTGCATTTTTTCCACAAAATATTCTTCATTCTCCAAGAACACCATACGGTTCTTGATAATCTGTGGATAACTGGCATTTGGCAATGCTGTAATATATTTTCCGATATCAAGATTACATTTTTCTAAAATGGTGTACAAATGCCCTGGTCCTACACCGCAGTTAAATCCCACTGCATCTATCTCTGGTATATTTGCTTCTACTAACAATCTCTTCGCACTCAAGCCCGAATTACTGTAACCAAACTGATTTACACAAAACTGTACAATAACAAAAATATTCTGTTCTGCTTTCATTCTCTTGATAACAGGCAAAATGGTTTCTACATCTGCAAATGTCTCAAACACAAGAATGTCCAGTCCCTCCTCCAAAAAGGTTCTGCATAGTTCCTCGTATTCCGCCTCTGCATCTTCATTCTGTTTCAAGGGTATGGGACCAATATCTCCTGCTATATACACAGATTTTCCAGATTCCTTCACCGCTTCTTTCGCAAGACGACAACCTGTGCGAATGTTCTCCTTCACTTCTTCAATTGGCATGGACAACATTTGTGTATTAGAAGCAAACGTATTGGTTCGTATTAACCGTGCTCCGGCTTCAATATAGTCTTCATGTACCTGCTTTACAACTTCAGGGTTATCAAAATTGCCCCTCTCTGCCATGTGTTCTTCACCTGCAAGCAAAGAATAATAAGTACCAAATGCACCATCACATACTAATTTATTTTTTTCTAAATATTCATTTATATTCATATCATACCTCTTTATCGTTTTGTTTAATTGGCGTTTCGCAATTATCTATTTTTGTGAACAAAGCGTGCAAGTGCGCATCACTTTTATATACTAGGAAATTTCAAGTATTACATTCTATAATAAACTATTGTAATTTCCTAGTATACAAAAAGAAGCGGTTACTCCACCGCTTCCTTTATAAATGCACGAATTGTCTCCCAAGCTGTCTCATATTCATTCTTTGTAACTTTAATCTTGCAAATATCAACTGCATCTTCCATGCGTTCAGCTAACATCTCCAATTCTTCCGTTACATCTGTCCTTCTGCCGATTAGTAGAATAACTACCTTTTTTCCGGCAAAGGAATGCTGTTCGATATATTTCTGTAACACCAGTGAAGGTAATCCCATATACACTGCACTGCTTAAAAATATAATATCGTAGGATTCTATGTCATAGGAAAGCTCTGGTGAAGGATGATTCATACACACTTCACAATGGTTACTTTTTAATCTGCCTGCAAAATACTGTGCTGCTTTCTCCACACTTCCATGAGAAGATGGTTGGTACAAATACAGTACTTTTTTCTCCGGTTCCTGGCATTTTAAAACATTTTCCTGAAAAGGATATACCAGTTCATTTTTCTTCACAGGCTTTCCTGTCACATACATCACCAGAGTATATAACAGAATAAATACAATTGTAATTATAATAAGCGCTGGCATTTTATTCTTTATCCTTTGCAGTCTCTTCTACAATGCCGTTTTCCTGAAGGGAATCCTTTTTCTTGCCTTCCTTCAACAGCTCATACTCTAAGTTTTTAACTCGATACTGTACGTCTTCAATCAATTTTCGGTTGGCTGTCATAATATCACCGCAAAATCCAATTACCATAGTCTGCACACCAATAATAATCAACATACTTGCCAGAATCAATGACTGGATATGTCCGCTTCCTGCTCCATTCAGATAATAATATATAAAACGGACACCTATTCCACCACCAGCTAATAGAAACAAAATTGCCACCATAGAAAAAAATGCCAATGGACGATACATAATAAATGCTCTGACAATTGTCAACATGGAGCGTTTTACATAGCCCCACATACTGTTAAAAAGTCTGGATTTGCGAAGTTCCGGATTCGTATGAACCGGAACAGAGGTAATCGCCATTCGATTTCGCCCTGCCTGCACAATCGTCTCTAACGTATATGTATATTCGTTAATTACATTCATGCGCATCGCTGCATCTCTGCTATATGCACGAAATCCACTTGGAGCATCCGGAATATCCGTCTTGGAAGCTTTTCGTACTACCCAGCTTCCGAAATGCTGTAATTTTTTCTTTACATACGAAAAATGCTCAGTATCATCAATTGGACGTTCCCCAATTACAATATCGGCTTCTTTATTTATAATTGGGCGAATCAGTTTTTCAATGTCGGAACCTTCATACTGGTTATCTGCATCTGTGTTCACTACGATATCTGCACCATTTCGCAAAGCCGCATCCAGTCCAGCTAAAAATCCCTTCGCAAGACCTTTGTTGTTCTTAAAATTAACAATATAATGAACGCCCCATTCTCTCGCCACCTGAACCGTCTCGTCTGTACTTCCATCATTGATAATCAAATATTCAATTTCATCTACACCATCTATGTGCTTTGGTAATGCATCCAAAGCGATTCTTAATGTCTTTGCCTCATTTAAACAAGGCACCTGAATAATCAGTTTCACGTCTGTTCTCCTCTTACAATTATCGTTCACAATGTTTTATTTTAGCACGTTATTCTCCACAATACAAGAGAATTCATAAAAAAGAGGGCTTACGCCCTCTTTATTGTGGAACATATGCTTTTCCGTTACCGTCGCCGGCGGAATACATCTGGTATCCGTTATTCTTATCCACTCTGCCATTCACACCATTAACGGTTGCCGTAGATGTGAACTGCCACATGGTATATTTACCCTGATAGGTTACTTTATGGCTGTCTTTGCCATTATTTGTACCATACTGTGCTACCCACACATCATAGTTCGATAACTGTGACATATCAAGATTATTATTCAACCAGCTTGTGCTTGCATAAATCAATGGTGTATATCCATACGATTTCACTGCACTACAGAAAGCGGCTGTTACTGTTGTACGCTGTGCCTTAGTGAGTTTATTGGCACGTCCTGGTGCTCCACCGCTGGTATATACCGCCTCAGAATCAATACAGATCGGGAAATCCAACCGATATTCTTTAATTTTGTTATACACCCATTTTACCTCTTCTTTCGCCTCTGCCTCTGTAATAGCCTGACTAAAGAAATAAACACCTACATTAACGCCTGCATTCTGGGCACCTTCTAAATGCTCCTTAAAGGTTGGATCTTCATAAATCTGTCCACCTTCTGCTCCGCGGTAACCCACACGAATCATAACAAAATCTATACCATCGTTTTTTACTTTATTCCAGTCTATTGTTACCTTATAGGTACCATCCTTCTGCTGTGTTGCCTGATATTTTGATATATCAATACCCTTCATCTGCACCGAATTATTGCACAGGCTCGCATATCTGTCCGATATCTGTACATTCACTGTCATGGAGTCTACAATCTGCACAGCACCTGTCACATCCGTAGCCTGTATCTGAATCACATACTGCCCCGTTGTACATCCAAACTGTGCTGCACCAGCATCTGCCAACCATTTATCTCCTACCTTACGTGCTTTGTAAATTCTTGCCAATGTGGTATTTGCTGACGGAGTTACAATAAACTCTACCTTAGAAATATCATTTACTGCAGTAATCGGATTGGCAACCATCTGGAAGGAACCATTTTCGTTATTAATATAACGTGTGGAGCAACCACCGGAAATCATGTTCTGCACATTAACGATTTGCTCTGCAATCTTGACCGTTCCTTCATTTTTTACTGTAACATAGGCATCTATCTTATACGCACCTGGTGTTGCCAGGGTTTCATTTGGAATGGTTACCGTATACTTGCTATCACTTAATGTACCAGCATAAGAGGCTGCGCTTCCTTCTCCACTGCCTGTATTCCATACTTTAAAGGTTACATTACTTACTTTGTCAAGACAACCTAATCCAGACATTGTTGCTACATACCCGGCAGGTTGCTGCTCCGCTGTAAATGACATACTTTTTGTCAATGCTGGTGTAATATTTCGTGTGCATGTACCAACTAACTGGCATACTCCACGGGCATCTGTTGCATATACTTGCATCGTATAACTACCCTTTTTGTAGGCAAATTTCTTGGATGCTGCATAAGCAACATATCTCTTTGTCTTGCTATAATACTTTCCGGTCAACCATTGTGCCGTTTCTTCGCCGCCATTTGTGTACCACATTTTCACCTGTACTTTTTTAATTGCAGCCGGTCCAGTAATTCCTCCAGCATAGATACTCCATTTTGCCAAATCTGCATTTGTCATCTTTGTTTCAATTTTTGCATCGGTAATACCTTTAATGATTACTTTCTTTGAAGAAATCAACTCCGGATCGCCCTCTGTAAAATAAGCATATGCTTCTACGCGATAAGCCCCTACATCACAATTGTGTTTACTGATAGGCACAGTATATGTATAGGTTCCGGCACCCTTATTTTTCAATGTATATGTCTTTAAATCATCCTGTCCATTTACATAGGACCATACCTGAATCTTAACACTCTGTAACATATCCTTACCATAACGTACATTTTTTAGTGTTGCTGATATCTTTGAATGTTCTTTATTTAAACTTACAGAAAAATTCATAGAACTGTTTACTGCCACATTGTATGTAGTGTAACCCAGTTTCACTTTCTTTCCTTTGCTGTTTAATGCATACGCCTGAAGACAATATATACCTTCATCATAGTTATGATTTTCTGCCTTGACAGTAAATGTCCACTTTGATTTAGAGCTGGCTACGGATACTGTCTTTAAATCATCCTTTCCATTTACTTCACTCCAAGCATCTAAATATATATTCTTATATTTTGATGCAGCTTTTGTCTTTTCCAATGTAACAGTAAAACTTCCATCATCTGCATTCTTATCAGCAACAGTCATTTCAGATGCCGCTTCTGTTGTCAGCGTACTTACCCCACTTCCAAGCATAAGAATCGCACAAATCAATAAACCAATCTTCTTACGTAATTTCATTTACTTCTACGCGCACTTACGTGCATTACTCCTTTCCTTGCATTATCTTTTCCACATACGTCATATCATACCACCATATTTTATCAAATGCAACCAAACATGTCGAATACCATTTATTACCGCATTTTTTTGTCGGAACAAAGCGTG
This sequence comes from Lachnospiraceae bacterium, assembly GCA_045125095.1. Classification (GTDB taxonomy): domain Bacteria; phylum Bacillota; class Clostridia; order Lachnospirales; family Lachnospiraceae; genus JBGVMW01. The sequence continues at coordinate 8,063 of JBGVMW010000283.1, forward strand.
CAGGTACGCTCTCACGAATTCAGCTAGTTATTATGCTTACACGCTTTGCCGCGCCGAATTCGGCACGCAGTGCACCTTCCTTTCAAATTCGTGCGCATACTAATTTTTATATACTAGTACATCGTCCATGAAATAATCGGCATGTTTTAAAACAAACTATTTTTCCTTGTATATAAAAAGCAGATTTTTCAGCTAATCACTAAAAAATCTGCTTCTTAAAAGAATTCACTTCTTGCATATTCAGAAGTTAGCAAAAACCTTATCGTAAATATAACCTTACATTTATAATGTTTTCATGTATTCCACTAATGCATCTTTCCAGTCTGCAAACTGAAAATCTGTTGTAAGCTTCAACATATAATTCTCAAGAATAGAGTATGCAGGGCGAGCTGCCGGTGCACCAAATTCTTCTGTTGTAATTGCCTCTACCTTTGTATCACGACCTGCAAGACGGAAGATTTCTTCTGCAAACTCTGCCCAGCTACAGCTTCCTTCACAGGTACCATGGAACAATCCATAGTTATCTGTTGGAATCAAATGTTTAATCGCCTTTGCTAACTCTGCTGTACTTGTCGGGGAACCTACCTGGTCGCCTACTACACGTACTTTATCGTTGGATTCTGCCAGACGAAGCATTGTCTTAACAAAGTTCTTGCCATCGCCATATAACCAGGCTGTACGGATTATAAAGTATTTATTTGCAATTGCTTTTACGAAATTCTCGCCTTCTAACTTCGTCTTTCCATACATTCCCTGCGGTCCTGTCTGATCAAACTCTGTATATGGCTTTGTTCCATTTCCTGCAAACACATAATCAGTTGAAATATGCACTAACTTCGCATCTACTGCATTTGCAGCTATACTTAAGTTGCGAGGACCAATTGCATTAATCTTAAATGCATTGTCTACATCCGTTTCGCAAGCATCTACACCTGTATGTGCTGCACAGTTGATAATCACATCTGGTTTTGCAGCAAGCACCGCTTTCATTACTTCATCTACATTTGTTATATCCAAGGTATCTACATCTGTATTTACAATTTCTACGTTCTGCTCATCTGCATAAATTGCGTTAATTGCTCTTCCTAACTGACCATTACATCCTGTTACAAATAATTTCATTTTAATCTCCATTCCGCCGCCTTAGCGACACTAAAATCAGCAAGCTGCTTTTTATATGTCTAAACTGTCAATTGTATCAATAACATCCTTCAAAGCTGCTTCTTCATCTACACCTTCACATTCAATGATAATTTCATCATCGCAACGTATACAAGCACTTAAAATCCCTAAAATACTCTTTGCGTTGACCACCTGCTCTTTTTTCTTCATTTTGATCAAAGAACTATACTTTACTGCAGTATTGCAGACTGCATTTGCTGCTCTAAGGTGAATACCTGTTACGTTTTTCACCTTTATCACCTTACTAACCATATTATCAGTGCCTCCTTTTGTTTTCTGTTTGTGCATTCACATCTTCAGATTAGTTGCTATCCTCTGTACCATTTTCAACAGCGTCTGCACCTGTAGGTGTTTCTTCGCTGTTTTCTGCGCCATCCTCTACTTCACGCGTGCCATCATCCCCTTCCGGTTCTGGTGTATTCTCAGGTGCAATCGTGCTTTCTGGAGAAGAAGTAACCTCTGGTTCCGTCGTCTCCTCCGGTTTATCTGTTGGCTCTGGGGTTTGTGTTTCTTCTGGTAATGTACTTTCTAACTGTACGCTTACGGAAGCAGAGTCGGACGCTAAATAGCCATCCGGCACTTCAATGTCAAGACTAACATCATTATACATCCCCGGAGTTACTTTTCCGGTTAAATCTGCACTAATGGTCAAATCATCAACTGACAAATCATCTAATTCTTCAGCAATTCCCCATATCACAATAGATACAGATTCATTGTTTACTGATGCTGTCAGATTGTCGGCTACATTTAATAATTTTATAGATTCTCTTGGCACAATAATTTCTTTTGACTGCAATGCCTCAATCAGAACAGTGACCGCTACATCCTTATCGCTAATCAGTTTACAATCATCCCTGATATATTTGCTAATATCTACTACAGTCTCTAAATTACTGTTTCTTCCAGTAACATCCAATTCACTGGATGCAATGCTGACTTCGTTGAATTTCTTAAGACTACTGTCTTTTCCGGCTATCTTAACCGTTGTCAGACTGCTCTGCACATCTCCAATTACCCGGTAGCCCTCAGCCGGCTCCCCTTGTATTGTAAAGACAATCGGTACTTCCTTTATCTTAAGAATCTCTACACTCACATCTACTTCTTTCTGGCTGAATATCAGCTTATCTGCACTAATCAATTTACCATTATTGTCATATGCTTTCAGTGTAACCGGTGTATCTACATTTGACTTCATGTCAGAAACATCCACCGATGCAACTACTGTGTTAATTGTCTCCACAACAGATGCTGCGCCCTGAATTCTCACAATAGACTGGGATGTAGTGGAATCCCCAATTGCATACCCCTCTGCCGGTGTACCAGTTACTTCCGTCTTAATTGGAAGCTGTTTCGACAGCAATTCTTCAATGCTTACCTTCATATTCATCGTTCTTGATGTTACCGATGTGAATTTATCAGAAGACTTTGTCACCCCTACGTTAATCTTGACAAGCCCCATGTCTAAATCGACCTGCTCTAAATCAGCCGTAGCTACAATGTCTGATGCTGTCAAATCTTTCAAATAGGAACGCGGACCGGTAACATCTACCGTAACCATATTGCTGTTATCTAGAATGTTATACACCTTTCCACTATCCTCAATTGCATCTTCATTCAACACCTGTACTTCAATATTCGTAAAGGTTCTTGTCTTGTCCGGATCATCAATATTTACCACAATTAACCACAGAACCATTGCCACCAGAATGGAAATGGCTTTCAGCCCCAGGTTATTTGTCAGCCACTTTTTCATGCTTACCCTTTCCTTTCCATAATCTGAATTTCTCAGGTTCCTTTGCTGTCAACATGGATAACTTAGCACGCAATCCTTCTGCATCTAAATTACGTGAAATTACACCTTTGTAGGCAACTGACACATGTCCGGTCTCTTCAGATACCGTTATTGTCAGAGAATCTGTCACCTCACTGATACCTACTGCTGCTCTATGTCTTGTTCCTAAATCCTTACTCAATTCCCTATTATCGGATAACGGTAAATAACAGGTTGCTGCAACAATTTTGTTGTCTGCAATGATAACTGCACCATCATGTAGCGGAGTATTATGTTCAAAAATATTGATTAAAAGCTGGCTGCTTACAATTGCATCCACATCAATACCTGTTCTCGTATATTCATTTAATGATAATTTGTTTTGGAAAACAATCAAAGCTCCTGTCTTTACCTTTGCCATCTCAAAACATGCTTTTACAACCTCTGAAACTGTCTTTTCGGTAATCACACCTTCGTCTGACTTATTACTGTCAAAGGGCAATACTGCCGTGATAAATCGTTTTCTTCCCAATTCTTCTAATGCCCGTCGCAATTCCGGCTGGAATACTACAATTACCGCCAAAACCGCGATTCCCAATGCGTTCTGGGCAATCCAGAGAATGGTATCCATTTCAAACAGCAATGCAAACAGCATAAATAAGAGTATTACAATAATACCCTTCAATAAAAACCATGCCTTCGAATTTTTAATCCAGATTAAAATCTGGTATACCACAAATGCAATAATGATAATTTCTAACACATCTGTAAATTCTACATCCGGTATATACCTTGTCATCATTCTAAAAAATTTTGCTGCTGCTAATTGAATATTATCCATTACGGTCTCTCCCAAAAACTAATCTCTCTCCCTACTGTTATTGCGGAGATGATTCACATTCGTTGTACGCTGATACTGTGTATTGGAACGTCTTGCTTGCGGTTTCTTCTCATTAATTGTACGAACAGTCTTTTTCGCAGTGCTAACTGTAACCTTCGGAACTGCTTTCACATAATAATAATACTCATCATCCTCGTACTGCACATGCTCTGTTCCAGAATAATCCACGGAAAAAAACAAAAATTGCACCACAATACACACCAATATAGAAACAAGCGTTCCAATCACCATCGGAAGAATCTCATTTGATACATTCATCATGAAATCACCTGCAAGTAAAATCACCATGTCAGACAATGCGCCAACTCCAATCGCAATATACCACGCATAATCAACAGATAATCTGCGAATCAGATAGGTGATTACTACTGTAGCTGCAAATGCAATGATAATTAGCACCATTTCTTTATTATTAACTATTGCGTCCAACAATAACTGCAACCTTGCGACAATATCCCCTTCCGGCGCACCTGCTAAAATCGTACTACTCGCCTTTGTAATCTCTATTACATAGTAGATAATTACTCCACAGATAACAGACACCGCGGATACGGGTGTTGCAAGAAGACCTACCACTAAAGGCATTACATAAGGAATCTTCATCACAAATAATACCGGAAGGAGTAATAAAATATATGCGTCCTTCGGTACAAAACGACAATACAACAAAAACATTACTAAAAACAACATAACTGCAATGATTGCCAACTCTAATGAAGCATTGTAAATATGCCCCAGCGCAAACACGGCCGCTACCAACACAGTTGTATTAACCGGCATAAAGGAACAAAAAAGTGCTGCAATGACCACAATCAGCGGACTCATTAACTGCTCCATACTTCCAATCTGTGAATTTAATAAAAATAAAACTACCAGTGCTGCAATAAATTTTAACACTGACACAATATATATTGTATATTTTGAGTAAAATACTCTTAATCTTTCTCTAATCTCTAAAAGTGCGGGCATTTTTCAGATTACCTCCTGTTTTCTCTCTGCTTGTTTTCAGAAATTCCTCTTCTGCATAACCTGCATCAATGTCCTTTAACATCTTATAATACTTCTTTATATCATGCTGTGCTGTCTGATAACGACGCCATGATGCAATATACACTGCCAAACCATATAGCACGACACAAACAACATAATAAAACAAAATTTTAGTGCCAAAAGCCAGCAAATCCATCTTATGTATATTGTTCATTAAGTATTCCATATTTAAAACTGCCCAGCCACCAAGAAAAATACAGAAAATAATTGTCATGCACAAAATAGCTTTTATCATCTGGTAAGATACATAATCCCCCCGATAATAACGGATAATTCCTGTTTTTTTTCCGGCAGTTTTCTTTTCATAGATGGCTGCTTTGGTCATCAACCGGATACGTTCTTCATTTAACATAAATTTATCCTTTCTTTTTCTTCGTGCATGGATAGGTTGATAGCAACCTATCCATATACGTGTTTTGCTGGTCACACCCTTTAGTGTATCACAATTTTTGTATAATGAAAACCTTTTTTATTCTTGACTGCGAAGTTCTTTTAAAAGAGCTATCTCCTGTGCGTATCCCGCTATCTCATTTGGTGTCTCTAAGAAAAATGGTAGTTCTTTTAATTTATCATGATTGATAATTCTTGTGATAGCCTCCAAGCCAATGGAACCCTCTCCAATCTTCTCATGACGGTCCTTATGACTTTCAAAGGGATTCTTGCTGTCATTCAGATGAATGGCTTTTAATTTATCCAGTCCAATAATCTGATCAAACTGCTCTAAAACCTCATCAAGGCGATTTACAATATCGTAACCGGCATCATATACATGACAGGTATCAAAGCACACTCCCAACTTATCTTTTAACTCTACTTTATCCATGATAGCGCGAATTTCTTCAAAACTTCTTCCTATCTCAGACCCCTTTCCCGCCATGGTCTCTAACAGAACAGTGGTACGCTGCTCCTCGAACAATACTTCATTCAATACCTCTGCAATCTTATCAATTCCAATTTCCACCCCCTGCTTCACATGACTGCCCGGATGAAAATTATACAGATTGCCCGGTACATATTCCATTCTCTGCAAATCATCTGCCATGGTCTCTTTTGCAAAGGTACGAATTTTCTCGTCTGCCGCACAGGCATTCAACGTATATGGTGCATGTGCAAGAATCGTGCCAATTCCATTTTCAGCTGCAAATGCTAAAAATGCTTCCACATCTTTTTCGTCAATGGCTTTTGCTGCACCACCTCGTGGATTTCTAGTAAAAAACTGAAAGGTATTGCCACCAATTTTTACTGCTTCTTTTCCCATTGCCAGAAATCCTTTGGATGCAGACAAATGACAGCCTATTTTAAACATAGTCTCCTCCATTCTGCCACGTTAGTGGCATTACATTACTCCTCATACTTATAGCATAAATTTCTCAATTACATCTGCAACACCATCTTCATTATTCGAACGCGTGATATAATCCGCCGCCTCTTTTACAACCGGCTGTGCGTTCTCCATAGCAACACCAAGTCCTGCATATTTTATCATCGATAAATCATTAAAACCGTCTCCACAACATATCATCTGCTCTTTTGTAAGGCGAAGATAGTCTAACAGCTTTCCAAGGGAATATGCCTTATCAATGTTTTTCGGCATAATCTCCACAAAAAACGGTTCAGAACGGAAAATATTCAACTCTGCCTCGAACTTTTTTGCCAACTCCTTTTCTACTGTTTCCATATGAGAAGGTTCCCCAGTCATGAGGCACTTATTCACCGGAAATGTTACATATTCTGCAAACTGGTTTGTTTCCTTGATATCAATCCCATTAATTCTGGTTTCTAACTCAATATATTCGTCTACACCATTTCCGGAAATGGCACAGTCTCCTTCATAGGTAATAATTCCCGTATCATATGCTACCGCACTTTTATAAATTTCAGGAATCAGCTCCTGTTTAATTGTTTTTGAATAAATCACTTCTCCTGTTTGGAAATCCGCAATTCTTCCTCCATTATAAGATAAAATATATCCGCCTGCTTTATCCAAACCAATCGCCTTTGCAATTCCTGTTACTCCTGCGGTTGGTCTTCCTGATGCAATGGCAATCTTCTTGCCCTTCTGCTGAATTTTCTTAATTGCCTGTAACGTTCTCTCCGTAACCCTTTTTTCACTGTTTGTCAGCGTTCCATCTATATCTAAAACAAGTAATTCGTATGACATGTTAATTCCTTTCGTAATTATTGCTCAACAATCTTTTCTGATTTCTCACTATTTAGTACCTGCGTCGTTACTTTTATTTTTCTTTTCTATAAACAATACAAATGCTGCGATTCCCATACCAAACACGACGCCACACAACACATCTGTAGGAAAATGCACATATAAATACAGTCTGCTGAATGCGATTAAGGCAGCCAGTATATATGCTGCTATACCCCATTTTTTATTTGCATAATATATAATAGGAGCAGCAGCAAAAGCAGCCATGGTATGACCGGACGGGAAGGAAAAATCCGTAGGATTCTCCACTAACAATTTCACTGTCTCATTCAACCAGCATGGTCTGGATCTTCCAACCATTGTTTTTAAAACAAAATTACAAACAACCAAATCCAAAAGCAGACTGCTCATCAAAAGAAGCCCCTTTCTTCTGTATTTCTTCACGCAAAGCAATACACCACAAATAACAATCCAGACAATGCCTGCATTTCCTAAAGAAGAAACTGCTACCATCACTTTATCAAGAACCGGCGTATGCCAGGTCTGTATCAAATTAAGCCAATCAAATTCCCACTGAAAATACATCCTTATTCCCCTCACTAGCAGCATGGTCCCGGTGCGCCAAAGCAACAACTGCACAGAAGATAATTCAGACATAAATTCAGACAGGCATCATCACGATTTCCTGTATCATATCCATACTGACGTCCGGTAGATTGATACCACTGTCCGCCTCCCTGCAATCTCTGCAACAACATTTTATACTGTAAATTATTCGGTTCCATATTCACTGCCATCTGTGCATGCTGCATTGCCATTACATTATTTCCGATTCCTGCATTTGCCATAGCACTTAAATGGTACCACATGGCAGTCTTATTATCGATGCCTGCAAGTACATTTAATGCTTCTGCATAATGACCGCTGTTGATATAGTTAGCAGCCGCCTGCAGACGAACATCCTGACTTCCTGCATTTCCAGTTGTCCGCTGTCCATAGCCGCTATAACCATAAGAATAACCACCCTGGCTGCCTCCATAGGCGGATCCACCTTCCTTTTCTTTTACAATCTGATCATATGCCTGCTGCACTTTTTTAAACATTTCTTCTGCCTGTGCAGCATTCGGATTATTTACATTTGCATCCGGATGATATTTTCTGCTTAATTTTCGATATGCTTTTTTGATATCATCCAGAGATGCATTTCTATCTACACCTAAAACCTTATATGGGTCCACTATACACCAAGCCTTTCTATTTGTGTGTTACTTCATCACGCGCTTTATTCTTTTCCTCAAATTTAGTCCATATACCAGAATACAGTATATTTCTCAAAATAGCAACCTCTTTCACAATAGGAAGTCGCTCAAATGCTCTTGCACACTCTGCCATCATCATCGTTAGCATCTGCCTGCAGTTTTCATCGAAATTCTCATTTTTTTCCTGATAACGAAACGGATTGTAAGAATCTTTTTTTATATCCTCTTCTAAATCTTCATATGCATCCATCAGATAAATAAATTTTCCTAAATAAAATCCCATGTGACGCAAATCTGCTTCCCACTCATCTTTGCGGTAAGCAAAAATTTCTTCCGTTATCTTCCCAAACAATCCTGCTGCCGTATCAAAATCCTGTATACCGGCTTCTTCTACCGCTGATAACTCTTTCAACTTATTTTGAATATAAGATGATTTTTCCGGATATTTCCCCATCACTCTTTTGGCTCTGCCTTTGATAAGCAGAGAATACAGATATCGGGTGATTTTTCTTTCATCCTGCCAATCATCTAACATTTTATCATAATTCAAAAGCAGATTCATATCCGCAGCATACTTTGTCACTTCATTGACACAGACAGTCTGCTTTTGCATAGGGTGCATCATGCACCGTTTTTCATATGTATGACATTGTGGCTCATACAAGCCAGTCAGTAAAATTGTCAAAAATGTCATATCGTAACTTAAGGTCAATCTGGAAGCCGCACCATTCTGTTTTTTTAATGTCTGGCACAAGCCACAATAATAGGAACGATACGTTACATATTCTTTTATTTTTAATTCCGGGATATTCACATTTACATAACCAAACATTGGTTCTCACCTACCTGTAGCGTTTTTTGTTAAAACCTGCGTATGCACTGCCGTTCCCCATTGTAATAGGAACAACGTGCGCATCCTACTTTCTATATACTAGTACATCGTCCATGAAATAACTGGTATATAGAAAGTAGAACAGACGGACATCATGCCCGCCTATTCCTTTAACTTCTTTTTGTAAATTCCGTTCTGCACTTTGGACAGGTAACGACTATCTTACCTTTTCCCTTTGGAATTCTGATTTTTTGTCTGCATCCGGGACAGGAATAAATATGATGTGTTTTTCTCTGTTTCATCAGATTTTTCTGACCTTTAAAGAATCCTGTTACCTTATTCTGGTATTGCAGATAGATCATGTTTTCCTGGTAGCGCTTCTGCACATTTCTTGAAAGCATGCGATAAAAATAATAACATATGATTGCCATTCCTATTGCATCTATGAAAAAATTACGGATAAACATATTCAATATCATCAGTACCATTACTGCTATCAATTGAAATTTTGCAAAATCATCAACGCCATATCTGCCAATCATAAAACGTTGCAAACGTTCCTTCATACTAACCTCCATTCCGCCGCTTACGCGACACGCAAATCCATACCTGCTTTTCTGTCACGTTTCGGAACAACTCAATGTTCTTTGCTAACGATTATAATACCTCAAAACAAAAAATTCCATTGTATATTTCTTAAGAATTCTAAAATTTCTGTAACCTGTTCCATAAATTCAGCTTGACAATCCTCTTGTATTCTTTTATACTTAATAAAGCTTTAGTACTTTAAAGTGTAACGGTTTAAAGTGAAGATATTTTAACCGAATCAAAATCTAAGCAGCCGCCAAGCGGCAGAATGAGAGGTAGTTATGGAACAGAACAATGGAAATTTGATTGCTTACCGTCCTGATATCAAGGTAGTAGATTGTACACTTCGTGACGGAGGATTGGTAAATAACTTTGCATTCTCTGATAAATTTGTAAAAGATTTATATCAGGCTAATATAAACGCAGGCGTAGACTACATGGAATTTGGCTATAAGGCTTCCAAAGAAGTATTCAAGGTAGAAGACTTTGGAAAATGGAAATTCTGTAACGAAGAAGATATCCGTGCCATTGTCGGCAACAACGATACCGACTTAAAGATTTCTGTTATGACGGATGTTGGTAGAACAGACTACAAAAATGATATTATCAAACGGGAAGATAGTGTCATTGATTTAGTGCGTACAGCTGCCTACATCCACCAGATTCCAACTGCAATCGAAATGATTCAGGATGCCCATGAAAAAGGATATGAAACTACGATTAATATTATGGCAGTTTCTAAGGTAAGAGAAGAAGATTTAGACAAGGGATTAGAGTTATTAGCGGAATGTGATGTTGATATCATTTATTTAGTTGACAGCTTTGGTGCCTTCTATCCGGAACAAATCCGCCGTCTCACTGACAAATACATGAATATTGCAACAAAACATAATAAGAAAATTGGTATCCACGCACATAACAATCAGCAGCTTGCATTTGCAAACACTATTGAGGCATTGTCTAATGGTGCCAGTCTCTTAGATGCGACTATGAGTGGTATGGGACGTGGTGCAGGCAACTGCTACATGGAATCCTTGTTGGCATTCCTGCGCAATCCAAAATACAATCTGGTTCCTGTCATGGATTTTGTACAGAAACATATGATTCCTATGAAGGAAGCTGGTAATGTATGGGGATACGATATCTCTTACTTACTCACTGGTATTTTAAATTCTCATCCGTCAACTGCTATCAAGTTTATGGCAGATAAGCGCGTGGATTATTCAAACTTTTATCAGGAATTATTAGATATAGAGTAGCATTTCTCTAAACATTCCGGAACAAAGCGTACAAGCACGCTCTCGCGAACTCAGCTAGTTATTATGCTTGCACGCTTTGCCGCGCTGAATTTGTGCGCATCACTTTTATATACTAGGAAAATTAACAAGTGAATATACCAGTTATTTCATGGACGATGTACTAGTATATAAAATAATAACGGTTCGGGGCGATCTGCAAGGAACGCTCCGGACCGTTATGACTATAAAGTATAGAAAGTGTGACATAAATCGCATTATTCAGGTTGAAGGCGCAACGAAAGAGCTGCTTTGCACGATTGAGGTTGCAGATTTGCAGGAATAATTATGGCTTTGCAAATCCGAATTTGTCCCCTCACAGCCGCATCTTTCGCTTCATCCGTCGCAACCGTTTCACTATGCTGTACATCATTTTGCGGTGAGATTCATCCATCTCCTTTACACATTCACCAGCCGCCAACAAACTATTCTTTAAATCATCCGTCCATTCTGTAATCGTATCTTTTTCGGCTGCCAGAAAAATCCCGAACAGATTGTCCACAAATATCTGCCGTTCTTCTTCTTGTAGAGAGGATATCCATTCATTCAAAATCTTGTTCTGCTTTTTGCGCCTTCTTTTTAAGTCTTTTTCGTAGACAAATTCCCCATTGTGGATTATCCAAGAATAGGGATCATGCTGTAACATTCCCACTTGATACGAGGCAATTGTTCGATAATCTTCATGTTCTTCTAGCAACATTCCAATGACAGAAGAATACGGTACTATCTTGTGAATGCGAGATTTTATGGCATCGTATTCTGCTGTTTCAAACGTTTCCATACGAAATCCCGGTCCATCATGACTGTAGATTGCCGTAATTCGTTTACGAATTGCAGGTTCACAACGCATAGCAGCATATACGGCAAGATTACCGCCTTTTGAATGCCCACCTACCATCAAAGGTCCAGGAATCATTTTCCCAATTTGGTTCAAGTACCGCATGGCTTTTTCCTGCGCCGGAATCGGTGCTAAAAATGCCATATTAAAATCTTCCTTCCAGCCAATAATCGTATCATCCGTTCCCCGGAACGCCACATACACTAACCCATTTTCCAGAAAAAAAGTAATGGCACAAAATTGAGATTCCTCTTCTTTTCCAATTTCATTTACATAATAGTTTGCCCGGATACTTCGAAACCGATCACACTCTAACAACGCCTGGTAATACTCTCTGTTTCGCTTAGCATGATGTACATCCTGAAAATATTCATCCCTATCATAAGAATCATAAAAATCCAGCAATCCTACATTTCGCCGATTTTCCTCTGGAGGCGGCACAAATCCCGGAAATTGCATATAACTTAATTGTGATAAAATCAATGCATCCACTTCACAAAATGGTCTGTCCTCAAAAGTCAGTTGTCCCATTGTTTTTAGATAACTAATCATATTTTCTACCGGATGCTTTAATCGCTGCTGCACTTCTTCACGTTTCATACTCATCATCCTTATCGTTTCACCACGATTTTATTATTTATAGCAGTTCCCTGCATTAAACATTTCCAACACCCTATCGGGTCACTTCTTCCTGTTTTTTCTTCGTGCAAAAAACAAACATTGCAATACCAGCAACTAATGTAAAGATAGCAATAAACTGGGAAGTAGACAACTGGTTCACACTTCCGCGGTCGTCATTTCTTAAAAATTCAATCAAAAATCGTCCAATACTATACAAAATCAAATATAAACCTGCTACTTGGCCATCTTTCTTTGCTTTTCTTGCAAAGAGAACCAATACGAAACAATGCAGAAAATCTGCGGCACTGGAAATAAGCTGTGTAGGTATTAGCTTCACACCGCTTGGCGCATATGGAGTACTTTCCGGAAATACTACACCAAATACGCTGTCTGTTACCCTTCCATAGCAGCATCCTGCCAAAAAGCAACCAATACGACCAAATCCCTGTGCAAGTGCAATGGATGGCATAACAAGGTCAAAATATTTTAAGAACGGCAGCTTCTTTCTTCTACAGAATAACCAGCCAGCCAGAATACCAACTATAATACCACCATACACAACAAATCCGTCGGCTAACCGATGAAAAATGTCTCCGCTTGCCATAATTGTGTCAAATTCTACAATAAAAAATAAGAGCTTGGCTCCTAAAATTCCACCTACAGCACACCAGATACCCAAATCAAATACCTGATCCTGATTCAATCCTTTCTTCGGGGCTCGTTTCTCTGCCAGAAAAAAAGCTGCCAGAACACCAATTGCAATCAGCAATCCATAACTATGCACCTTAAGCGTTCCAATTTCAAATAAAGTCTCTTTCATGTATATCGTCTCCTAGTCTTAATCTATCTTTCTATCATATCACAAAAAAAAAATCTTTGCACCTATTTCCTTATTTTTCCTTGACATAGCACAAAATTTTTAGTATACTCTTAACGTTAGGCGGATGTGGCGGAATTGGCAGACGCGATAGATTTAGGTTCTATTGTCAACCGGCGTGCAGGTTCAAGTCCTGTCATCCGCATAAAAAAAGGTTCTAGATAATCCTAGAACCTTTTTTATTTCACTTTATTCTTCATAATCCATACAAAGTCTCAATTCTGTAAACGGTCTTACACATTCATCTGCTACTTTCACATGCTCCGGATGTACCTGATACGCTTTCAATGCTTCCTCTGATACAAATGTAGTATCTAACATCATGTCTGCATTGGATGATGGTAACATATCAATATTTACCTTCACAGATACCAGACCTTCAATCTTTCCAGCCAGACCTTCCAAACCAGCTTTTGCATTTTTTGCACGCTCTGCCTTTTCTTCTTTAGACAATTCTTCTTTTAATTTCCATAAAATCACATGTTTTACCATAATTTCCTCCCTATTCTAAACAACTACGAAAATTGCATTTTATACAATGCTGCATAAGCACCTTCTTTTTTCAGCAATTCTTCATGACTTCCTTCTTCCTCCACACCCTTGTCTGAAAGCACCAAAATACGCTCTGCATTACGGATTGTGGATAATCGGTGAGCAATCACCAGAGTAGTCCTGTTCTTTGCTAGCTTTTCAAGCGATTGTTGCACAATCTTTTCACTCTCGTTATCTAATGCCGAGGTTGCTTCATCAAAAATCAAAATAGGTGGATTTTTTAGAAATACTCTGGCAATAGAAATACGCTGCTTCTGTCCACCGGATAACTTCACGCCACGCTGACCAATATCTGTATCATATCCATCTGGCAATTCCATAATAAAATCATGGGCATTTGCTTCCTTTGCCGCCGCAATAATTTCTTCCTCTGTGGCATCCGGCCTTCCATAACGAATGTTATCCATAATGGTTCCCACAAACAGATACACATCCTGCTGTACAATTCCTATATTTGAGCGTAAATCGCGCAACTTCATATCACGAATGTCCATTCCATCAATGCATACACTTCCCGATGACACTTCATAAAACCTTGGTATTAAACTGCACACAGTTGTTTTTCCTGCTCCAGAACTTCCCACAAGAGCAATGTATTCGCCTTTATTTATATGAAGATCCACATTTTGAAGCACCGGCTTCGACGATTCCTCATATTTAAAATCTACGTTGTTGAAATCAATATTTCCCTCTAACCGTGAGACACTAATTGCATTTTCCTTATCCTTAATATCCGGCTCCACATTCATAATCTCAAGGAAACGTTCATAGCCAGAGTAACCATTCTGAAACTGCTCTGTGAAGTTAATTAATTTGCGAACAGGCTCTGTAAAATTATTGATATACAGCAAAAATGCGATCAAATCTGACATTGCCACAGCTCCGTTAGAAAGAAGCATAGTTCCGCCGGTAACTACTACTACTGTCACCATGGTTATCATAGCCCCTAAACCGGAATGATAAATTCCCATATAGCGATAACTGTTTCGCTTTGTAGAAAGAAATCTACGATTTCCTTCTCTGAATTTCTCCATTTCTATCTCTTCATTGGCAAAGGATTTTACCACGCGGATACCTGACAGATTATCCTCAACCTGACTGTTAATATCCGATATTTTATTTCTGTTCTCTCTGAATGCACGCTTCATTTTTCGATTCAATACAAAAGCATACACAAAAATCACAGGAATAAAGGCAAATGTCAACAACGTTAATGTGGAATTTATATTTATCAATATCACAAAAGATCCAATAAATTTTATGATCGATATAATAATATCTTCCGGTCCATGATGCAATAGTTCAGAAATATCAAATAAGTCATTTGAAATTCTTGACATTAAATGTCCAACCTTGTGATTATCATAGAAGGAAAAGGACAATTTCTGATAATGAGAAAATATTTCGTTTCTCATATTATACTCAATTCTTGCTCCCATCACATGTCCATGATATGCGATAAAGTAATTACTGTAGCATTCAACAAGCACTAGTACTACCATAACACCTGCCAGCTTCCATACGATGTCTACTGGATTTTCTCTGTATATCACATCTGATGTAATATGACGTACAAGCAACGGTATTACCAATGACACTGCCGCACCTAAAAATGCAAAAAATAAATCTGCGAAAAAGATTCCTTTAAACGGCTTATAATAGGATAGCAACCGTTTCCATTTCTTGGTTTTCATACATACTCCTTTCCTAGTTTTCTTTTTTCTGATTAGTATACTCTTTTTGATTTGTTTCTTCAACTGGTTTTTCTAATTTGTGAACCTTCTTACTTGTACTTGCATATTCTATGGTACATGGAATCCATCCGTAAACTACCATGAAAAAAATAGATAATTGCGAAACGCAACAAGGTAGTGAATTGTCAGAATTGTTTGTGACAGATAGCTGTTTGCTACATAGTCTATATGTGACCCTCTGAAAACGTCGGCACTTAGGCTGTGTATTTTACAGCCTTAGTGTCCGCTAC
>JBGVMW010000284.1:0-2295 GCA_045125095.1 Lachnospiraceae bacterium
TTCTGCAAGATATTTATCAATACGCGCACCGGCGTCTTCCTCATTTACACAAAAACGTTCCTGCTTCATTTTATTATCCTTTCATAACTATCATTCATAAGCGTTTGCGAAAGTAAAGGCCATCCGCAAATTGTCAGAATTTTTTTTTCAAATAGCTGCTTACTACATCGTCTATATTTGGCGCGCTCTCGCTCCCTTCAAACGTAGCGGACACTAAGGCTGTAAAATACACAGCCTAAGTGCCGACGTTTTCAGAGGGTCACATATAGACGATGTAGCAAACAGCTATCTGTCAAAAACAATTCTGACAATTCGCTAGCATGTTGGCGTTTCGCAATTACCTACTATCATTCATCTATTCTCTTATTTACTTCAAAAGGACGGCAAGTCAATCTTACATCAACTTGCCGCCAGAGGATTATTCCATATTTTTTTTCTTATCTGCTTCTCCAAAAATAAAGCTCAATTCATCTTCCTTATAAAAGAAAAATATCATAAAAGCTATAAAAAAAATACCAACCACTACATAAATATCTGCCACATTAAAAATCGGAAAATTTATCAGCTTAAAATAAAAGAAATCTACCACATATCCCAGAAGTAAGCGGTCTATCATATTTCCGATTGCGCCGGCTGCAATTACAATCATAACACCACGTATCGGCTTCATTCGTTTTGTATTTGGCACACGAATGTAATAAAACACCAATGCTGCCAGAATCACTATTCCTAAGATAAAAAATAGTATCTGCTTGTTCTGGAGCATTCCAAATGCCATACCGCGATTTTCTAAATAATTTAATTCAAAAACACCATCAATTATGACAAACGGATCCTTATCCTTTAATTTTGCAATGGCAAGATACTTTGTCATTTGATCAAGCACCACAAGAACACCTACCAGGATACTAGCAGTTATATATTGTATAGCAGGTTTTTTGCTTGTTTCTGTCATTATTCCATATCATCCTTTGCTATTAAAAAATCTACTGCTTCTGCCATTTCTTCATCTGTTACAGTCGTGTCAATATAAGCTTTTCCAATTCCCTTTAATAATATGAATTTAACTTGACCTTTGTCCATTTTTTTATCCGATTTAGTCATGGCAACCACATCCTCAGGATTCATGTCCGTCATACTGATCGGCAATCCGAATCCCACATTCATATCACGTATTTCAAAGAATTCATCATCTCGTAACAAGCCCCTTTTCCATGAAATATGAGCAGCCGCTACAGAACCTAACGCAACGCATTCTCCATGAAGCATCGTAAAATTCATAAGCTTTTCGATAGCGTGTCCAAGTGTATGACCAAAATTCAATAACGCTCTATCTCCTTTTTCTGTAGGATCCTTCTCAACTACCATACGTTTGATATTACAGCTTCGTTCAATCACTTCCGCAAGTATATCCATATCTCTGTCCATAATCTCAAACATATTTGTGATAAGCCATTCATAGTAAGAAGCATCCTTTATTAAGCCATGCTTTAACACTTCTCCCATACCTGAAGAAAGCTGTTCTTCCGGAAGACTGTTTAACGTTGCAAGATTCATATATACAAGTCTTGGCTGATGAAAAGCACCAACCATGTTTTTGTAAGCATCAAAATCTACACCGGTTTTTCCTCCTATACTAGAATCTACCTGTGATAAAACAGTAGTCGGAATCTGAACAAAATCGATTCCTCTAAGGTATGTTGCTGCTGTATAACCAGTCAGATCACCTACTACACCACCACCTAATGCTACTAACAAATCTTTTCTATCAAAATGAGTCAATATCAGATGCTCATACAGTTTTTTTACTACATCAAGATTCTTATTTTCTTCTCCAGCCGGAAATACATAAGTTTCCACACAGGAAGCTGTCTTAGCAAGCTCTGCTTTTACCGTCTCCAAATATAATGGTGCCACATTAGAATCTGACACAATACATATCTTTCTATCGCCAAACCCGAGATTCTCCACCTCAGCAGCCAGTGTATCGAACGTATCTCGAATTACTATTTCATAACACGGCTTTTTATTGTAATTCACGGTTATTCTCTTCTCGTTCATATTATATAATCCTCCCTATTTCTATTGCTTATAGATAATTGCGAAACGCCTATCTTTTGTTTTAGGTAATTGCGAAACGCCAACAAGGTAGTGAATGGTCAGAATTGTTTGTGACAGATAGCTGTTTGCTACATCGTCTATATGTGACCCTCTGAAAACGTCGGCACTTAGGCTGTGTATTTTACAGCCTTAGTGTCCGCTACGTTTGAAGGGAGCGAGAGCGCGTCAAATATA
>JBGVMW010000285.1:0-2559 GCA_045125095.1 Lachnospiraceae bacterium
CTACTGCTGCCAATTGATTCTCTCCTACAAACCGCCCCACAATCATCGAATCTGCCATATTATAAAACTGTTGGAACAAATTCCCCAATATTATAGGCAAAGCAAATAACAGCAATGCTCTTGATGGTTTTTCTGTAATTAAATTGACTTTATTTTTTCCTTTCATGTGTAACTTCTCCATTTTCTTGTGAGAGTATAATTGAATAAATCATTATTTCTATGAAACCTAAAGTTCCGTGTAGCCCAAAAAAGGGCGCACTTCACCTATAACAAATTTAAGTTTTCAAAATTTATAAATTATGCTGGCTGCTCAACCATGGTACTTGATTCAGTCCAACCTAATTCTTTTAACTTTTTCAAGTAGGCGTTGATTTTTCGTTCTCTATTAAACTGATTGTAATAATCAACACCTAAATCCTGATATTTTACGCCATCATTTAAAATATGATAGATGGCAATTAACATTGAATGAGCTACTGCAACATATGCCCTCTTTTTACCCCTGTGGGCACTGATTCGTTTAAACTGTGCAGCAAAATAGGTATTCTTCATTTTTGCTGCAGCATGGGCACAGATAATTAATGTTGTCCGCAAAAGGTTATTTCCTTTATTGGTCTTTCCAGACTTCCGTTTTTTCGCACTCTCGTTGTTTCCCGGACATAGTCCTGCCCAAGATGAGATATGCGAATCAGTCGGAAAGCGACTCATGTCAGTTCCAATAACTGCAATAATAGCTTTTGCGCTTGCATCTGCAATCCCGCCTATTTCTGTGATTGCTTCAACTGCCTTTTTCTCATCATCATTCATGTGATTATCAATGTCATCATCAAGATTTTTTATATGTTCATTCAGCTCATCTATATGTTTAAGAAGCTCCTTCATCATTTTTTTCTGAAGAGAACTCATAACACCATTCAGGTCGTCTGCAATCTGATCAAATGATGCCCGAAGATTATGTGCAATGATTTTTTGCTCTTTCATTTCCTGCAGTCTTGCCTTATCGATGGTTTTTCCATCAAGCAATTCATTCAGTATCACGCGAGCACTCATTCCATTAATCTCTGCAACAGTTCCTGAAAGCTTAATATTTGCACCTTCCAACATTTTTTGAAGTCGGTTAAGTTCTCTGGTTCTGTCTGCAACCAAACTCTTTCTATATCCAACAAGTTCCCGCAATTCACGTTGAGCCTTGTTTGGAATATAACTTGCCTGAAGCAGACCATGCTGAAGCAGATCAGCAATCCATTCTGCATCTTTCACATCAGTCTTTCGACCAGGTACAGCTTTCATATGGCGTGCATTTACTACCATTGCCGGCAAGTTTGAAGATTCCAGAATGTTATACAACGGCTTCCAATAAGAGGCTGTACTTTCCATGGCTACCATTTGACACCCCCCCTTTATCAACCAGTCTGCTAATTCAAGCAATTCCCTGGTTGTTGCACCAAACTCTCTGACCTCCTGCTCCTTACCATGAATAAAACAGGCAACCATAAGCTTTTTGTGCACATCAATACCACAACATTTGTCGTAAACTTTTTTCATTCTCTCTACCTCCGAACAAAAGATTACGGCTCGGTTCTCTGTCTGTTATTATTTTTCTATACGTCCTTCTGTCTACAAAAGACTGGACAGGTGGTGGTGCAAATGAGAGAACCTAAAATCAGTTTCGTAAACGAGCTAAAAGGCTCAAATAATAAACGATCTTTGCCGTTTACAACATTATATCGCAATATTAACAAACTTTAAATCATAACCTGCATTCTACCAAAATGGTTTCATTTATGGTGGCGCCGAAGCGTGTGAGGCATGGGTGTTTCGTAACTATTCAGTACCCTCATAGGTTACCAATGTTATTATGAATTGCATTCATAATAACAGGCCAAAATCCATGCAGAATCACCTACGGCGATGGATTTTGGCCTGCTGCCACTACGTTTTCATACGGACTGTGCAGTTCAGCACAATACAAGATTGTATTGTCCTGGTTCTGAATAGTTACTCTAAATTCAAAATACAAAATTTTCAGTATGGTGGTGAAGTGTCAAAAGCGTTTCACGTCCCTGTGCCAAATTCTACTCTGGAATATAGCTAATAAAATAATTCCCTTTCTCATCAAAATACCTGACACTATCATTCATGCCCATTTTATACACCAGTCTTCCATTCTCCGGATTCATAACAACAATATTCAGATTATCATATCCCACAATTAATAATCCCTGTTTGTCACCAGTAACCGCAAGAACTGGCATACCGGCATTTACATAGTAAAGTACCGTATCAATAGAACATCCTGTCAGATTCACAACAGTGCCCTTCATATTTTCAGAAAGAATATTCATTGGAGACTTATTCTGACTTAGTAACTCATCCCCATCAGCTGTCACACCTGCATACTTTAACATAGCAGACAAGCTGATACCTAATGAAGTCTTTCCATTAGATACCCTTTCACCTTTAATATCAGTAATTTGCGTAGAAGTCTTTCTTCCATTGCGCTTCCACAGATAATTAAACTCGCTGTCTAACGCTGTTCCCTTTGTCTCTGCGGCTGTT
>JBGVMW010000286.1:0-2423 GCA_045125095.1 Lachnospiraceae bacterium
GAATACATTGGAAAGGAGATGAAGATACAGGTATATGACAACTACATACATGTTTATCATAACACAACTCTTGTGACATTGCATAGCATAAGTTTAAAAAAGTTGAATTATCATGAAAAACATTATATTGCAATTGCACAGCGTTCCCATTCATTTAAAAAAGAGGATATAGAAACCCGTGCAAAAGAAAATCTATCAGTTATAGGAGATGTGTATCATTATGAATAGTACTTACCAACAGTTGTGCCATAATCTTGAGGCATTGAAGTTAACACAGATGCAGTTGCATCTGAATGAGGTTGCAGATTTTGTGTCAGTAAATAACCTTTCCTTTTCGGAAGGGTTGTTAAAACTGACAAATTTTGAAGCAGATTATAAAACTGAAAATGCTGCACGTTCCATGGTAAAAGCAGGAGCTTTTCCACATCATAAGGAATTGAAGGATTTTGATTTTTCATTCCAGCCCGGAATTAATCAGCAAGAGATCTCGGAATATAATACCCTGAGATTTCTTGAAGAAAATGAAAACCTAGTATTTCTGGGTCCAAGTGGTGTTGGGAAAACGCACCTAGCAACATCCATAGGGATTACAGCAGCCCAAAAAAGAATCAGCACTTATTTTATTAAGTGTAATGATTTACTACAGCAATTAAAGAAAGCCCAGTCAGAGAATCGACTAAATGACCGACTGAAACATTTTAGCAAGTACCGCCTGTTGATTATTGATGAACTGGGATATCTTCCGATTAAGAAGGAAGATTCCAATCTGTTTTTTCAACTGATTGATATGAGATATGAAAAGAAAAGCACCATTCTCACAACCAATATAAATTTTAATGACTGGGATTCTGTGTTTTTCGATGCAGTTGTGGCGAATGCCATTTTAGACAGAGTCCTTCACCATGCACATGTCATTACCATATCAGGAAGATCCTATAGGTTGAAAGAGCATATCAAGTCAGAAACTTAGAAAATGTACATTATTATTTTGGAACTTTTGTACATTTTAATATTGACATTTATAAAGGAGGTTGCATGGAATCGTGCAAGATTTATGTGGATGTGAATGCCACGTTTACGAAAGACGGAAGACTGTTACCAAAGAGCTTTATCTGGACAGATGGTCATAGATATGAGATTCAGAGGATAAAGCACATATGCAGAGCAGCGAGTTTGCGTGCCGGGGGAGTTGGTACGAGATATACGTGCATTATAGATGGTAAGGAAAGTCATTTATACTATGAAGACAATAATATGTGGTTTGTGGAGGGGCGATAAAGCTAAAGAATGGAGTTAGTCACAAGAATTGGTCAGCGAGAAGTACAAGAGATGAATGGTGCGGACTTCGGCACATCGGAACTCATTCGTCATTATATAATCATCAATGGTTTTCCTTTCCCTTTACCGTTGAGTAATTACAATCAACAGGAGGATTTTGATGATGATAGATAGAAAAGACAAGAGATTTGTAAGCTGCCCGGTGTGTGGCAGAATCCTGATGAAATGTCAGGGAGTGTGTAATATCGAGATAACCTGTGGGAAATGCAACCGGGACATAGTTGCTCTTGTGGATAATGAGAGAGTGATGGTGTTGGAGAACCGCAGAGGAAACGGTCAGGTGGGACAAGTCAAGGTGAGTGTTCGAAAGACCAAAGGCTGTAAGCAGATGCAACCGATGAAGCGAGCAGCAAATTACTAAAGTAAAACAGAATAGAATGAGGAATCAGAAGAACCGTCGGATTTGGCTGGAACCATCAGGGTCGGCACTGATTACCAAGAGTTTGTAACGAGTTGGATTTAGCATAGAACTATCAGGAGCCTACAAAACGGAAATAACGCCTAGTGGCATTGTACCACTGGTCTTATTGGTATACGTTTTGTAGACTCTTTTTTTCTGCGCTTATTTCCGTTTTGACTCCGGAAATGGAGAGAAAAATGGAAAATACAGTAGGAATGAGAATCAGAGAATGTAGAGTGAAAATGGGAATTACACAGGAAGAGTTGGCGGCTATGATGTGTACAAAGAAGTCAACAATATCATCTTATGAGCTTGGCAAGAATGATGTGAAGGTTGGTATTTTAGAGGAGATGGCACCATTAATTGGAACAACAGTAGCCTATCTTGCCGGTGGGGAAACATGTGGATTTAGTCCAGAAGTAATACAGATTGCGATGATGCTAGAAGGGATGCAGAACGAGGAACTGCGCAGAGTGGCTATGGAGCAGATGAAGCTATTACAAGTAATGGATAAAAAATGAAGTGTATTTAAATAAGTATTAAAAATTCAAACTTCGCACATAAATTTTAGCTATGTACCTTGAAAATTCAATACCTGGCAACTATTCAATTGTCAATGTTCAGACTTTAAGCGGCTTGAAGTTGTGTTTTCAAAAATGCTGGTAATGTGTTCATAAATGCATCC
>JBGVMW010000287.1:0-4547 GCA_045125095.1 Lachnospiraceae bacterium
TGCTACATCGTCTATATGTGACCCTCTGAAAACGTCGGCACTTAGGCTGTGTATTTTACAGCCTTAGTGTCCGCTACGTTTGAAGGGAGCGAGAGCGCGTCAAATATAGACTATGTAGTAAGCAGTTATTTGCCACAAACACTTCACTTTGTTAGCTTATTTCTGCATAATCCTTTTTTACACCTATTAACATCAAAATTGCCATTACAGTAATAATCACACATACTGAAAAACCGGTAGCTCCATTTGCCATTCGATAATCAAAACCATCCGCCGCTCCAAACTGGGTAATCATGGCTACTTGTAAGGTAAATATAGATACCAGTGCCTTTGCCATTTCAATTCTTTTTATAG
Source organism: Lachnospiraceae bacterium (assembly GCA_045125095.1). Taxonomy (GTDB): domain Bacteria; phylum Bacillota; class Clostridia; order Lachnospirales; family Lachnospiraceae; genus JBGVMW01. The sequence goes on from JBGVMW010000287.1 coordinate 355, forward strand.
CTGAAAAAACAGGATTGTGTCTATGCCAATATTTCACCATATTGATAATCGCCATTGTCAAACAATAAAAGGTAAAGGCAGCAATGGCATATATCATAAAGCCCGGATAGCTTATATTTTGATTATGAAAAACTACCATGATTACGATTACTGATATTGCACTATTCAGAAGAAGCATCAGCCAGCCACACACTTTGTAGCTATGTAGTCCATCCAATCTCTTTTCATAATCTGTTTCTTTTTTTCTATCTGTCTGGTCTCTGTACACAAGAACAAATCGCATTCCACTCAGTATCATATTATATCCTGCCATTGCAAAAAGCCACTTTGACTGATACATCGCTCCCATTACTACCTTGAATACAGCAAAACAAATATTTAGCACCAATCCGCCATATAAGGATATTCGAATCCGAAGTTCCTTCTCTGTCAAATATCTATTTGCATACTTATTGTCGTATAAACGCATTTTTATTTTTTTTATGATACCAGGCATTCTTGCACATACCACTGTTAACGTATATGCGGATACAAAATAAGAAATGTATGCCACCAATTCCGGACAGTTTTCATCACAAAATGCATATAAAAGGAGTATGACAGATAGATTAAATAAAAGGAATATTATAAACGTATGTGGAAACAACAGCTTCCAAAATATAGCTTTCCACTTATCCATTCACATCCCTCCTTAATTTAACTATAAATTTACTTCCTTCACCCAGCTGGCTGCTTACTGATATTTCACCACCACAGATATCAATAACTCGCTTTACCAACGCAAGTCCCAGACCATTCCCTTTCGTAGCGTGGGAAGTGTCTCCCTGATAGAATTTTTTAAACATATTTTTACCAGTCTCTGCGCTGATGCCGCATCCTGTATCTTTTACTTCCACATATACATACGTTTCATCCTTATACAGTGCCAGAGATACGTTTCCATTTTCATTTGTAAATTTTAACGCGTTGGACAATAAATTATTCCATACAAGACTAAGCAGTTCTTTGTCTGCTTCAATCTGTACTTCCTCATCAAGATCCGTATCAATTTCAATCTTCTTTTCTTCCCACACAGACTCAAATTCAAGCATGCATTCACAAAGCTGCTCTCCTAAATAATACTTCTCCACATTTGGATAAATTTGCTGATTTTCAAGTTTATTCAGTTTCAAAATATTCGTAACGAGGTTGGATAACCTTATCGTTTGCTCTTGTATTGCCTTGCTATACCGGATTCGTTGCTTCTCATCCAGATCCGAACTTTGAAGCAGCGTTGCATAATTTTGCATTACGGTAAGCGGTGTCTTTAACTCATGAGATACATTTGCTATAAAATCTGTTCTTAACGTTTCCACTCCTGACAGTTCTTCAATCATCTGATTCAGCCCCGTAATAATCATGTCAAACTCATTATCGCTGTCTTCTCCGTAAATATGCTCTATTCTGGTAGAGAAATCTCCTTTGATTACCTTGTCTATTCCTTCCTGTATTCGTTTTACTGGTTTTACAATCATCTGTTTTCTGCGAATAAGATCCATGATATAAAACAGAAACGAAAGCAACAACACATTCACAAATGTAATTTTAGCAGCATTTGCAATTCCTACTTCATCAAAATCAATATGTTTAAAAAACAGAAGAAAGTTACAAGTCACTACAAAGGCAATCAGTAGAAAAAATACCAGAAACTGTCCGATACTACTTATCCTTATTCTGCTTTTCATTTTATCACCGCCTTATAGCCTAAGCCATGAACCGTCACGATTTCAAAATCTTCACATTCTCTAAACTTATCTCGAAGTTTTGTCATATATACATCCACAACTCTTGGTCCAGACGCTGTTTCCACATCCCAGAATTCATCCATAAGCTGAGAACGGGTAAATGTTTTCTTTGGGTAAGACAACAGCTTATATAAAATGTTAAATTCTCTTACGGTAAGAGACACTTCCTCCTCACCAATATAAGCAGAATGTTCTTCCATGTCTAATACTGTACTTCCAACTGTAAGTTTTCGATTGGTTGCAATCTTGGCTCTGCGTAAAAGTGCTTCTATTCTTAACAGAAGCTCGTTTAAATCAATCGGCTTTACCATATAGTCATCAATGCCAACACCAAATCCTTTTCTTTTGGATTCAAAATCTTCTCTTGCTGTCATAAAAAGAATTGGAATATCCTGATTCATTTCCCGGACAGTCTGAGCAAACTCATATCCATCAATCTCTGGCATCATAATATCAGATATAATCATGTCAAACAGGTTGCCATACATCTCATTGTAGGCATCATTAGCAGACAGGCATCCAATTGCTTCATATCCATTTTTATTTAAATAAGTACATACAGTCTGGTTCAACTCCTTATCATCTTCTACGACTAATAGTTTAAACATAGTTCGTTACCCCCCTTGTTCTTTATAACAAAGTATCCTATTTTATATACTAGGAAATTTCGATTACTACATTCTATAATAACCGTTGTAATATCCTAGTATATGAAACATAGTACCATATGATTGTTAACGAAATATTAAAGTTTGGGAATATTCTTTCTTGAAGCCTGCTATTTTAAATCTTTGATATTTCGTAATTATTCAGTACCTTCATAATTACGAGGCAAAAATCCATTTAAAATCGCTTTTACTTCAACACATCCTCCATATCAGCCAGCGTCTTATCAATGTCTGACTTCGTATGTGCCCCAGATAAAAAGATAGCTTCAAACTGGCTTGGTCCAAAATAATTTCCTCTGTCTAACATCTGGTTAAAATAGGATGCAAATGCTGTTGTGTCCGCTGTTTTTGCAGATGCATAATCCGTTACATCCTTGTCTGTAAAATACAAGCAGGACAGGGATCCGATTCCATTTATCTGACAGGACAATTTCTTTTTCTCAATTATTTTTCGAATACCTTCTCTGAAATATTGCCCCAATTCGTTTAACTGTATATATAACTCTGGATGTTCCTGCAATATCTGCAATTGTGTCATACCTGCGCGCATAGCAATCGGGTTACCACTTAACGTTCCTGCTTGATATACGCTTCCTAACGGAGCTACTACACGCATCACATCTCGTCGTCCACCATACGCACCTACAGGCATTCCACCACCAATAATTTTGCCATACGTAATCAAATCCGGAGTAACGCCAAACAATCCTGTAGCACCATCTATTTGTAAACGAAATCCTGTGATCACTTCATCAAAAATTAACAGTGCCCCCCATTTATCACATAACGCTCGAAGCCCCTGCAAAAATCCAGATTTAGGCAGTACCAGTCCCATATTGGCAGCAACCGGCTCCACAATCACACAAGCTATTTCATTTGGATGGGACAAAAATAACTGTTCCACACTGTCTAAATCATTATAACGTGCAGTAAGCGTATCTTTGGCACAGCCTTCCGGCACACCACTACTATCTGGTACACCTGCCGTCATAACACCTGAGCCTGCTTTTACCAACAACGCATCTGCATGTCCATGATAGCAACCTTCAAATTTGATGATACACTCTCTCTTCGTAAAACCTCTTGCTACACGTATGGCACTCATCACCGCTTCTGTGCCAGAATTGACCATACGAACCATTTCCACGGGTTTCACAAGTTCCGTAATCAACTCTGCCATCTCTACTTCTATTTCTGTAGCTGCCCCATAGCTTAAGCCGTCCTGCATCTGCTTCGATACTGCTTCAAGCACACGTTCATCATTATGCCCGATTATCATAGGGCCCCATGAACCAATATAATCGATGTACTGGTTACCATCTACATCGTAGAGATACTGCCCTTTTGCCTTTTGAATAAAACGTGGCTTCCCCCCCACTGGTCCAAATGCACGCACCGGACTATTTACACCACCCGGAATTACTTTTTCTGCTCGTTCAAATATCTGAATTGATTTTTCTGCTGTCACCATTTCTGTCCTCCTACTGTTAAAACTCTAAGTGTTGTATAAATGTTTCTACCATTTGTTACTGTATTAATAGTTCAATTTCGGATTTGCGCGTGTGTCAAGTGTATTCGTAAACCGTCCGGCAGAGAGAGAGGCTGTAGCTTGCTATCAGAGGCAGGGCACTTAGCTGTAAGTGGTACTAAGGGATTTTGCCTGTTGCTAAGGACAATCGGGAAAATATAGAACTCGCAAGCTCAGACAACTATATTTTCCCGATTAACGCAACAGACAAAA
>JBGVMW010000288.1:0-1504 GCA_045125095.1 Lachnospiraceae bacterium
CAGGGCCTACGCACGAACAAGCAGAACCGTAATTTGTGATTAAAAATATTTAAGTTACCATATAATAGGAATAAAAATGTGAACTAAAGATCACTCTTTTAAAAAAATAGTTGTGCATTTATTTAAAAACTGATCAAATACTGAAAGTTTAGGCCTATAAAAAGGATAATATGAATACTTCAGTAAAAGAGACAGTAAATTCACTTATGAAACAAATAGTAGTTACAGATAATAGACAGCAGTCCAAGGTTAAATTTCCACTAATATCGTCCTTGTTTGCGATAATAATAGCCTGGTGTTGCGACTGCAGGAGTGCTGTACAGGTTGCTGATTTTTTAAAGAACCGAAAAGACGAACTTTCTAAAATGATAGACGGACTTCCATCTGAAGAAACAATGTCTCACGATACTGTTCTCAGACTTTTGAAGATGGTTAAAATTTCAGAATTGCAGGGATTTCTTGAAGAGTTTTGCAAAAAGCTAGCAGAAAATTCAGAGACGCTTAATGGAATGAGGACATTGAGTCTGGATGGTCAAACTCCGCGATCTCTGGTTTATCAACCTGAGAAAGGATCAAAATCACCTAAGGATCGGCGGCAATATAACAAGGTTTATTACGTTACTCTGTACGATTCAACAAATAAGATAAGTCTGGCACAGGATGAAGTGCAGGACAAAGAAAATGAAAATAAGTGCTGTGAAAGGTTGCTACAGTTATTTTCCTTGTCAGGATGCATTGTAACAGCAGATGCACTCAATACCCAACGAGGTGTAGCAGAAGCTGTTATCAACAATGATGGTGAATATTGTCTTGCACTTAAAGGCAATCATAAGAAACTCAGTAAGGCCGTAAAGCTTGCTTTTGAAGGGATAGATGATGAATACGAATCGCTACTTGATCCAGATATGTTAATGGACATGGAAAGTGAATTAAAAATTTACGAAACCAATACAGAATTAGGACACGGCAGAATAGAAAGTCGGACAGTAGAGGTATTACCTGCAAGCATCATAAGATCTAAGGTTTTAGGCAAATGGAAGAATGATTGTGAGTGTATTGTCAGAGCAACAACCAATAGTTTTGATAAAAAGTACAATGTAAACAGAGAGCCTGTGGTTAGATATTATCTTTGTTCAATATCACCGGAGTCTCCGGACATAGCAAAAACATTGTATAAAAGCATCCGAGAACACTGGCACATAGAAAACTCTTTGCATTGGTGTCTTGATATGGATTTTGGACAAGATCTAATGCAAGTAAAAAGCAGAGAATATGCAAGGAATAGAGTCCTACTGGACAAGATAGCCTTGAATATAATGCGAGTATTGCAACCGCGATACGCAAAGAAGAGTGAAGTATTCTCAATTCCACGTATGCAAAGGCAACTTAGAGATTTTCCTTCTCTGGCTGTGGAAGGGTTGATAGAGTATTTATGTGGTGGAAACGAATTTTAATTCAAGAGCCTGCATCAAAGAACTTTGCAAATATTCATGCGTAGGCCCTG
>JBGVMW010000289.1:0-1856 GCA_045125095.1 Lachnospiraceae bacterium
TACTTTGGCGGAGTCGCAAGGATTCTCGTGCCGGATAACTGCAAAACGGCAGTTTGATGTTGTATAAATAAAGTTGACACCCTATTCTCAAGGATTTTGATATATAATCAACAGAGAATAAGGAGTGAAATATTATGTCAACAAAACGCACACAAAAATCTTATGACAACGAATTTAAAGCACAGGCTGTAAAACTTGCTCAGGAAATAGGTGGACATAAAGCAGCGAAAGAATTAGGTGTTCCTGATGGAACTATTTACTGCTGGATAAAAGCCTTCAAAGAAGGCCGTCTCAGTGCAAATGAAGCTGTTCATACACCTAAAACAGCATTATCCCTTAACGATGAACTTATCGAACTTAGAAAGCGTGTTAAAGAACAAGATAAAGAAATTCGCCGTTTAAAGGAAGAAAATGAATTTCTCGAAGAAGCCAGTGCTTTTTTCGCAGCCAGCCGTCGGAAGTCTGCAAAAAACAGAGACTAATGTTTATTGCAATCAAAACGGATGACGGCAGGATTAAGGGCAAAATTTCTTTCTATTGTAAGGCACTCAAAGTTTCCAGGCAGGCATTCCATAATTATCTGAAAACAAAGGATGCACCATGGAAATATCAGTTGCTGGCAGATGCTATGCTGGATATCTGCAACGAAGATGAATGCAATGATACTTATGGAAGAATCCGCATGTATCAGGCATTACAGCTTAAACAGCCTGATGGAGTTCCTATTCCAAGTGAGAGAACCGTTTATCGTGTCATGGAAGAAATTGGTCTTAGTCATAAATCCAAACGCAAGCCAAACGGCATTACAAAAGCGGACAAAGAAGCCTGCAAATCAGATGATTTAATAAAACGCGACTTTACAGCAGAAAAACCGCTTGAAAAATGTGTAACCGATATGACGGAAATAAAAGCCTCTGACGGAAAACTCTATGTTTCTGCCATCTTTGACTGTTATGATCTGGCAGTATTGGGTTTGGCTATGGATACAAATATGAAAGCAACCTTGTGCGAACAGACTTTGGATAATGCTGTTAAAGCATATCCAATGCTTTGTGGTGCAATCCTTCACAGTGACAGGGGCACACAGTATACAAGCGAATTATACCGTAAAGCAATCAATAAATATGGCATTCGCCAAAGCATGAACAGTGCAGGAGGCAGATGCCATGATAATGCCAGATGCGAAAGCATGTGGGCAAGATTTAAAGAGGAATTACTCTATGGACGCTACGACACTACTGCAATGACAGTAGAACAGTTAAAAACACTTATCTGGAGATACTTCATCAGTTATTGGAACAACAGGAGAATCTGTTCTGCTAATGGTGGCTTACCTCCTATGATTAAGAGACAACAATACTATGATTCACTGCAGGAGGCAGCATAGATCGAACATCCTTGAGAAAAAAGTGTAAAGTAATATTGACAATATCACTCCATAAAAATGTTCATTTACACACTTGTAAATAAAACGATATTAAGTTTATGCAATTTCTTCAGAATTCCGCTTAATCTGAGCAACCACTTCTATAATTTGTTTTGCAGTACCCATATCATCTTTGAACAATGAAGTAATACTTCCAACCGACTTAAATGGCTCTCCCATCAGCACCTTATTGTCGTCAATATTTCCATTGGCAACAATATAATCAACTATCAGATTTACAAAACGCATCTGGTTAAGGTTCAGACGTTCTTCGGTAAGAAATTCGCTAAATGCTTCGTTTACTGCTGCTCTATCTACACCCACAATCTGACGAACTAACCGACCTATCGGTGTATCACCATATTCCTTGATATAATCATCTTTTGAGCCAAGTTCCGTCCATAAGATACGCTCCAATTCTTTCAGGTCA
>JBGVMW010000290.1:0-6064 GCA_045125095.1 Lachnospiraceae bacterium
CGATGTAAAACCTGCCTCTGCAATCTGAGGTAACATAGCTTTGATGTCATTATATGTCCAGTCAAAGCAATGCAAAATTGTACCCTCCTGAATGTTGTCAGCAAGAGCATAGTTCTTGCTGGCTGCACTTACGCTTGTTAAATCTGCCACATCACTGCCGGTTGTACTACCAATCAGGTCTGCTGGCAGATTGGTAACTGTCATAGCAAGTGCCATAGACAGAGCCAATGACTTTGTAACAATGCCTTTTTGCTTCATCATGTTTTTGTTCTCCTTTTCTCTCGAATCAAAAGTTATTAAAAAATCCCCTAACTCCCCCCAGTTAAGAATTTTTTTAACTTTGATTTACCACTCTCCTTCTTATTCTCACCCCAAGGTGTTTCACAAATTTTTCACTCTTTTTCTATAATAGTATTTTTTACCAGAATTAACAAGTTTTATTTTTCTTTATTCATCATTTTCATCTTTTTATATGATTTCTTCACCTATTTTTTATGCACTTTTAACAATCCACGTTTCTACTTTTCTCGTGATTTAAAATCATTTTTCACAATTACCCAAAATATGTTCTAACAGTATACAGGGGCATACTCACGACATACGACATTTCCTGGTACAGAAAAAACAGGTTACCGCAAGCCGCGATAACCTGTTCTCTTATCTTTTTTAGTATGCTTTTACTTTTGCTACTTTGCTGAGTCCTTTGCTTCTGAACAATGTCTTGTATGCTTTTACTTTTGCTTTGGATACCTTAATGGTTGCCTTACCAGACACTCCCTTGAATGCGTTTGCTCCTACATTCTTACTTGTCAGCTTTGTAGTCTTTACTGTAATGCTTGTTAACTTCTTACAGCCATAGAATGCATTTTTTCCAATCTTGCTTACTTTGTAAGGGATTGTTATGCTTGTTAAGCTTGTGCAGTTATAGAATGCATTATTGTTAATAGTTGTGACATTTGTATTCATTGTTACTGTTTTCAGCTTCTTGCATCCTTTGAATGCATTCTTGCCGATTGTTGTAACATACTTACCGATTACAACTGTTTTTACTGTCTGCTTATTCTTGCATGCATTATCTGCGATTGCTGTAACCTTATAAGTAACACCGTTGATGATTACTTTATCCGGTACCACTACATTCACCTGCTTGTTTGCTGCTGTCATATACTCTACTGTCTTTGCACTGGCACTGCTCTTTGTAATTCTGTAGATGGTTCCTGTTGCAGTATCTGTTACTGCATCACCCTTCTTCAAATCTGTATCTTCCGTAGTTATCACTACAGTTACTTCACCTGTTGGTGGAATGACTTCTGTTGTTGTTGCTGTACACTGTGTACATGTGTATGTTTTTACACCAGCTGCTGTTTCGGTTGGCTGTGTGGTAATCTTTCCATTATCCCACTTATGTCCGGTTGCTGCTACGCTGCTTCCTGTTGCTATAACTGTGTTACACTTTGTACAGTAGGTGTCACCTGTGTAACCTGCTGTTGTACAGGTTGCTGCTACTTTATTCTTTACTGTTGTGCTTGCATGTGTACAGCCTGTTGGTGGAATGACTTCTGTCTTTGTTTCCAAACACTGTGTACATGTGTATGTTCTTACACCTGCTGTTGTTTCAGTTGGCTGTGTGGTAATCACACCTCCATTCCACTTATGTCCGGTTGCTGCTACGCTGCTTCCTGTTGCAATGATTGCTCCACAGTCTTTACAATATGTATCACCTGTGTAACCTGCTGTTGTACAAGTTGCTGTTACTGCATTGCGGACTTCTGTTCCACCATTATGGTTACAATTCTGTCCTTTTACAGATAATGTAACCGATACCGTCTTGTAGTTTGCCTTATCTGCTCCCACATAAACTGCGGTTACTGTAACGGTTTCGTTTGCCTTTACTACTCTGTTCTTGTCTGCATCTGACCATGTCCAGTTGCCTCCAAGTTCTACGTCAGACAGCTTTGTATTTGCTGCTACTGCCATAGCTACCGGCACATTTGCCGGAATCTCTGCTTTTTCTATTGTGTATGTAAATGTGTTGTTTGCCGGCATACGATTTGCATAATCGCCCATACCTGTAACGGTAACCGTTGCTGTACCTGCATTTACATTGTTCTGGTATGTTAAAATATAATCAACATTTTCTGTTAATACTGTTGTGCCATCTTTTACGGCAACCGGTAATTTCTTTTCTGTACCATCATAAGTAAATACTTCGTTACTGATTTCGATTGTTACTTCATTTCCCGGTCTCTGAACCGGTTCTACATACTTAACGTAACCATTTACTGTATAGTAACCATTTAACTTCGCTGTTAAGTTAGCTGTCTGGTTTGAACCATCATTGAAGATTACCTTCAGTGATGCGTTTTCTTTTCCTTCCGGCCATTCAATGCTGTATACACCGTCACCAGTTTCTGTCATGGCTACACCTGGCCAGCCTGCGTTTGTCCATTTGCTTCCATCTTCTAACCAGAAGTATACTTTAATATTGCTCCCCCAGCCTGATGGCTTCTCAAAGTGGATTGCATCTCCATAGATTACCGGTCCATTGACCTGTACTGCTACAAATGCAGATACTCCTGTTGCTGTTGTTGCAGTAATAGTTGCTGTTCCCTTCTTCACACCAGTGATAAGTCCCTCACTGCTTACCGTTGCTACGTTTGTATTGCTTGATTTCCATGTAAGCTTTGCGTACTTCGGTGTTGCGTTAGAAGGCGCGATGGTTGCTGTTACCTTTGCAGTTTTGCCCGCTTCTAATGTTACTGCTTTCTGGCTTAATGTTACAGAATCTACCTTGATACCTGTAGCCTTTACGGTTACGGTTGCTGTTTTCTTAATTCCATTGCTGGTTGTTGCGGTAATGGTTGTTGTTCCTTCGCTCTTTGCGGTTACTTTACCATTACTTACTGTTGCTACTTTTGTGTTGCTTGATGTCCATGTTACTGTTTTGTTTGTAGCATCAGATGGTGCTACTGTTGCTGTGAATGTTGCTGTGTCTCCAAGATCTAACTGTGCAGATGTCTTGTCAAGTGTAATACCTGTTGGATCTACCGGGTTAACAACCACATCACATCCACCTGAGAGATAATTACTATATCCTGCAATCATTCCAGGTGCTTTTGTCTTATCTGTATCAATAACATAGACTCGTAAGTCACCCTGGCCCTTTACGCCTGAAGTTGAGAGTGTTCCATTTGTTACATTCTTTACATCACCTGTAATGGCATCTGTATATCTACCATTTGGAATACCGCTAAATGTCGCATTACCGGATACCGTAACAAGTACAAAGCTGTCTGTTGCTGCATCTGTATAACGTCTCTTGAATGCCATGCTACTACCATTGCATCCTTCTGTTGAATACTGACCTTTTCTTAATGCAGGAATTGCTGCACGAAGTCTGTTCAATCTCTGGATGTGCTGTGATAATGGATGATTCAATGTTTCTGCCATTTTACCTGTGGCATTTGTGTATGTAGCAAAATCTACTACATCTACACTACCTTCAATGTAGTCACCAAAGTATGCTCTACCTGTTTCTGACAATGCTTTTGTTGTTCCTGCGTCAATTGTCTTACCCTTCTGGAATTCTACTTCACTACCATAGTAAATACATGGAATTCCTCTGAAAGTAAACATAAGGCTTAAGTTCTCTGCCCACTGTGCCTGTGAACCTGCGAATCTCTGATTTTCAGGTGCTCCATCCGGTGCATAGTCATGAGAATCTACATATGTTACATTGTATGTTGCATCGTTGTAATACTTATCTCCACCTACTGCTACATTAAAGGCGTCATTTGCTGAATTGAAATTCCAGTGCATTGGGAAATCAATAACACTTAATCCGGATGCCTCACTGTGGTCTGGTGTGTGATAACTGTTACCATTTAAGAATGCATTGTTACTTGTTGGCTCATTATCTAATGTATTATTATCTTCGTATGCCTGTTTTACAGAAGCTGCGTTAGTTGCAATTGCTGCATCTGTTTCACTATCATCCCAAGCATAGTCCTTTGCCTCTTTCCATGTATAGAATGGGCAAGAAAGTGCCGGGATTCCACGATTCCATACATCACGCACTCTTGTACATACTTCACCGAACATAAAGAAGTTACCTTCTCCGGTTGTACCATGCACTTCATTGTATGCATCATTTAACTGTGAAATAAATGCATTATTATATGTTAATCTGGAGATATGCTTTACAGTATCTACACGGAATGCATCTACACCCATTTCAATGTACTGGCTGTAGCAGTCTACCAAATAGTGATATACGGTTGGGTTTTCTGTATTTAAGTCCATACAGTCTCCTGCAATAGAAGTTACCTGTTCATCATATGTTTCCCATCCCTTAATGTAATCATTATGATGATAAATATTGTTGGTATCATAGCTACCATTCATAATCAGTGCTTCTCTTACTTTGAACTGCATATTTGGTACTAAGGATTCATATGCCTGTGAAAATACCTTATCCCATGCATAACTCTTGTTAATCTTCATGGATGCTACACAATCAGACAAATCCTGTGAATAATCTTTTGTTGCTATTGGTAAAAGATTTTTTTCACCCCAGTTACCTGTGTGGTTTAATACAACGTCCTGAATCACCTTCATGCCTTTTGCATGCGCCGCATCAATTAAATCCTGATAGGTACAACCATCTGACTCATATCTTGGATCGACTTTTGAAAAATCATATGCATGATAACCATGGTAATCATATCCACTGGCGTTTTCTACAACCGGTGTAATCCAGATAGAAGTAAATCCTAATGCTTTGATGTAATCTAATTTTTCAATAAGACCCTTGAAGTCACCTCTCCATGGTTCATCTCCCTGGTTATAAGACTGTGCATCCCAGCACTGCACATTGTTCGATGAATCTCCATCATAGAATCTTGTAGTCATTACAAAATAAATTGTCTCATCTCGGAAGTCTCTCATCTCGCTTGAGGCATTATAATACATTCCTGTACTGTCTTTGTCCTCAACAAGAATTGTGTCTGTTGCTGATGAGCTGCTTTCTTCCTGTGTCTCTACCACTTCCTGTGTTTCTTCTGCATATACAGTAAGTCCACTATTACCAAAACTAGTCAACACAAGGCTGAAGCATAAGCCTAATGAAAAGAAACGTGATATGTTTTTCTTTCCTAACTTTCTTTTTATCATGTCTACTATCCTCTAAATAAACCTTTCATAACACTACTTCATGTTCCCAAATTTAGAAAATGGCCAAATCCGAATTGATACTTTTCCGACAAGTTCATCCCTATGTATATTTCCAACATCCGGAAAACGGGAATCATTGCTATCGCCACGATTGTCGCCCAGTACAAAATATTCATCTTCACCAAGTGTAATATTCTCACCTGCCATACCGACGATTGCTGAACCAGTACAATCCTCGCCATAGTCTTCTTCTAACGGTTCCTCATTTATATAAATGATACCATCCTCATCCATTCGCACCGTTTCTCCCGGTAAACCTATAATACGTTTAATAAAATAGGAAGAAGAACCATTTTTCTCTTTATGCGGAAATACCACAATATCAAACCGTTCCGGTTTACTAAACCGATAACTCAGTTTATTAACCCAAAGTCGATCACCATTTTCTAATGTATCATACATAGAACTACCATTTACCACTGTACTCTGTCCGACAAAGGTAATGATAAACCAAACCAATACTATAAGAAATACACCGTATAGTACATTACCAGCCCATTTCTTAATATTATCCTTCGATGTCTCCACCTTCTTTTTCGTCAAAAGAGAGCCCACACACGGCAGACTCCCTTCTGTGAAAAGTAATCTTTTCGTTATTTTTTTGCTGCGATTGTTGCCTTCGCACTTACACCCTTATTCTTTAAAATTGTTGTATAGGATGGTAATTTGCTCTCCGGAACTTTAATCGCTACCTTAGCCTTAATATTCTTAAATGCCTTAGCTCCAACATTATTTGTTGTCAGCTTTGTTGTATTGATTGTAATTGTTGCAAGCTTCTTACAGCCGTAGAATGCTGTCTTTCCAATCTTCTTCACATTTGCCGGAATTGTAA
>JBGVMW010000291.1:0-6468 GCA_045125095.1 Lachnospiraceae bacterium
TTACGCATATATGCCGGATTATGTGTGGGGAAAAGAGTCATACTATTAGATCCCAATAATAGACTAGAAGATATAAAAGACATAATTGAATTTTGTGATACAAACAAAGTTTTTATTTCCGAAAAGGAAAAAGCATTTAAAGAACAATTATTAAAATATGACTTGTCTTTTTTTGAGGAAGAAATACAGGATAATATTTGTGAAAACTATAAAGATGGCGAGGCTGTATTTTATACTTCGGGAACATCAAATAAATCAAAGGGCATTATTTTGACAGGTGAGAATATAATAAATAGATGCAGTCGCTCATCAAAAATATTGGCAATGTCAGTCAGCGGAGATATTTATGTTCCTGTTTCATGTTCCCATGTGTTCTTTAATAGTGTAATTACCTTTTTAAATCAGGGAAGAAGAATATTTGTTGGAACGATTCGAAAAATTGTCAAAGACGTTCAAAAGTATAAACCATCTATTCTTATTGCATCGCCAAATATCTTTTCTACATTGGTAGAACATAGCGATAATCTGGAATTTGTAAAACTGATAATTCTTGGTGGAAGTAAGTGTGATGAAGCAACCAAAGAAAAAGCTGATTCTTTGGGTATTCTGTTACAGAATTTATATGGGGCAACAGAGCTGGGCGGTTCTATTGCTATGACTGTACCTGGCGGAAAAATAAATGAATTCTATCTTTCTAAAGATGTAAAAGTTTATTATGAAGATGATAAAATTGCAGTTGAGACGGATACATTGATGAAAGGTTATTATCATAATGAAGAATTGACTAATGAAGTATTAGCTGGTAATAAGTACTATATTAGCGATGAACTTGTTAAAAATCCTAATGGTACATATAGTATTTTAGGTCGCAAAGATAATGTTATTGTAATGAATAATGGAATGAAATTATCTATTGAAGACATTGAATTTAATATCAAGAAACAAATTACTCAAATAGAAGAAGTATGTATATTATATGTTGATGATAAGATAATTGCGATTGTTAATACAATGGGTGATTCGAAAGAGGTTGTGGAAGAGTTGAAGTCTTTTAACAAAAATCAACCATTTTTTGCAAAAATCCAGGAAATCTACTTTAATAGAGACGGATTTGAATATACATCAATTGGTAAACTAAAGAGAGGAAAAGTTCAACAAGAATTTGAACAAGGAAAATATGAGAGATAATATATGTAAATTTATTGCAAATACATTAGGAATTGATATAAATAAAATTGAAATGGATACACATCTGATTAATGATTTGGATTTAGATTCATTTACTTTAGTTAACCTGATTGGTGACTTAGAGGATGAGTTTGATGTATTTTTTACAGAGGGTGAGATTAATTCTATTCAAACAGTTGGAGATATAGTCAATTATATTGAGGAGAATAGTTAAAGTGGAAAAAGTAAGTAGTGGTTTTTATATTTATGGAGATTCTGATAATCAGAATTTAATGGTTTTAAATATAGAGTTAGCTGATGAAATTAATCCTCAAAAAATGGAAGAAGCAATTAATAAAGCTCTTTTGATACATCAAAATATAAAGGTAAAATTAGTTTGGGAAAATAATAACTTTTATTTTGAACAAAATGATAAACCATTTTCTATTACCCAAAAAGAAAAAGTGACATTAATCACAGATACAAATGATTATTTATTTGGCGTAACTATCAAAGGGAACGAATTTATTATGTATATGTCGCATGCTCTTGCTGATGGAGATACGATGTCACCTTTTATTAAATGCTGTATTTTATACTATTATTCATTGCTTGGTATAAATGAGTTTGATGAAATATTAGAACAACGAAGTAAAAAATATTCTAATATGCAAAAATATCAAAATCCATATGAGTTAGAGAAATTAAAAGAAATTAAGTTAAATAAAGAAACCGTCAAAAATGATAATCTGAGATTTTCAGATTTAAAATCTAGCAGAAAACAATATGTTGAAACATTAAAAGTAAGCCATGATAAACTTACCGATTTGGCGAGAAGCTTTGAATCTGATAAAATGTTTACAATTTTGGCAATATTAGCTGATGCTATTCTCGAAATAGAAGAGAGTGGTGAAAATGTTTCTGCCTATATTGCTATGGATATGAAAAGAGCATTGGGAATAAGATTCGCAACACATGAATGTATCTCCCATAATAGATTATGTCTGGGAAATGATGCTAATCTTTCTTTAGAGGAGCGTGCGAAAGCTTATCAGAAAGCATGGAATGATTCAGAACCTCAAAAAAGAGGCTTAGAAGCATTCAGAAGTAGTTATGAAATTGTAAAGACTTTTCAAAAAGACAAGATAGGTTATTCGAAAAAGAATATTTTGTATAAGCATTTATGTGATATACAAATTATGAATCAGGATACATTTTCTTTTAGTATGATGACATTTATTAATCAGCATGAAAATTTGAAGAAATATGTTAAATCATTGTATGCATATGGAATCAATCTTGTAACAGATATTCTTTTTGAGATTCATCAAGTCGGAGACCTTGAGTGTCTTACAGTTACATACTGTGAAGAGGCAGATAAATATATACAAAATATTGTAAAGAAATTTGATGATTTAGGAATACTTGAATCAAATAAAAAAATCGATATTCCTCAAGTTGGTATAGACATAAGTAAAGTACTTTAAACTTAGCTGTATTTTCTTGATGTGGTAATCCAAAGCATCATTGGAATGGTAATGGCTATGGTCATAGCATTAGCAATGGTAAAGGTCATACTTATAAGTAACATAAATTTTAATAGTATTTTTGAAGAGGCTAGGAATATAGTCTCTTCTTTTTTGTTATTATTGTAATGTGGATAAAAATGTGATATAGTCATATAGTACCATATATAATATGTTTTATAAGGAGATAAAGTGTTAAGCCGCACTTTATTCCAGATGATTTCTGCAAATTATTTCAGTCAAAATCCCCTGTCATAAAGTGCGGAAATGATAATGACAGCAAATTATTTCAGTCATAACCGCACATACTCGTAGCCTTATTTCAGCTTAATCTGTATAGGATTACATTGAAATAAGGTCACGAATACCCGTGACCTTAAAATAGATTTTATATAGTTTCATCAAGACAGCCAATGATCTTAAGTGCTGATACAAGACTTTCAACATCAACAGGATTGTCAAGGTGCCGTGAGATGCTTTCGGTATTCCAAAAGGTATCTGACAAATATGAAAGTTCACAACCGAAGTCAATGTTGGGAATACATAGATAGTTGCCATATTCATAAGAACCTGTTATGACATGGAAACTGCTTCCCCTTGCGTTAATGACGGCTTCGGTATGATAGGGGGTGTGAGAGAGAATGTTAATCTCGCCCGTCCATGAATGTTTGCCGCAGGTATGGTTAGAATTACATTGAAAAATCATGTACATGCACCCCCCTAAGCAAAAGGATTCTGATTGGAAACAGCAGCAAGAATTACTTCCTCATCAATCACTTCCTTCTGAAGCTGTGAACCTATTGTGAGGGCATCAGTCATTATGTTATCGATGATGCGGGGATTTCCCTGAACATATCCGTGGACTGCGGAAAGCGCGGAATCACTCATGATGGAAGGGGCAGCACCGGCACATTTTAGTTTGTGTCTGATGTATTCAGGAACTTCAGAGTCAGTAAGTCCTTCGTAATTATAGCGGATGGTAATTCTTTGATTCAAAGCCTCATGTACAGGTTTTCTCAGAGTGTCCTGTAAATAAGACTCGCCACACAAAATCAGGGTAAAGCAGTTTAGTGAGTCGTATCCATAGTTCATAAGCATCTTGATGTCGTTGAGAATACCTGTGTTTAAGTACTGGGCTTCATCAATGGCAAGTAACAGAGGCTGTCTTTTTTCTTTATAAAGATAGTAAATCTGGTCCTGAATGGAACGAAACATGCCGGTCTTACCACCACGGTCGCTGACTCCAAGCACCTGACAGAATTCCTTATAGAATTCAGAAACACTGACAGTTGAAAGACAGATGTATTCCATGTGATACATGTTCGGATTGAGGCTTTTGGCAAAACAGCGCAGGGCGTAGGATTTACCCATGCCGGGTCTTGCGGTAAAAACGCCGATACCTCTTGTTTCTTTCAGAAAATTCAGGCGGGCTGTCATCTGCTCAAAATCATTTGAGCGGAAACAGTCATTTTCAGAAAACTGTTGTTTGTCAAAAGGATTGGAATGAAGTCCATAAAAAGAATTAAACATTAATCGTTACCTCCCATCTTTGAATAATCAAGAACCGGTGAATTGTTGCGCCTGGTGTGACAGTTGTCTATTTTGTTTGTTTTGTGAATCGGAGATTTGGTGTTTTCATAAAGAATGTAGGCATTATCCATGTCATTGGGAAGAAAACGAATCTCCACTTTCATCTTAATGAACTGCATTGGAACATCATAGCTTGTGTTATTGATTGAAACGGTAGCATCATTTCTGACAGTTCTGAAAATGCGGTTGTAAAAACAGTCATCAAGCCACTCGCGTGAAAGTGGGCGACGGACGTTCTGACAAGTGTCCTGAAAACGAGTCATGGGAGTGGTGTCAATGCCAGTGTGAAAAGTTGTGTTATAGTTTCTGACATAGTCCTTAAGCATTTCATTAAACTGCCCGAGTGACTCGATGGAAGTTGTATCAATAGTGTGAATCCATGTGGATTTCATGGTCCGCCACTGCCGTTCTGATTTACCCTTAGAGGCCCCATCCCTGACACGGGTATGGATAAGGCTTATTCCGAGGGAAACACAAATCATGGAAAGCTGTTCATTGGCATAAGGTCCGCCATTGTCAACAAGCAGCTTTGAAGGAATACAGCCATATGTGGAAATGGCATCCTTTAGTACTTTCTGAAAGTTGGCAGCATTATCATTGTAAAACATCTGTGCACCAACAAGAAGTCGCGAATGGTCATCAATAATGGCAACACAGTAAACCTGTCTGCTGACACCGTTTTCGGAAATGTGGGCAATGTAGCAGGTGTCGGCCTGCCACATCTTACCAAAGGAATCCTCCTCAAAGGCCTTGCGGTCTCTCAGATTTGGATTTAAAGCAGATTTTAAATCGTTCTTACGGATAAACCGTTGAACGGAGTCAACACTGGAAGAAGCTGCAATGAACCCTTCTTTAACAAGATGATGATAAATCTGGGTTGCGTTCATTTTTGGAAAGAGTTCTTTGAGACGATAAATTTCAGAGACTGCCTCATCATTAAGAACCCTGGAGTTTCCCTTGTCAGAGCGTGTTTGTGGCATGAGCATGTCAAGACCGCCTTTCTGATATTTGTAAGCCCATTCAGCTATAGTTTTATAGTTGAATTTTTTGTGGGAACCATCTGGCAAGGTAAAAGTGTTTTCGGCTATGCGTTTAAAATAGGCAGTTGCAGACGTGTCAGGAAAAAGCCCCTGAATGACAGGAGCAATGAGACCGAACCGAAACTCGGCAACAGCGGCAGCATTTTTTAATTCGTTGCAGGTATCAGACATTGTAAAACCCTCCTTTTTCATGATGATTCAATGATAAAAGGAAGAAATAAGCATGTCACTAACACGGTTGCGTGGTCACCTGAATCCGGTAATCGGGGTAAAACACATGCTGGCAGTAAACAGCGTTTTTGGGGTTTGCATGAGACTGAAGAAAAGAAAATCCAAACCTTGAAACAAATGAGGAAGCAACAGATGAATAACTATCATTTTTTCCCAGCTGAAAAATAAAACTTCTGGAAGGTGTCTCAAGATTATCCAGGTAACCCAGCCAGAGTTCCTTGTGGGATTTCCATAAAGAAACCCATTTATACAGCTGTTTCAGGGTTATTGAAAATCTTTCACAGAGTTTTTCAACAGAGAAAAGATGCATGAAATAAGTCCCCAGAACCTGAAGAACAAAGAACAGGCTGTATGAGCAGTATGGGATAATGAAGTCAGGAAGAATTGCATGAGTGGTACCACAGCTGTCACAGACAACGCGGGTAATGGAAATATCATGATGAACAACATTTCCATTTATGAAGTCAATAAGGTTTCTCTTATAGTAGCTGTGAATGTGGAGATTACCAGTTGATTCGCAGACAGGGCAGGTTTCAAGCTGAGGCCTGAATAATGCCATATATTTTTGGAAAAAAGATTTTGATGAAATTTTAATGTTAAAAAGCTTGATAAATAGTGAGTTTTTTCTTATCATAGTTAATGTAAGTGACTGCTTGTAAGCAGATAGCCGTATTGTTGAGGACGCGATCCTGTTTTGGCACTGCCTGCAGCACTTGTGTGTGTGAGAAAGAACTGGCTGTAGTGGGCGAAGTTCTTTCTCTTTTTTTAGTTACATTAAATATATCGACTAATAAGATGAGGAAATAATGTGCGGCAAAAAAATGCACATTGGATAAGCCATGATGAGAGAATAAGCGGAAATAATGTGCGGTAGAATTACAGTAGTTGGGAAATAAAAAATGCTGTATAACAAT
>JBGVMW010000292.1:0-8192 GCA_045125095.1 Lachnospiraceae bacterium
AGGCTGTGTATTTTACAGCCTTAGTGTCCGCTACGTTTGAAGGGAGCGAGAGCGCGTCGAATATAGACTATGTAGTAAGCAGCTATTTGCACAAACAATTCTGACAATTTACGGATGGTTATCACTTTCGCAAACGCCTATTAGCAGTTAGTTCACCGAGACGTTGGCTCGGTCTGTTTAGGACACTGCTACGGCTATCATCGGCGTACCTCTTGCCACAATGAAACAACGTACCTACCCCATTCCAACAAATTAATGTGTAGTCAGTAATCAGCAGTTATACAAATCAGAATTTCCAAACATACTCTCGTTATTTTATAAAAATCATCTTGACACATCTTCATTCTAGGTGTAAAATGAAACCCGTGCGTGGAAACTTGCATTCATTTCGCGCATACAAAAGCTGAAATTTTGCAGCCAATACAAATATCTACAGGAGGTGAAAAGAATGCCGACATTTAACCAGTTAGTGAGAAAAGGAAGACAGACAACAGAAAAGAAGTCTACTGCACCAGCTTTACAGAAGGGTTACAACTCTTTACAGAAAAAAGCTACAGACCTTTCCGCTCCACAGAAGAGAGGAGTTTGTACAGCAGTTAAGACAGCAACACCTAAGAAGCCTAACTCAGCTCTTAGAAAGATTGCCAGAGTTCGTCTTTCCAACGGAATCGAAGTAACTAGCTACATCCCAGGTGAAGGCCACAACTTACAGGAGCATAGCGTTGTTCTTATCAGAGGTGGACGTGTTAAGGATTTACCTGGTACAAGATACCACATCATCCGTGGTACACTTGATACAGCAGGTGTTGCTAAGAGAAAACAGGCGCGTTCTAAGTACGGTGCTAAGAGACCTAAGGACGCAAAATAAGATTTAGAGTATCACAAACAGAACTATGATTAGTGCCGGAACTTGTAGATATCCCTGTTAGGTTGCAGGAAATAGATAGAACGACCGCGCACGAACACATTAGAACGCCACATGTGAGTACCGATGAATTAATGATAATATTAAGGAGGGAAGAACCGTGCCACGTAAAGGACATATTCAGAAAAGAGAAGTATTAGCAGATCCGTTATACAACAACAAGGTGGTTACTAAGCTTATCAACAACATCATGTTAGATGGTAAGAAGGGAACTGCACAGAAAATTGTTTACGGTGCATTTGCAAGAGTTGCAGAGAAATCCGGTAAGGAAGCAATCGAAGTATTCGAGGAGGCAATGAACAACATCATGCCAACACTTGAAGTAAAGGCAAGACGTATCGGTGGTGCAACATATCAGGTACCTATCGAGGTTAGACCTGATAGAAGACAGGCTTTAGCACTTCGTTGGTTAACAACATACTCTCGTGCAAGAGGTGAAAAGACCATGGAAGAAAGATTAGCCGGTGAGATTATGGATGCTGCAGCAAACACTGGTGCAGCAGTTAAGAGAAAAGAAGATATGCACAAAATGGCAGAAGCAAACAAGGCTTTCGCTCATTACAGATTCTAATATTAGAATGTGTTTCGAAAAGCAGTTCCTTCTGGAATTGCTTTTTGTCGTCGAAAGAAAAGTTTGTCTAGCAGAATAAGGAGGACAAATCTTTGGCTGGAAGAGAATATCCATTAGAGAGAACCAGAAATATTGGTATCATGGCTCATATCGATGCTGGTAAAACAACCACAACAGAGCGTATCCTTTATTACACTGGTGTAAACTATAAAATCGGTGATACTCACGAAGGAACTGCTACCATGGACTGGATGGAGCAGGAGCAGGAAAGAGGTATCACAATTACTTCGGCTGCTACAACATGTCACTGGACATTACAGGAAAATGCTAAGACAAAAGCAGGTGCTAAAGAGTACCGTATCAATATCATTGATACCCCAGGTCACGTTGACTTTACTGTAGAAGTAGAGCGTTCTTTACGTGTACTTGATGGTGCAGTTGGTGTTTTCTGTGCTAAGGGTGGTGTTGAGCCGCAGTCAGAAAACGTATGGCGTCAGGCTGACACATACAACGTACCTAGAATGGCATTCATCAACAAGATGGATATCTTAGGTGCTGATTTCTTTAACGCAGTAGAACAGATTAAGACAAGATTAGGTAAAAATGCAATTTGCCTTCAGTTACCAATTGGTAAAGAAGATGAATTTAAGGGAATCATTGACTTAATGGAAATGCAGGCTTACATCTACAATGATGATAAGGGTGATGACATTACAGTTTGTGAAATTCCAGAAGATATGAAAGATGATGCTGAGCTTTATCGTTCAGAATTAGTAGAAAAAATCTGCGAATTAGATGATGATTTAATGATGCAGTACTTAGAGGGTGAAGAACCTTCTATGGAAGAATTAAAGGCAGCATTAAGAAAAGGAACATGCGAATGTACAGCAGTTCCGGTATGCTGTGGTTCTGCATACAGAAACAAAGGTGTGCAGAAGTTATTGGATGCAGTTATTGAATACATGCCAGCTCCAACAGACATTCCTGCTATCAAGGGTGTAGATTTAGATGGTAATGAAGTAGAGAAACATTCATCTGACGACGAACCATTCTCAGCATTAGCATTCAAGATCATGGCTGACCCATTCGTAGGTAAGCTTGCATTCTTCAGAGTTTACTCAGGAACATTAAATTCTGGTTCTTATGTATTAAACTCTACAAAGGGCAAGAAAGAGCGTGTAGGTCGTATCTTACAGATGCATGCAAACAAGAGAGAAGAACTTGATAAGGTTTACTCTGGTGATATCGCTGCAGCAGTAGGATTTAAGTTAACAACAACAGGTGATACAATCTGTGACGAACAGCACCCGGTAATCTTAGAGTCTATGGAATTCCCAGAGCCAGTTATTGAGCTTGCTATTGAGCCTAAGACTAAGAATGATCAGGGTAAGATGGGTGAAGCTTTAGCAAAACTTGCTGAAGAAGATCCTACATTCCGTGCTCATACAGATCAGGAAACTGGTCAGACAATCATTGCTGGTATGGGTGAGTTACATCTTGAAATCATCGTAGACAGACTTCTTCGTGAATTCAAGGTAGAAGCTAACGTAGGTGCTCCACAGGTTGCATACAAAGAAACATTTACAAAGCCAGTTGAAGTTGATAGTAAGTATGCAAAACAGTCTGGTGGACGTGGTCAGTACGGTCACTGTAAAGTTAAATTTGCACCAATGGATCCGAACTCAGAAGAAACATTCAAGTTTGAATCTACCGTTGTTGGTGGTGCGATTCCGAAGGAATACATCCCAGCAGTTGGAGAGGGTATCGAAGAAGCAGCTCAGGCTGGTATTCTTGGTGGCTTCCCGGTACTTGGTGTTCATGCAAACGTATACGATGGTTCTTACCATGAAGTCGATTCCTCTGAAATGGCATTCCACATTGCTGGTTCTTTAGCATTCAAGGAAGCTATGCAGAAAGGTAATCCGGTACTCTTAGAGCCTATTATGAAGGTTGAGGTTACTATGCCAGAAGAGTACATGGGTGATGTAATCGGTGATATCAACGCTCGTCGTGGACGTATCGAAGGTATGGACGACTTAGGCGGTGGTAAGATCGTAAGAGGATTCGTTCCATTAGCAGAAATGTTTGGTTATTCTACAGACTTACGTTCTAAGACTCAGGGACGTGGTAACTACTCTATGTTCTTTGAGAAATATGAGCAGGTTCCAAAGTCTGTTCAGGATAAAGTACTTGCTGCAAAAGCAAAATAATTTCACATATTGTATATAAAAGTGTGAATTGTTTTTAAAATAGCAAGAAATAGTAAAAATGTCTGAAAAGGCAAGAAAAATGTATAAAAAGATAGGCTTGAAAATATCTATGATTTGAAATATAATCATAGATAGCCTAGATTGATAAATTTGCCCATAAGGGGCTATATTTTAAGGAGGACGCTAATAATGGCTAAAGCTAAATTTGAAAGAACTAAACCACATTGTAACATTGGTACTATCGGTCACGTTGACCATGGTAAAACTACTTTAACAGCTGCTATCACAAAAGTATTAAACACAAGATTAGGTACTGGTGAAGCAGTAGATTTCGAGAACATCGATAAGGCTCCAGAAGAAAGAGAAAGAGGTATCACAATCTCTACAGCTCACGTTGAGTATGAAACAGAAAACAGACATTACGCACACGTTGACTGTCCAGGACATGCTGACTACGTTAAGAACATGATCACTGGTGCTGCTCAGATGGATGGTGCTATCCTCGTTGTAGCTGCTACAGACGGTGTTATGGCTCAGACAAGAGAGCACATCTTATTATCTCGTCAGGTAGGTGTACCTTACATCGTAGTATTCATGAACAAATGTGATATGGTAGATGACGAAGAATTACTTGAGTTAGTAGAAATGGAAATCACAGAAAAGCTTGAAGAGTATGAATTCGAAGGATGCCCAATCATCAAAGGTTCTGCTTTAAAGGCTCTTGAAGATCCAAACAGCGAATGGGGCGACAAGATCTTAGAGTTAATGAAGACTGTTGATGAGTACGTTCCAGATCCACAGCGTGCTACAGATCAGCCATTCTTAATGCCAGTAGAAGACGTATTCACAATCACAGGTCGTGGTACTGTTGCTACAGGTAGAGTAGAGCGTGGTGTTCTTCATGTAAACGAAGAAGTTGAAATCGTTGGTGTTAAGGAAGAAATCCAGAAGACAACAGTAACAGGTATCGAAATGTTCCGTAAGTTACTTGACGAAGCTCAGGCTGGTGATAACATCGGTGCATTACTTCGTGGTATCAAGAGAGAAGATATCGTTAGAGGTCAGGTTCTTTGTAAACCAGGCAGTGTAACATGCCACAGCAAGTTCACAGCTCAGGTATACGTATTAACAAAGGACGAAGGTGGACGTCATACTCCTTTCTTCAACAACTACAGACCACAGTTCTACTTCAGAACAACTGACGTAACAGGTGTTTGTAACTTACCAGAAGGTACAGAAATGTGTATGCCAGGTGACCACGTAGAAATGTCTATCGAATTAATTCACCCAGTAGCTATGGAGCAGGGTCTTACATTCGCTATTCGTGAAGGTGGACGTACTGTAGGTTCAGGTAGAGTTGCTACTATCATTGAGTAATCTTTGATAGTGTCTCTAAAAAGCTAGATTTTATAGGGCTTTCCGAGAAATCGGAGAGCCCTTTTTGCGTCTTGGAATAGATGGGAAGAATAACGAAAAATGGAGTTAGCGGTGCCGAAACGGTGCCAAGCTAGAAAAGTTTTGTTATTATGAGCAAAAACTTGATAATTTGGATATAAAAAATGGTATTTTTAGATTAAAAGAAGTATATAATAGTCCATATAAATATTTTTGAAGAAAATCAAATAAAACTGGACATTTTATCGGAATGGGTGTAAAATATACATTACACAGAATGAAATTTACGGATAAAAACAGATAAAAAATATTATTATTTAAAATGGGGTGTCTACTATGAATGAAAAAAGTTTGGTTAGAATAGTGGAAACAGAATTAGAAAATTTCAAAAATGTGAATTATGGAGATATTAAATTTGTAAATTATTCAAATGCTGAATACCGAGCAGAATTAAAGGAATCAGATATTAATGGCATATATGGACAAAATGGCTCGGGTAAAACAGCTATTATTGAAGCTTTTGATATATTGCAACATATTATGAGTGGAAATACTATTTCTTATGATGAATATGAGGGTATGTTTAATGATAACAAGATGATGAAAATTTCTACAGTATTCTATATCGAATGTGCGGAGAAAAAGTATAAAGCTAGATATGAGTTATTGTTAAAACGATATAAAGAGGAAAAGAAGATTCAAATTTTTTCGGAAAATATAATATATTGGCAAAGAGGCGGTTCATGGAAGAAAGAGAGAAATGTATCATTCTGCAATCCTTATTATGATACACAGTCTATTCTCGAAAATACACCAACTCGTATTGTAACGAAAGATGAGAGTGCATTATCTAGAATTCGTTTCTTTAATTCTGTACAAAATCTTGCAGTATTTTGTGCACAAAAAAATGTATCTTTGTATTTTAATGATGTAATAAATAAATCATTGCAAGCTGAAAACCAAAATGAAGAAGAAATGGCATTTTCGGATGTGGTAAAGGCTTTATTTGATTTTGCAAGAATGAGATTCCAAGTTGTAAAAGTAAACCAGTTGGGTGTTAATTATTCAAATGCTTTTATTCCTGTGAATGTTCATACTGAATCGGAAAATGAGGTTATGCAAGGATGTATTCCATTGTTTATTAATGGTCGAGGTGATTTTCCAGAAGAGATTTTTAATAAGCTTGAGAAAATTGTTGCTGCTATCAATATCGCATTAAAGGCTATTATACCGAATTTATCAATTGAGCTTGTTAAAACAAACGAGGAAAAAAATAAAGACGGAATTAATATTGTCCAAGTAGAAGTCTATTCAAATAGAGATGGAAAGAGATTCTTAACGAAATACGAATCTGAAGGTATTAAACGAATTATTTCCTTGTTAAATTATTTAATTTCTTTATATAATAATCCGGGAGTATGTCTTGTTGTTGATGAGCTAGATGCTGGAATCTTTGAATATCTGTTAGGCGAATTAATAGGTGTTTTGGCAGAAGAGGCTAAAGGGCAGTTAATATTTACTTCACATAATTTACGTGTAATGGAGAAGTTGGATAAGAAGAATATTGTTTGTTCAACTATTAATCCAGATAATAGATATATTTCTCTTAAAGGAATAGAAAAGACGCATAATCGTAGAGATTTTTATATAAGGACTATTGTTTTAGGAGGTCAAAAAGAGAAACTTTATGATGATACAGACCTTCAAGATATGGGCTATGCGTTTAGAAAAGCAGGTAATACGGAAGAAACTAATGTTCAAATTCCATTTTCAGCAGAGTTCATGGAATTATTAAAAAATAGCTAGCGGATGGAGTAGTGTTCAAAGGAGATGATGCTTTAAGTATGGATAAAGCAGTTATTTTTATTGTTGAAGGAGCCACAGATAAAAGGGCTTTAGAAAATATATTTAAAAAGATATATAGATACAAAGATATCCATTTTGAGTTTACCCATGGTGATATTACTTCAGATGAAAATATTGACAAAGGTAATGTTGAAGAGGAGATTTATAAATTTGTCGATAAATATAGGAAGGATAAGAAACTAAAACTTAGTGATATTTGGCAAATAGTACAAATTTTTGATACGGATGGCGCGTATATTGATGATTCGAATATTATACAAGGAGATAGCACGGAAATAGTATATTCAACGGAAAAAATTTCTTGTAAAAATACGCAAAAGGTAATAGACAGAAATAAGCATAAACGAGAAATTATGGATTATCTTCTTACGTGTGATAACATTAAAGGAATACCGTATAGATGTTACTATTTATCCAGTAATTTAGATCATGCGCTATATAACCAACTTAATCTGAGCGATGAGCTAAAATCACAATACTCGCAAGCGTTTTATGAACAATTCATGGGAAAAGAAACATTATTCATAAAGTTTCTTGATATGGAAGTTGTTAATGGAGTTCCGGAAAGTTTCCCAGCATCGTGGAGATACATACGAGAGGAATTGCATTCATTACAAAGACACACAAATTTGAATATCTATTTTAAGGAAAATCCTGTATTATAATTCAAAACTCCAGTGAACACACATATTCACTGGAGCTATTTTTTTACCATCCTTTAATCTGTTTTACCTGTTCTGCCCTCTCCGCATCCTTATGATACTGCAGCTTAAATTGTATCGTTTCCACAACCTCTTTCCGGGCTTCATCATCCAACTGATAAAAGGAAGTGAGCAGATTATCCACATCGGGCATACTGTTCTTACCGAATAGGTGCATGAGTGGATAGAGAGAATATTTTAAGTATGTTTTTATTCTGCTGGAATCCAAGGCACCATTCAAACCATCCGGAAGGGTAGGGTAGATTTCTTCTTCTGTAATGGCTCCAGAGAAAGGACTTGCGGAGCATATCTCATTTACATCAATCTCCAAGGCATTCGCTAGACGGAGAGCAAAGTCAAATCTGATGTTGGTATCCTTTTGGATAATAGTATAAAGTGTAGTGGCACTGATGCCGGTTTCTTTAGCAATCTTACGCACATTGGTACCTTTGTTATCAATGTGTTCTTTTAATTTCTTTCCATCGCCCATGAGCAACCTCCTATATTCATACATAGAAAAAATA
>JBGVMW010000293.1:0-1710 GCA_045125095.1 Lachnospiraceae bacterium
TGCTTACCTCCGTGTAGTTTGTTTGTGTAGCAACTACATTTTACACTATGGTTCGCATATTGTCTTATTTTATTTTGGGTGTTGCACTTCAAATTGTAACCTGCCCAGCTCCCCTGACAAGGGGAGCCTTAGGGCGCTCCCACGCCAGTACAACCATTTGACAAATTGGAATTTACTTGCCGCAAAAAAGCTGAATCGCTTCACTGATGAATGCTGCAGTGCCATCAGCGTGCTTGTCAATGTTGTTTCTAAAGCGCTCATCTGCAACATACATTTGCCCGAGACCCGCCAAAATTTCATTTGTACATAAATAGTAATTCTCGGTGATGTGATTCTGTAATGTTTTTACCAGGCTCTGCGTTTCTGCGGAGTCAGGCGCTATACCTTTTTTCATACAGATGGCAAACTCTGCCATGATGCAGTCCATTCCCGCTGCAAGGTCATTCCACTTCTGTTTTGAGTAATTTTTCGTCCGTTCTGCGTGCTCCTTGTAAGCATCCGATTGGCCCCATTTTTCTTTCACTTCTGCTTTGTATTTTTCGAATTCGTTGTTGTCAAACGCTGTCATAACATTTTCTCCTTTCACGGCACCGTCAATGGCAGAAATTAACCGCTCTAATCGCTCTTTTTTGAGTGTGAGAAGGTGTTTTTGCTCATTCAGTGCCTTGTTTTTGTCATAATTCGGGGATGACAAAATTTCTCCGATGCTTTTTAAAGAAAAGTCAAGTTCACGGTAAAAAAGAATCTCCTGCATACGAAGAAGAGAATTTTCGTCGTAAAAACGATAGCCTGTAGTTTTATCAACAAAGGCTGGCGTCAACAAACCTATTTCATCGTAGTAGTGCAGTGTGCGCACACTGACTCCCGTAAAATCGGCAAATTCTTTAATCTGCATTTTCAATTTCATCACCTCACAACAAAAGTATACACTATGACGGAGCGTGAGAGTCAATACCTTTTTTGAAAAATATTGATTGGCGTTCGTCAAATTCTTATTTTCCTAACTGTTCGACCTATTGGAATTTATCAATAACTATCTTAATTCCTTAGCATACAAGCGGTCAATATCTCCACCGTAATTCACTATATCTTTTATGTAGGTGTAGCCGTACTTCTCATATAACCCGATATGTACTGATGGGATATACGTTTTATCAAAGCCAATACCTTTCGCATACTCATTTGCAAAATCAATTAGCTTTTTACTGATCCTCTTGCCGCGATATTCTTCGGAAACAAACAGCGTTGATATCCATGGAAATATCTCGGGCAAGGGATAATAATCCGACTCCATAATGGTTACCATTCCGACAATGCAACCGTCTGCCATTGCTACGAATGGCGTTTCCCATTCCTTAAACTCCCAATTTTTGATCACGCGAACCGTATGCTCTTTCACTTCTTCCCAAGAGAAGCTTTTTACAAATCCAAGCAATGCTTCTGCTGTTTCTGTATCTTTATCAACTTTTTGGATTGTTATGATCAAACTATCTTCCGTCATCACAATCACCTCGTCAAATTCTTATTTATCGTTGAGTTTATTATATCACATTTTCATGAATATTTCAACCGTTTTGATTAGTCAAACATCCCACGGAAGAGGTCTGATTCTATGGAGTAAACCTCCTGAATCGGTATTTTCTTTCCGTCGGTCAGCATGATGAGCTGTTCATATTCGTCTATCTGCTTGAGCCGTCCGTTTAGCGTAAC
>JBGVMW010000294.1:0-16603 GCA_045125095.1 Lachnospiraceae bacterium
TACTACATAGTCTATATTTGACGCGCTCTCGCTCCCTTCAAACGTAGCGGACACTAAGGCTGTAAAATACACAGCCTAAGTGCCGACGTTTTCAGAGGGTCACATATAGACGATGTAGCAAACAGCTATCTGTCACAAACAATTATGACAATTCGCTAGCTAGTTGGCGTTTCGCAATTACCTATCTTTTTATATATCAGAAAGGGGACTGAACAATGCGGGAAATGGATTTTAAAATGGAACGTCCTGGCTTAGTGGAGGCGGGGCAAAAGGTTGAGATTATAGAAGGAATTTTACCTACATCATATTATTATACGATTGTACCGGCCGTGGGGATGTCTGGTAATTATGTGGCTAGGGAGCGTTTGCAGAGTAAGGAAGGCATAGTGAAAGAAGTGAAAGTGACGGAACGAGGGTATTATGTTACAGTGGAATTTGATGAATAAATTAGGTATCCTTAAAATTCGGATTAAAGTAACTTTATAATGGAGAAAAATAAAAATCTTAAGTGTAAAGAAAAAATACTTGACACCATCTGTTTTTTCGTGTATAGTAGCTTTTGTTGAGTCAGTGTAGCCATAAAGGCGGTGTGAGAATATGGATAAATTAGTAGAACAAGCATTGCTATTTGATTTCTATGGTGAACTTCTGACCGAGAATCAGAAGCAGGTGTACGAAGAATTTGTATTAAATGATTATTCGCTTAGCGAAATTGCGGAGGAACGTGGTATCAGCAGGCAAGGCGTACATGATTTGGTGAGACGATGTTCAAAGCAGTTAAATAGTTATGAGGAACGTCTGCATCTGGTTGAGAAGTTTCTTTATATTAAGGAACATGTGAATCACATTCAGCAGTTAACCAGTCAGTATGAGCAGATGGATATGAAAACGTTGCTGTCTCAGATTGAGCAGATAACAGGTGAGATTTTGGAGGAATTATAATGGCTTTTGACAGTTTAACAGATAAACTTCAAAATGTATTTAAAAAGCTGCGAAGTAAAGGCCGGTTGACGGAAGAAGATGTGAAGACCGCATTAAAAGAAGTTAAGATGGCTTTGCTGGAAGCAGATGTTAATTTTAAAGTAGTAAAGCAGTTCATCAAGGCAGTGCAGGAACGTGCTGTGGGACAGGATGTCATGAATGGTTTGAATCCTGGTCAGATGGTAATTAAGATTGTAAATGAAGAATTAGTCAATCTGATGGGTTCTGAAACAACAGAGATTGCCTTACAGCCGGGTAAGGCAACTACAGTAATCATGATGTGTGGACTTCAAGGTGCTGGTAAAACAACGACTACTGCAAAGCTTGCAGGTAAATTCAAGCAGAAGGGCAAAAAGCCGTTGTTAGTAGCCTGTGATGTGTACAGACCAGCGGCAATTAAGCAGTTGCAGGTCAATGGTGAAAAACAAGGTGTGGATGTCTTTACAATGGGTGACACCCACAAGCCGGTAAATATTGCAAAAGCAGCAATGGAGCATGCAGAAAAAAATGGACATAATCTTGTCATTCTCGATACAGCAGGACGTCTTCAGATTGATGAAGAAATGATGGACGAATTGGTTGAGATTAAGGATGCTGTTACTGTACATCAGACATTATTAGTTGTGGATGCCATGACAGGTCAGGATGCAGTAAATGTAGCAGAGACTTTTAATAACAAGATTGGAACTGACGGTGTAATCATCACAAAGATGGATGGTGATACCAGAGGTGGTGCCGCCTTATCCATTCGTGCGGTAACCGGTAAGCCGATACTATATGTAGGTATGGGCGAAAAATTATCAGACTTAGAACAGTTCTACCCAGAACGTATGGCTTCCCGTATCTTAGGTATGGGTGATGTGATGACATTAATCGAGAAAGCACAGGCAGATATCGATGAAGAAAAAGCCAAAGAGATGGAGGAACGTTTTAAAAAGAATAAATTCGATTTCAACGATTATTTAGAAAGTATGAACCAGATGAAAAAAATGGGTGGTATGTCCAGTATACTTTCTATGATTCCGGGTATGTCTCAAATTAAGGACATTGATTCTGTGGTGGACGAGAAGGCATTAGGAAAGATAGAAGCCATCATTCTTTCCATGACACCAAAGGAACGTGCGAATCCGGATTTGTTGAATCCATCCAGAAAGCATCGTATTGCAAAAGGTGCAGGTGTGGATATTGCAGAAGTGAATCGATTGGTGAAACAGTTTGAACAATCGAAAAAAATGATGAAACAGCTTCCTGGTATGATGGGCGGGAAGATGGGATTCGGTAAAAGAGGCAAGTTTAAACTTCCCTTTTAGCATAGAGTGATTATTTCAAGGAGGTGAAATGAAAAATGGCAGTAAAGATTAGATTAAGAAGAATGGGTCAGAAAAAGGCACCTTTTTATAGAATCGTTGTAGCAGATTCCAGATCTCCAAGAGATGGTAGATTCATCGAGGAAATCGGAACATACGATCCAACTAAGAATCCTAGCGTATTCAATGTAAACGAAGAATTAGCTAAGAAATGGTTGGCAAACGGAGCACAGCCTACTGAAACAGTAAGCAAGATTCTTAAATTGGCTGGTATCGAAAAATAATTCGATTTGTAGCTAGTGGAGGTGAACTGATGAAAGAATTAGTAGAAGTTATTGCAAAATCCCTAGTTGATAAGCCTGAGGATGTTGTCGTTTCAGAAAAAGAAACAGATAAGGCCGTTGTAATTGAATTGCGTGTTGCACAGGAAGATATGGGTAAAATTATCGGTAAGCAGGGGCGTATTGCAAAATCAATCCGCTCTGTTGTGAAAGCAGCAGCATCAAGAGAAGATAAGAAGGTTGTTGTCGATATTGTACAGTAACCGATAAAAAAGGCAGGTTGGAAAACCTGTCTTTTTTTTGAATAAAACCTATACGAAATGCGAAAATTAAGGTATAATGGTAAAATGTTAGTGACTATGCAGCGATTCAGAAACGCTATTCGCAAAATCACCTCTTCGAGGATTTTCTTTTGCTCATGTTGAATAGGCTTTATCAGGCGAGTTTTAACAGTCTGTTTTTAATTGGCATGACTCTGAATAGTTACCAAATATGATAAAAAATTCGAGGTTATTTGACAATGGAGAACATGTTACAGGTAGGTGTGATATCATCCACCCATGGCATTCGTGGTGAAGTGAAAATATTTCCGACTACAGATGATGCCATGCGATTTAAAAAGTTAAAAGAAGTTATATTAGACACTGGAAAAGAATGCCTTATTCTGGAGATAGAGGGCGTTAAATTTTTTAAGCAGTTTGTGATTTTGAAATTCAAAGGAATTGACAATATTAATGATGTTGAAAAATACAAGGGTATGAGCCTTTTTGTAACCCGTAAAAATGCAGTGAAGTTGAAAAAAGATGAATATTTTATTGCAGATTTGATTGGTCTTGCAGTGGAAGAAGAGGATGGCAATCATTTAGGAATTGTGAAGGATGTACTTCCAACAGGTGCAAATGATGTGTATATAGTTGAAAAGGCAGACGGAGGCGAATTGTTGCTTCCTGCCATTAAGGACTGCATTCGGTTGATTGATATTGAGAATCAGAAAATGGTAGTTTATCTTATGCCAGGATTGGAGTAAGACATGAAGTTTTATATATTAACATTATTTCCGGATATGGTAATGAATGGATTACACACAAGCATTATTGGGAGAGCGGTAGAAAAGGGGCTGTTGTCCATAGAGGCAGTGAATATCAGAGATTTTGCTGGAAATAAACATAACAGGGTAGATGATTATCCATATGGTGGAGGAGCCGGCATGGTTATGCAGGCAAAACCGGTGTATGATGCATATTGTTATTTGGTGGAAAAAATAGGCTACCGTCCAAGGGTAATTTATCTGACACCACAAGGACCTACGTTTACGCAGAAAATGGCAGGCGAGTATGCAAAAGAAGAAGATTTGATATTCTTATGCGGACATTATGAAGGAATTGATGAACGTGTTTTGGAGGAAATCGTTACAGATTATGTTTCCATAGGTGATTATGTGCTTACTGGCGGGGAACTGCCGGCAATGGTAATGGTTGACGCTATTTCCCGATTGATACCGGGAGTGTTGAACAATGATGTTTCAGCAGAATTTGAATCCTTTCAGGATAATTTGCTGGAATATCCCCAATATACAAGACCAGAAGAATGGAATGGAAAAAAAGTGCCACCAATTCTCTTATCAGGACATCATGCAAACATTGTGAAATGGCAGCGAGAACAATCAATACTGCGAACCAGAGAAAGAAGACCGGATATGTTAGAAAAGGCAGAGCTGACAGAAAAGGAAGTACGATGGTTAAAGGAAATAGGAGCTGAAGATATACATCAGCCACTATTGTAGATTGGGAGGAACAAAATGGTATTAAAAAGGAATCTTATATATATTGCGGCAATTGTAACCACAATTATATATGCATTATGGCGTGCAACATCTACACTTCCATGGGGAAAAGGTCTGCCAGTGTTAATTGCAGGTTTTTTATTGTTGGTAGCAGAAATAATAGGTTTTCTTGAAGCTGCCCAGTATTTGTCAGGAATGGCGAACAGTTTTGAACCGGATTGTCCACAGGTACCGGAGGAGGAATATCCGGAAATAGATGTGTTGATACCAACGTATGATGAACCATACGAAATTCTATTAAAAACAATCAATGGTGCTGTGAATATGGATTATCCGGATAAGAGTAAGGTACATATTTATATCTGTGACGATACAGACAGACCATGGGTAAGAGAATTAGCTGAAAGATTTCAAGTAGGCTATTTCAGACGAGACAACAATGAGGGAGCAAAAGCAGGAAATTTAAACCATGCATTGGAGCATGTGCATAGTGAGCTGGTTGCCATTTTTGATGCAGATATGATACCAATGCATGACTTTCTGACTACTTTGGTTCCATATTTTTTCAGAGATCGTTATTATAAGAAGAATGGTATATGGTTGAAACGTGAAAAAGAAGACCCGAAAAAACGTGTAGGATTTATCCAGAGTCCACAAGGATTTTATAATAATGATTTATTCCAGTATAATTTGTATTCAGAGCAAAATGTACCGAACGAACAGGATTTCTTCTTTCGAACCATTCAGCTTTCAAGAAATTGCACCAATGCTGCAATTTTTGCAGGAAGTAATGCAATTTTATCCAGAAAAGCGTTAGATGAGGTTGGTGGTTTTTATACAAAAGCCATTACAGAAGATTTAGCAACCGGATTTTTAATTCAAAGTAAGAAGTACAAAGGCTATTCAGTGGAAGGTGTACATGCCCATGGCTTGGCACCGACGGATTTGAAAAGTTTATTCCGTCAGCGTGAGCGTTGGGCAAGAGGTACGATACAGACATTCCGCCAGATACCAATTTTTTTTAAAAAAGGATTAACGTTGGGGCAGCGTTTTTCTTATATGGCAACCTTGCTTTATTGGTATACGCCACTTAGAAAATTAATATTTATTCTGGCCCCAATTGTCTGTGGTATTTTTGGATGGGTAATTATTCGAGCAACCTGGATAGAAATGTTGATTTTCTGGTTGCCACATTTTCTATTATATAATTTTGCTCTTAAGAGTTTATCCTCTAAGGTGCGAAGTACACGCTTGACTACGATTTATGATACGATTTTGTTCCCAAAACTCCTGCCGGGCGTTATTTTGGAAACATTTGGTATTAAGAAGCGTAAGTTTGCCGTTACCAAAAAAGAAAAAGTCAATGAGACATTTTTTGACCGCTTAAAAATGGCATTGCCGCATCTGGTGTTAATTCTGCTATCTATGATAGCACTTATTATGTCGTTGTATATTTCCATAAAAAATCATACACTAGTGTATGTTATTGTTATATTCTGGCAGATTTCTAATCTGTATGATCTTGTTATGGCAGTTATGTTCTTGTTTGGTCGTGATATTTATCGTAAATATGAGCGATTTTATGCAAACATTCCGATGGAATTGGATATGAGCGTAGGACATATGAAGGTAATGACAGATAACATATCTGAGGGTGGTGTTTCTTTCTATTTGCAATATCCGGAGTATATTCCGGACAATGAAGAAATCAGCTTGACGATCAAAGAGGAAAAAGGTAGATATGTGGCGCATATGAAAGCAAAAATTGTTCATGTGGCGCAGGTGGGCAAGCGTTGGAAATATTCTATGCAGTTTTTGCCGGCGGATGAAGAGAACCGTTTGCAGTTATATAGCATTATTTATGACCGGGAGCCATCACATCCGACAGAAATTATAGGTGGTAACTCTGCATTCTTTAACATCAAAAGAAATATTAAAGGGCGATTAGAACCAATTAATATATCCAACAGAAAACTGCCACGTATTAATTCAAATCAAAAATTGATATTAGAAAATGGGCAGAAAGTACAGGTAATCAATTTTAACTATGAATACATATTGTTCCAGTTTGAGAATACGACTATTCCGGAATCGCAGAAATTTACATTAAATCAAGAGAATGGTCTGATACTGGAGTGTCAGCTGATTCGTAAGAATGGAAAACAGGGACTGTATCATATCGAGAATTATCGAACCATTGCTACGGATAAGGCACTCAGAAAAGTGATTCTTTCATGGATGGCATAGTGGGAGAACGTACATTGATGGGACAAATTCGAAGGAACATGGTAGTTCTGTTGCTGTTCAGTGTGCTGCTTGGAATATCCGGTTGTGCTTCTGAAACAGTAGGGCAGACAGATATTGTTAAAAAGTTAGGCGTTGGCTGGAACCTTGGTAATACCTTAGAGGTAAATGACAGCAATGCCTATGATGATATCAGTAAGTATGAGCAGGCATGGGGTAACCCTGTGGTGACAAAAGAGTTTATAAAGAAGGTAGCAGACGCAGGATTTACAACCATACGCATTCCGGTCACATGGGAGAATCATCTTGATGAAAACGGAATGATTGATGAAGAATGGCTGGCGCGGGTAAAGGAAGTAGTAGATTATGCGATTGAAGCAGATTGCTATGCTGTGATTAATGCCCATCATGATACCTGGTATGAACTTGGTTCGGAGGACTACAGCATTGCAGAGAAGCAGATGCGAAATGTCTGGGGACAGATAGGGAATTATTTTAAAGAGTATGATGAGCATTTGTTATTTGAAGCAATGAATGAACCACGTATGTTTGACAGCGTATATGAATGGTCAGGGGGAACAGAGTGTGCAAATAAGAAACTGAATTATTTGAATCAGTTATTTGTAGACATTATCCGTGAGCAGGGAGGCAATAACAAAGAACGGTATTTGTTTATACCAACTTACTCCGGTTCAAATCTGTTAGAAGCATTTGAAAGTCTTGTTGTGCCGGAGGATGAACATATCATTGTGTCGATACATGCCTATACACCATATAATTTTGCTATGGTAGCTACGGAGACGGCAAACTGGGATAAGGAGAATCCATGGGATGTGAGCGATGTCGATATGTGTATGAAACGTATTCGTCATTTCTTTACAGAAAAAGGAATTTCAGCGGTGATTACAGAATTCGGTGTAATGGACAAAGATAACATAGACGACCGGACAGCATGGACGGCGTATTTTATGAAAAAGGGTGAAGAAGCCGGTATTACATGTTTCTGGTGGGATGGAGGTAATTCGGAAAGTGGAAAAGAATATCGTCTGTTTGACAGGGAAACAGGTGAGATTGTTTACCCGGAACTAGTAGATGCATTGATAAAAAAGTAAAAAAATGCTTGCATTTATGCAGTGGTTATGATAATGTATTAATGTTGTGAAAAGAAAGATGGTCCTCTGTTACGGATTGTATTAAGAACATCGAAATTAGTGTAGGAGGTCACACAAATGAATCAGGAAATTATTAAAAGTATTGAAGCAGAACAGTTAAAAGCAAGCGTAGACGAATTCCATGTTGGAGATACCGTTCGTGTACATGCTAAGATTAAAGAGGGTAACCGCGAAAGAATTCAGGTATTCGAAGGAACTGTATTAAAGAGACAGGGCGGAAGCAACAGAGAAACATTTACTGTTCGTAAGAATTCTAATGGTGTAGGTGTTGAGAAGACATGGCCATTGCATTCTCCATCTATCGATAAAATCGAAGTAGTAAGAAGAGGTAAGGTAAGACGTGCTAAACTTAACTACTTAAGAGGACGTATCGGTAAGAAGGCAAAAGTTAAAGAGCTTGTTAAATAAGTACTGAACTGTAGGGAACAAACTGAAAAGCTTGTTCCCTTTTTTTCACAGTTAGAAAGAGTAAATGTATGAGCAGTGAAATGCATTTTTATAAGAAAAAGAAAAGAGTTAGTCGTGAAAAAGTAAAATATGTAATTGTTACAGTGATAGAAATGATTATCATGGTGATGCTGGCGGCAATCCTTGTGTATTTTCTTGGTATACAGACAAAGGTATCGGGACAATCTATGGAGCCGGGGATACATAATCAAGACACCGTATGGTTAAATCGATTTGTATATATGGTATCGTCGCCTAAGAGAGGGGATATCATTGCTTTTTATCCAAATGGCAACAAGGAAACGAATCTTTCCATAAAGAGGGTAATCGCAGTTCCGGGAGATACCGTTTGGATAGAAAATGGTGTTATTTATGTAAATGGTGATGCCGTAGAGGAGGATTATGAAGCTTCTGCTATAAAGGAAAGTGGATTAGCCAGCCAGGAATTGATAGTGGGAGAAGATGAGTATTTTGTGTTAGGGGATAACAGAGGAAATAGTGAAGACAGCAGACATGCCAATATTGGAAATGTCTTAAAAAGTGAAATTGCCGGAAAAGTCTGGCTTCGCGGAGCGTCTTTTCGAGATATAAGTATGATATAAAGTTCTTTTAGGTCAACTATTTAGGATAGGACTGTGCTGTACTGAATCGTTACCTTTTATGAACGATTAGAGGGCAGTGTATAGCCGGAATGGAGGTAGTTATGAATTTTCAGTGGTATCCGGGACATATGACAAAAGCAAAGCGTATGATGGAAGAAAATATCAAATTAATTGATTTGATAATTGAGGTGGTTGATGCCAGAATTCCACTTAGCAGCAGGAATCCCGATATTGATAAATTAGGACAGAACAAATATCGTCTGATCATATTGAATAAGGTAGACTTAGCAGATACTGAGGCAACCAATAACTGGAGCAGTTATTTTAAAGCAAAAGGGTATTATGTGGTAAAAATGGATGCCAGAGAACGGAAAGGAGCTGCTTCTGTTAATAAAGCGGTGCAGGAGGTTTGTAAGGAAAAGATTGAGCGCGACAGAAAGCGCGGTATCTTAAACAGACCAGTGCGTGCAATGGTTGTGGGAATTCCAAATGTAGGTAAATCTACATTTATCAATTCCTATGCAGGAAAAGCCTGTGCAAAGACAGGAAATAAACCGGGAGTTACAAAAGGAAAACAGTGGATTCGTTTGAATAAAACCACTGAATTGTTAGACACACCCGGCATTTTGTGGCCAAAGTTTGAAGACCAGTTAGTAGGTTTACGTCTGGCACTCATTGGCTCCATAAAGGATGAAATATTAAATATTCAGGAGTTGACATTAGAACTCCTTAAATTACTTCGCAAAGAGTATCCGGGCTTTTTGAAAGCAAGATATGAATTGGAAGAAGAAGGAACGGATGTAGAGATTCTAGAAGCAGTTGCAAACAAAAGAGGATGCATAAAGGGCGAGGAAATTAATTATGACAAGGCAGCAGCTCTGATATTAGAAGATTTCAGAAGTGGCAGACTGGGTAAGATTACACTTGAATTTCCAGAGTCCGGTAAGAATGACAAAACAGAGTCAGAAGAGAATGGAGATGAAACAAAGTAAATGAGAGTAGAAGAAAAGAAAGAAGAAAAAACATCACTCAAAAAAGAGATACTAAGTTATATTGTTTGTTTTCTTGTTACATTAACAGTGGTATATCTGATTGTACACTTTGTGGGACAGCGAACGATTGTAGAAGGGGAATCCATGCAATATACGTTGATGGATGGTGATAATCTGATTGTGGACAAGCTGTCTTATCGGTTTCATAATCCGGAACGATTTGATATTATTGTATTTCCTGTAATGGAAAATGATGGAAGAAAAACCCACTATATTAAGCGAATTATAGGTTTACCTGGAGAAACTGTGCAAGTTACAGGCGGAAAAATATATATCAATGGGGAAGAACTAGAGGAATCTTATGGTAGTGAGGTGATCAAGGAAGGGTATCTGGCGGAGGAAGAAATCACACTTGCAGAGGATGAATATTTTGTAATGGGTGATAACCGCAATCACAGCACAGACAGCCGAATCATTGGTCCAATAAAAAGAGATATTATCCTGGGTAGGGCATGGTGTCGTTTCTGGCCACTGACAGAAATGAAAATGCTTACGAATTAAAGAATTATTCAGCATCGAGTCTTTCATAGGTTCGGTGCTGAACAATTATTGGGCAAAAACAGCAAAAGGAAAGATGGTTATGCAGAAAATAGTAATTGCAGAAGATGACGAGAAACTACGTCAGGAATTAGAAATCTTTTTAAAGCGAAATGGTTATGAAGCCATTGGGTTAGTGCAGTATGACAATACGGTAAATGATATATTGGCAGTTCATGCAGATTTGGTGTTGCTAGATATCAACCTTCCGAATCAGGATGGTCAGTATTTGTTAAAGGAAATAAGAAAAATATCTGATGTACCGGTCATTATGATTACCAGCAGGGATAATGAATTAGATGAACTGCTATCCATGAATTATGGAGCAGATCATTATGTCACAAAGCCATTTAATACGCAGATCTTATTAGCAAAAATCGTTGCAATTTTAAAGCGTACCAGTAATGTGACAGAAAAAGAACAAATCAAATGTGGCAGATTTATATTGGATATTTCAAAGAGCCGGATTGAGAAGGATGGCAACAAGATAGAATTGACCGGAAATGAACTAAAAATACTCAAATATCTTATAAAATATAAAGGAACCATTGTTTCTAGAGAAGATCTAATGAACTATCTTTGGGACAGCGAAGCATTTATTGATGATAATACGTTGACAGTCAATATAACAAGAGTGCGTAACAAATTAGGACAGTTAGGGGAAACAAACGTAATAGAGACAAAACGTGGGCAAGGGTATATCATAGCAGAGTAGTGGAGAATGGGTAGTATGAAATTTTCAAGATATATATGGGAACGGTGGAAGACAGGTATGCTTCTGCTTGCTGGGGTGATAACAACAGAGATTTTTCTGTTGCTGTATGACATTTATGTATTTATCCGAGTGTATATGGCATGTAGCATTGTTGCAGGGTATTTGGTTGGAAATTATCTGGAGTATCGGAGGAAGAAGAGCTTCTATGATGATATAGAAAGAAACGTAGAGCAATTGGATGAGAAATATCTGGTTGTAGAAATGTTGCAAACGCCAAATTCCTTGGAAGAACAAATGTTAGAGAAGGTATTGCAGGAGACCGCCAAATCCATGCTTGAAAATGTAAATAGTTACAAGTATGCCCAGCAGGAATACAAGGATTACATTGAATTATGGATTCATGAAATCAAGTTGCCAATTGCAACATCAAAGATGATAATTGAGAATAATAAAAACGATGTGACCAGACGGATAGATGAGGAATTGAATGAAATTGAAGGTTACATCGAGCAAGCATTATATTATGCAAGAAGTAACCATGCAAATAAGGACTATTGCATTGCAAAATGTAAGGTAAAGGATATTGTAAATCCTGCAATAAAAAATAATAAGCAGATATTAATCAGTCAGAAAATTAAAATTGAGATACACAACGGAGAAGTGGAACTATATACTGACGTAAAGTGGTGCAATTTTATGTTGAATCAGCTCATTCAAAACAGTGTTAAATACAGATGTAATGAAAATTCTGAAATTGTGTTTACAGCAGAAGAAAAGAAGGACTGTGTGGTTTTGGCGATTCGCGATAATGGAATTGGTATCAAGGAAGGCGAAGTGGAAAGGGTATTCGACAAGGGATTTACCGGAACGAATGGAAGAATTGGTAAAAAGTCCACGGGAATTGGTCTGTATTTGTGTAAAAAGCTGTGCGATAAGCTTGGTTTGGGGATTGAATTATCTTCAAAGGAAGCAGAGGGAACGGAAGTGAGGATGGTATTTCCGAAAAATAGTTATATAGAAATGTAGCGGTTGCAGGCAGAATCCATGCAAAATCACCTGGTTTGATGGATTTTTGCCTGCAATTGTTATGTTTCATATACTATAAAACTATAACGGTTTATTATAGAATATAATGCATGAAATAATCTGTTTGCCTTACAAAATTGTAAGGTTAGTGTAAGTGAAATCAATGGCAGGTGTGATTAAAAAAGAGTAGGATATAGCTACAAGAAATTGTATGGAAGAAAGGAAGTCATAAAAATGAATCATGTATTACAAGTAAAGCAAATTGAAAAATATTTTGGAAACAAATCTAACTTAACGAAAGCCATTGATAATATCAGCTTTACCGTAAATGAAGGAGAATTTGTTGGGATTATGGGAGCCAGTGGAAGTGGTAAGACAACACTTTTGAATTGTATTTCCACAATTGACAGAGTGACAGCAGGACACATTATCATCAATAATGAAGATATTACCAGATTAAAAGGCAATAAGTTGAATAAGTTCCGTAGAGAAGAATTGGGGTTTATTTTTCAGGATTTCAATCTGTTAGATACGCTGACTGCCTATGAAAACATTGCTTTGGCACTCACTATTCAAAAGGTCAAAGCTGCAGAAATCGACTGCAGAGTAAAAGAAATTGCAGAGCAGTTGGGCATTGCTTCTATTTTAAATAAATACCCCTATGAAGTGTCAGGTGGACAAAAACAGAGAATTGCATCAGCAAGAGCGATCGTTACCAATCCCAAGTTAGTGTTAGCGGATGAACCAACAGGAGCATTAGACAGTAAAGCAGCCAGACAATTGTTAGAAAGCTTCGAGACGTTGAATCACGCTTTGAATGCTACTATTTTAATGGTTACCCATGATGCATTTACAGCAAGCTATGCGGACCGCATTTTATTTATTAAGGATGGAAAAATTTTTAATGAACTGGTCAAGGGAACCGATAGCAGAAAACAATTTTTTGAAAAAATCATTGAAATTGTAACCTTACTTGGAGGTGAATTAAACGATGTTGTGTAAGCTTTCCATCAAAAATATTAGAAAAAGTATAAGGGATTATTCCATTTATTTTCTTACACTTATTTTAGGTATTGCGATTTTTTATATGTTTAACTCTATCGATAGTCAGCAGGCAATGCTGGAGGTAAGCGAATCCACAAAAGAAATCATAAAGTTAATGATTGATATGTTGAGCATTGTATCCGTCTGTGTAGCTGTTGTGTTGGGATTTCTGATAGTATATGCCAATAATTTTTTAATCAAGAGAAGAAAAAGAGAATTTGGTTTGTATATGACATTGGGAATGGGAAAGCGGCAGATATCAAAAATACTGCTCTTTGAAACCATTTTCATCGGTTTGCTTTCCTTAGTAGTTGGATTGGTAGTGGGAGTATTTGGTTCACAGCTTATGTCTGTTTTGGTAGCAAAACTGTTTGAAGCAGATATGTCAGAATATCAATTTGTGTTCTCGCAGGCAGCTTGTGTGAAAACGTGTATGTATTTTGGAGTTATGTACTTTGCAGTGATGTTATTCAATACCTTGACAATTTCAAAATATAAGATAATTGATTTATTAACAGCTATGCGCAAAAATGAGAAGGTAAAAATGAAAAATCCGGTTCTTTGTGTGATTGTATTTTTAGTTGCTGTATCTATGCTGGGGTATGCATATTATATAGTAACCGGAGGAATTCAATTACTAGATAGTGTGGAGAAATTGCTGCTGCCGATTTCGTTGGGAATCGTATCGACATTTCTTATATTCTGGTCACTGTCGGGGTTCTTATTAAAGATTGTACAGTCGCGGAAAACGATATACTTAAAAGGCACAAATATGTTTGTGTTAAGACAGATTAACAACAAAATAAATACAACGGTAGCCAGTATGACAATTATTTGTCTTATGCTGTTTGTAACTATATCTGTATTGTCTTCGGCGCTTTCCTTAAATAACCTATTAACAAAGGATTTGCGTGAAATGACACCGGTAGATGTAAATCTATATAAAACAGCAAATTTGCCGGAGAATGACAAATATTCAAAAGCGCAGATAGCAGATTCTAAAGTAAAGATAAGTGAAACCTTAGAAAATAATGGATTTGATACAAGTCTTCTTACCGATGTGGTGGAGGTTACTACATTTGCAACAAGTGAGCTTGTCTGGAAGGATACCTTAGGAGCTTGTCTGGCAGAAGTAAAGGAGCAATATCCATTTTTAGATTATAACATTCCGGAAACCATTATTAAAGCATCGGAATACAATAAGATTGCCGAATTGTATGGTATTTCCACATATGAAGTCAATGAAAACGAATACATTATGCTTTGTAATTATGAGAATATGAAAGTGATAAGAGATAAAGCATTAAAGCTAAACGTTACCATTACCATTAATGGGAATCAATATGTTCCAAAGTATGATGAATGTCAGGATGGCTATATTTATATGTCAGCAAGTCATACAAATTCTGGAATCCTTATAGTTTCTGATAGCTGTAATTTACCGGAAAATATGAAAGAACGTCATTATTTGCTTGCCAACTATAATGCGGAAACGGATGAGGAACGTCGTGAGATTGAAAATATGTTGGTAAGTGATTCACATTCTGAATTAAATCAAAATTTGAAAGCTTCAAAAATTGAGCTGGATGGTATCACAAAAATAGTAACGGTAGAAACCAGTAAAGGATTAGCAGCTCTTGTAACATTTATTGCAATGTATATTGGTATTATCTTTTTGATTGCCAGTGTGACAATTTTAGCAT
Source organism: Lachnospiraceae bacterium (assembly GCA_045125095.1). Classification (GTDB taxonomy): domain Bacteria; phylum Bacillota; class Clostridia; order Lachnospirales; family Lachnospiraceae; genus JBGVMW01. The sequence goes on from JBGVMW010000294.1 coordinate 14,895, forward strand.
TAAAAGAGTTGACAGAACATGCTGACAATAAGCAGCGATATACAATTTTACGAAAAATTGGTGTAGATGAGAAGATGATACAACACTCGTTGCTTAAGCAGATTGGCATTTACTTCTTTGTTCCATTAGTTTTGGCTATGATTCACGCTATATTTGGAATCAAGTTTGCTTTGGCATTAGCATCTGTTCAGGTAAATCCGGATGATTTGATAGTTTCGATTATTCCAACCGTTATTGTTATGATTGTGGTATATGGTGGATATTTCTGGGCTACGTATTTGGGGAGCAAGAATATTATTAGAGAAGATTAGAGTAGGCAACAAAATGGATTTTCAGGTACAGTAAATATTGGAATGGAAAAGCGTGTAAGCATGCTGGCTGAATTTGCGAGGCCGTGCTTGCACGCTTTTTTCGATTTACGAGGAGGTATGAGAAGGGTTTGAATTATAATCGTTATGAATATACATTTGCACTTTTCTACAAAAATCAAGTATAATTAAAAACAGCACAATTTATATTTAGGAGGAATTGTAAATGACTAAGAAAATAGGCGATATTAAAATAGAATTAGAAAACACCCAGATAACCGAATATCCATCCTTCATAGCTGCTTATGAACAGGACGAACGAACTGGCGTCCGGAAGCTGGTGGAAAAAGCAAAGAAAGCATTAGAAAAATTAGAAGAAGAAAAAGAAAGAATCTATAAAATGCAGGAATTTGAACGTAAGTACAGCGACAGAGCATACATTTGTGGAATAGACGAAGCTGGCAGAGGTCCATTAGCAGGCCCCGTGGTGGCAGGTGCCGTGATTCTTCCTAAAGACTGTGACATCCTGTATTTGAATGACTCGAAACAGTTAAGTGAGAAAAAGCGAGAGGCACTCTATGATGAAATCATGGAAAAAGCAGTTGCTGTAGGTGTTGGTATTGTAGATGAAAAAAGAATCGATGAAATCAATATTTTGAATGCAGATTATGAAGCAATGCGAATCGCTATCAAGAATCTGAACCTAGAACCCGATATATTATTAAATGACGCCGTGACTATACCGGAAGTTCCGTACGAGCAGGTGTCTATTATTAAGGGCGATGCAAAAAGCGTATCGATAGCAGCGGCAAGTATTATAGCCAAGGTGACAAGGGATCGCTTAATGATGGAATATGATAAACAATATCCGGAGTATGGATTTGCAAGCAATAAAGGCTATGGTAGCCAGAATCATATACAGGCATTAAAGGAACATGGGGTAACACCAATTCATAGAAGAAGCTTTTTGAAGAATTTCAATTTGGAGAAATAAAGTAATTATGCAGTGTAATAACACATTTTGACAGTGAAGCATCAGAATTGTTTGTGGCAAATAACTGCTTACTACATAGTCTATATTTGACGCGCTCTCGCTCCCTTCAAACGTAGCGGACAGTAAGGCTGTAAAATACACAGCCCAAGTGCCGACGTTTTTCAGAGGGTCACATATAGACTATGTAGCAAACAGCTATCTGCCACAAACAATTCTGACAGTTCACTACCTTGTTGTCGTTTCGCAATTACCTATTATAAGTTAGTAATGGAGCACCACAATTTCACCTTAGAAAGGCTTTATTATGGAAGAAAATTTATCATTTACTGCGGAGCAGGTGCGATTTCAGCATGCCTGTGATGTTATTTTTCACAAACAGGTGCAGCGGGACAGTATTGGTACGCTGA